>NZ_JBHJVM010000011.1:17173-54076 GCF_042264825.1 Isoptericola sp. NPDC056134
GACGCAACCCCCACCCCCCCTCCCCCACCCCCCCCCCTCCTCACACCCCCCCCCGCCCTCCCCCCCTCCTCCCCACCCCCCCCCCCCCCCCGGCGTCGGGGTCGAGGGAGAACGAAGAACGGCCCTGGTCGATGACCAGGGCCGTTCTCTCGTGGTGCGCCTGAAGGGATTCGAACCCCCGACCTTCTGCTCCGGAGGCAGACGCTCTATCCACTGAGCTACAGGCGCGGGCGCCGGACGGAAAACCGCTCGGCACGGTGCACGAGACTACCAGCACCTGAGCACCGGACGGCACACGGCGGACGATCCCACCACGACGGCGAGCACCTGGCGGCCCGCCGCCTTTGTAGAATCGCCCGGTGACCCCCGACGAGCTCTCCGGAGCACTCAGCGCTGCCCTCGCCTCGGCCGTGGCCGACGGCACCCTCGCCCTGCCCGCCGACGCCGTCCCGGCCTCGGTGCACGTGGAGCGACCCCGGCAGCGCGAGCACGGGGACTGGGCCACCAACGTGGCGCTGCAGCTCGCGAAGAAGGCGGGCACCACGCCGCGCGCGCTCGCGGAGGACCTGGCGGCCCGCCTCGCGGCGACGCCGGGGATCAAGGCGGCCGACGTCGCCGGCCCGGGATTCCTCAACATCACGCTCGAGGCGGGCGCCGCGGGCGAGCTCGCCCGCACGATCGTCACCGCCGGAGACGCGTACGGCCGCACCGACGCCCTCGCGGGCCAGGTGCACAACCTCGAGTTCATCTCCGCCAACCCGACGGGCCCGCTGCACATCGGCCACACCCGCTGGGCGGCGCTCGGCGACGCGCTCGCGCGGATCATGCGAGCGGCCGGCGCCGACGTGACGGCCGAGTACTACATCAACGACGCGGGCGCGCAGATGGACAAGTTCGCCGCGTCGATCCTCGCCCGCGCGAAGGGCGAGGACGTGCCCGAGGGCGGGTACCCCGGCGAGTACGTCGCCGAGCGCGCCGCCGAGGTGCTCGAGCAGGAGCCCGACCTCCTGTCGCTCCCGGCGGACGAGGCCCTCACGACCGCGCGCGAGCTCGGCTACCAGGCCCAGCTCGAGGCGATCCGCCGCACCCTCGACGCGTTCGGCGTGCACTTCGACGTCTGGTTCTCCGAGCGCACGCTGCACGACTCGGGCGCCGTGGAGCAGGCGGTCGCCCGCCTGCGCGAGCAGGGGCACGTCTTCGACGTCGACGGCGCGGTGTGGCTGCGCACCACGGACTTCGCGGACGACAAGGACCGCGTGATGATCCGCGCGAACGGCGAGCCCACCTACTTCGCCGCCGACGCCGCGTACTACCTGTCGAAGAAGGACCGCGGGTTCCCGGGCAAGATCTACCTGCTCGGCGCCGACCACCACGGGTACATCAACCGGCTCAAGGCCATCGCCGCCTGCGCGGGCGACGACCCGGAGGCGAACATCGAGGTGCTCATCGGCCAGCTCGTCAACATCGGCGGCGAGCGGATGGGCAAGCGCCGCGGCAACGCCCTGTACATGGACGACCTCATCGAGTGGCTGGGCTCCGACCCGCTGCGGTACTCGCTCGCGCGCTACCCCGCGGACTCGCCGCTGTCGCTGTCGGGCGAGGAGATGCTCAAGCAGAGCAACGACAACCCCGTCTACTACGTGCAGTACGCGCACTCGCGCACCTGCGCCGTCGACCGGAACGCGGCCGACCGCGACGTCGCGCGCGTCGCGGCCGACGGCTCCGACGCCTTCGACCCCGCCCTGCTCACGCACGAGACCGAGGCGGCGCTGGTCGGCGCGCTCACCGAGTTCCCGCGGATCGTCACGCAGGCGGCCGAGCTGCGCGAGCCGCACCGCGTCGCGCGCTACCTCGAGTCCCTCGCCGCGGACTACCACAAGTGGTACCAGGAGTGCCGCGTGACGCCGTACCCGGACGAGGAGGTCACCGACACGCACCGCACGCGCCTGTGGCTGAACGACGCGGTGCGCCAGGTGCTGGCGAACGGCCTCGACCTGCTCGGCGTCTCCGCCCCGGAGCGGATGTGACCGGGGCCGGGAACCAGGCCACGACGGGCGTGCTCGGGGTCCCCTGGTCGACGGGCGTGCGCCGCCGCGACGACGGCGTCGTCGAGGTGGGCGGGGTCGGCGTGGACGCGCTGGCGGCCCAGCAGGGCACCCCCGCCTACGTCCTCGACGAGGCCGACTTCCGGGCCCGCGCCCGCGGCTACCGCACGGCGTTCGCGACGGCGTTCGCCGAGGTGGGCACCGGCGTCGACGTCTACTACGCGGGCAAGGCGCTGCTCACCGTCGCCGTGGCCCGCTGGGCGCGCGAGGAGGGCCTGCGCGTCGACACGGCGTCCGGCGGCGAGCTCGCCGTCGCGCTGCGCGCCGGTGTCCCCGGCGCCGAGATCGGCCTGCACGGCAACAACAAGTCGGACGCCGAGATCCTCGCGGCACTCGACGCGGGCGTCGGCCGCATCATCGTCGACTCGCTCGTCGAGATCGACAGGGTGGCGGCGCTCGCCGGCTCCCGCGGGCTCGTGGCTCCCGTCATGGTGCGCGTCACGACCGGCGTGCACGCGGGCGGGCACGAGTACATCTCCACCGCGCACGAGGACCAGAAGTTCGGCCTCTCGGTGAACCCGGGTCCGGACGGGGGAGACGGGCCCGCGATGCGCGCGCTGCTCGCGGCCGTCGAGCGCCCGGAGCTGCACCTGCTGGGCATCCACTCGCACATCGGCTCGCAGATCCTCGACCCGGCGGGCTTCGAGGCGGCGGCGCGCGTCGTGCTGCGGCTGCGCGCCGAGCTCGCGGAGCGCACGGGCGTGCTGGTCGGCGAGGTGGACCTCGGCGGCGGGTACGGCATCGCGTACCTGCCGGGGGAGGTGCCGCTCGACCCGGACCGCATCGCGAAGGACGTGGCGAGCGCGGTGGCGGCCGTGTGCGCCGAGCTGGGCACTCCGCTGCCCCGGATCTCGATCGAGCCGGGCCGCGCCATCGTCGGCCCCGCGGGGCTGACGCTCTACACGGTCGGCACGGTGAAGCCGGTCGCGCTCGACGACGGCCGTGTCCGCACCTACGTCTCGGTCGACGGCGGCATGAGCGACAACATCCGCCCGGCGCTGTACGAGGCGCAGTACCACGCGGAGCTCGTGGGCCGGACCTCGACGGCGGAGCCCGTGCTCGCGCGCGTCGTGGGCAAGCACTGCGAGAGCGGCGACATCGTCGTGCACGAGACCTGGCTGCCCGGCGACGTGCGCGACGGCGACCTGCTCGCCGTCGCCGCGACCGGCGCGTACGGGCGCTCGATGGCGTCGAACTACAACCTGCTGACCCGCCCGCCGGTGGTCGCCGTCTCATGCGGCGCGTCGCGCGTCCTGGTGCGGCGCGAGACGGTCGACGACCTGCTCGCGCTCGACCTGGGCTGACGGCCGTGGACGGCGGCCCGGCGGCCGACGCGCCGCGGCTATCCTGACCCCGTCCCGGCATCCCGTTCCGAAGGTTCTCCCGTGCCTGCAGCCCCCTCGTCCGGGCCCCTGACTGGGGCCGTCCCCGCGGCCCGTCCCCGCCAGGCGGCCGACCCGACCCCCACGGTGCTGCGCGTCGCGCTGCTCGGCTGCGGGGTCGTCGGCTCCCAGGTCGCGCAGACGCTGATCCAGCACGCCGACGACCTCGCCGCCCGGGCCGGGGCACGCCTCGAGCTGGTGGGCATCGCCGTGCGCGACGCGAGCCGTCCGCGCGGCGGCGTCGGGACGGTCGTCCCCGCCGACCTGCTCACCGAGGACGCCGAGGCGCTCGTCGACCGGGCCGACCTCGTCATCGAGCTCATGGGCGGCATCGAGCCGGCGCGCGGGCTCATCCACCGCGCGATCGCCGGCGGCGCGAGCGTCGTCACGGCGAACAAGGCGCTCCTCGCCGCGCACGGCCCGGAGCTCTTCGAGGCCGCCGACGCCGCGGGCGTCGACCTGTCGTTCGAGGCCGCCGTGGCCGGCGCGATCCCGATCGTCCGCCCCGTGCGCGAGTCGCTCGCCGGCGACCAGGTGCGCCGCGTGCTCGGCATCGTCAACGGCACCACCAACTACGTGCTCGACCAGATGACGACGCACGGGCTGGACCTCGAGGAGGCGCTCAAGGAGGCGCAGACCCTCGGGTACGCGGAGGCCGACCCCACGGCGGACGTCGAGGGGCACGACGCCGCGGCGAAGGCCGCGATCCTCGCGTCGCTCGCGTTCCACACCCGGGTCTCGCTGGCGCAGGTCGCCTGCGAGGGCATCACCCGCGTGACCGCCGCCGACGTCGCCGCCGCGCAGCAGACCGGGCACGTCGTGAAGCTGCTGGCGATCGCGGAGCAGACCGCCGAGGGCGTGTCCGTGCGGGTGCACCCCGCGCTCGTGCCGGCCACGCACCCGCTCGCCGCGGTGCGGGGCGCGTTCAACGCGGTCTTCGTCGAGGCCGACGACGCCGGGCCGCTCATGTTCTACGGGCAGGGCGCGGGCGGCCGCCCGACGTCGTCCGCCGTGCTCGGCGACCTCGTGTCGGCCGCGCGCGACCGGATGGTCGGCGGGCGCGGGCCGCGCGAGTCCGCGTACGCGTCGCTGCCGGTGCTGCCGCACGACGCCGCCGTCACGCGCTACCAGGTCCGCCTCGTCGTGGCGGACCGCCCCGGCGTCCTGGCGCAGGTGGCGCAGGTGCTCGCCGACCACGGCGTGTCGATCGACACCGTCCGCCAGGCGCCCGACGAGCCGTACGCCGTCGACGTCGCCGAGGGCACCGCCGCGCTGCTGCTCACCACGCACTCCGCCCGCGAGGCGTCGCTCGCCGCGACGGTCGCGGCCGTGCGCGGCCTCGAGCCGGTGCGCGAGATCACGTCCGTCCTGCGAGTCGAGGGAGCCTGACATGTCGACGCCCCAGCCTGCCCACCAGTGGCGCGGTGTCATCACCGAGTACGCCGACCGGCTGCCCGCCCACGTGGCGGAGCGGATCGTGACGCTCGGCGAGGGCGGCACCCCGCTCGTGGCCGCCCCCGCGCTGTCGGACCGCACCGGCGCCGACGTCTACGTCAAGGTCGAGGGCATGAACCCGACCGGGTCGTTCAAGGACCGCGGCATGACGACGGCGATCTCCGCGGCCGCGGGCCGCGGCGCGAAGGCCGTCGTGTGCGCCTCGACCGGCAACACGTCCGCCTCGGCGGCCGCGTACGCGACCCGCGCCGGCATGACCTGCGCCGTGCTCGTGCCGGACGGCAAGATCGCGATGGGCAAGCTCAGCCAGGCGATCGCGCACGGCGCCCGCCTCCTGCAGGTTGACGGCAACTTCGACGACTGCCTGATCGCGGCGCGCAAGCTCGCCGAGGTGTACCCGGTCGAGCTGGTGAACTCCGTCAACCCGGACCGCATCGAGGGTCAGAAGACGGCGGCGTTCGAGGTCGTCGACGCCCTGGGCGACGCCCCGGACATCCACTGCCTCCCGGTCGGCAACGCGGGCAACATCACCGCGTACTGGAAGGGCTACCGCGAGTACGCGGGCCTGGACGACGGCGCCGCGCACGGCGCGGTCGCGACCCGCACGCCGCAGATGTGGGGCTTCCAGGCCGCCGGCGCCGCGCCGATCGTCCTCGGGCACCCCGTCGACCAGCCGGAGACGATCGCCACCGCGATCCGCATCGGCAACCCGGCGTCGTGGGAGCAGGCGGAGGCCGCCCGCGACACGTCCGGCGGCGTGATCGAGTCGGTCACCGACGAGCAGATCCTCGCCGCGCACCGCGTCCTGTCCGCCGAGGTCGGCGTGTTCGTCGAGCCGGCGTCCGCGTCCGGCGTCGCGGGCCTGCTCGCCCGCGCCGAGCGCGGCCTGGTCCCCGCCGGGGCCCGGGTCGTCGTGACGGTCACCGGCCACGGGCTCAAGGACCCGCAGTGGGCGCTGCGCACGCCGGACGGCGGCGAGGTGACCCCGACGCGCGTGAGCGCCGACGTCGTCTCCATCGCCGACGCGCTCGGCCTCGGCTGAGCCCCTCCCGCCCGACACCGTTCCGACCGAGCCCCGAGAGGGAGACGCGCATGCAGCTCGGCGCCGACCACGTGCTGGTCCGTGTTCCCGCGACCAGCGCCAACCTGGGCCCGGGGTTCGACGCGATGGGCCTGGCCCTCGCGCTGTACGACGACCTGGAGGTCGAGCTCCTCGCGAGCGACGACGTCGTCATCGAGGTCGAGGGGCAGGGGGCGGGGGAGGTGCCGCTCGGCGACGACCACCTCGTCGTGCGCGCCCTGCGGCACACGCTCGAGCTCGCCGGGGCTCCCCGGACCGGCCTGCGGCTGCAATGCGTCAACCGGATCCCGCACGCGCGGGGGCTGGGCTCGTCGTCGGCGGCCGTCGTGTCGGGCATCGTCGCGGCGCGTGCGCTCCTCGCCGACCCCCACGTCCTGGACGCGGCCGCGGTGCTGCGGATCGCGACGGAGTTCGAGGGCCACCCGGACAACGCGGCTCCCGCGATCCGGGGTGGCGCGACGCTGGCGTGGCGGTCGGGCGACGGCCCCCGCGCCGTGGACCTGGACGTCGACGACCGCATCGAGGCCACCGTCCTGGTGCCCGACGCCCGCCTGGCCACGAGCCGCGCCCGGGGCGTGCTCCCGGCGGAGGTGCCGCACGGCGACGCGGCGTTCACCGCCGGGCGCGCGGGGCTGCTCGTCGAGGCGCTGGCGCGGCGCCCGGAGCTGCTGCTCGACGCCACCGAGGACCGGCTGCACCAGGACTACCGCGCGAGCGTGATGGCGGGCTCGGCCGAGCTGCTGCGGGCCCTGCGCGCCGAGGGGCTGGCGGCCACGATCTCCGGCGCCGGTCCCACGGTCCTCGTGCTCACCGCGGGCGACGGCACGGGCCGGCTCGACGCCGTGCTGGCCGACCTCGTCGACGACGTGGCGGGCTGGCGCGCGCTGCGGCCGGGGGTGGACCACGACGGCGCGGTGGCGCGCCGCGTGGCGGCCGGCGCGTCGGCCTGGGGCCGGGTGTGAGGTGATATGATGCGGTGAGCCTTCGGGATCGACCGCGAGGGCACCCCCTCTCCACCGCACGGCGCGCCAGCGTGCCCGGTCAGAGCCAGGTGCCTCGGTGGTCGCGATGCGGTGCAGGACCGCCGCGCCAGTCCCGCGAGAGGGTGAAACACCAACCCCGCCAGCCGACGTCGTCGTACCACTGATGCGAGGTTCCACGCGTCTCGGCGCTCCCCGCGCCGGACGGCAACCACCCCGGCCCCGAGATCTGCGGGCCGCATACGAGGGGGAAGGGTCCTTCGTGACGAACACCACCGACAGCCGGAACGGCGCCGCCGCATCCGGGAACCTGAGCTCGATGCGTCTGGCCGAGCTCCAGGCGCTGGCCTCCGGCATGGGCGTCAAGGGCACGTCCCGGATGCGCAAGAGCGACCTGCAGGACGCGATCCGGGCCGCCCGCGGCCAGGGCGCGCGCACCGCCGGTGCCCCGGTCGCCGCGGCGACCGCCGTGGCGCCGACGGTCCGCAGCGACGCCCCGGCCCAGTCGCCGGCCGAGCAGAGCTCCGGGCAGGCCTCGGGCGGCGCCCGCTCCCCGCGCGCCGACGGGGCCGAGGCCCCGCGCCGCTCGCGCCGGGCCACCCGCTCGGCCGGCTCGGCCGAGGGCGACGCGGCGCCGCAGCAGCGCGCGGCGGAGGCGCCCGCCGAGCAGCAGCCCTCCCGGGACGAGCAGCGCGGCAGCGAGCAGCGCGGCCAGCAGAACGACGCCGACCGCGAGGCGCGCCTCGCCCAGCTCGCGGAGGCCGTCGCGGCCCCGCGCGAGCGCGGCGGCCGCCGGTCCGGCAACGGGCAGAACGGCAACGGCCAGAACACCGGCCAGGGACAGGGACAGGGCGAGGGTGACGGCCAGCGCTCGGGTCAGGGGCGCGGCAACGACGGCTCCGGCCAGCAGCAGCGCTCGGGCGCCCAGGGCGGCCAGCGCGACGAGCGCCCGCGGCGGGACGACGACGACGAGCGCGGTTCGCGCCGTCGCCGGGGTCGCGACCGCGGCCGGGACCGCAAGCGCAACCGCGGCGGGCGTGCGGGCGGCCCGGACGTCGCCGGCCTGGACGACGTCGAGGTGCGCGAGGACGACGTGCTGCTGCCCGTCGCCGGCGTGCTCGACATCCTCGACAACTACGCCTTCGTGCGCACGAGCGGCTACCTGCCCGGGGCGGGCGACGTCTACGTCTCCCTCAACCAGGTGAAGAAGTCCGGCATGCGCCGCGGCGACGCGATCGTCGGTGCCATCCGCCAGCCCCGCGAGGGCGAGGAGCCGCCGGCGGGCAAGAACGTCCGCAGCAAGTTCAACGCGCTCGTGCGGCTGGACTCCGTCAACGGCATGACGCCGGAGGAGGCGCGCCAGCGTCCCGAGTTCACCAAGCTGACGCCGCTGTACCCGCAGGAGCGGCTGCGGCTGGAGAACCCGGAGGCCACCCGCCTCACGCCGCGCGTGATCGACATCGTCGCCCCGATCGGCAAGGGCCAGCGCGGCCTCATCGTCGCGCCGCCCAAGGCCGGCAAGACGATCATCATGCAGCAGATCGCCAACGCGATCACCGCGAACAACCCCGAGGTCCACCTCATGGTGGTGCTCGTGGACGAGCGGCCCGAAGAGGTCACCGACATGGAGCGGACGGTCAAGGGCGAGGTCATCGCCTCGACGTTCGACCGCCCCGCGTCGGACCACACGATCGTCGCGGAGCTCGCCATCGAGCGGGCCAAGCGCCTGGTCGAGCTGGGCCAGGACGTCGTCGTGCTGCTCGACTCGCTCACCCGCCTGTCGCGCGCCTACAACCTCGCGGCGCCGGCGTCGGGCCGCATCCTGTCCGGTGGTGTCGACGCCGCGGCGCTCTACCCGCCGAAGAAGTTCTTCGGCGCGGCGCGCAACATCGAGAACGGCGGCTCGCTGACCATCCTCGCCTCGGCGCTCGTGGAGACGGGCTCGAAGATGGACGAGGTGATCTTCGAGGAGTTCAAGGGCACGGGCAACATGGAGCTGCGCCTCTCCCGCAACCTCGCGGACAAGCGGATCTTCCCGGCGGTGGACGTCAACGCGTCCGGCACCCGGCGCGAGGAGATCCTCATGTCGAAGGACGAGCTGGGCATCGTCTACAAGCTGCGCCGCGTCATGGGGGCGCTCGACCAGCAGCAGGCGATCGAGCTGCTGCTCGGCCAGCTCAAGAAGACCAAGACCAACGTCGAGTTCCTGCTGCACGTGCAGAAGACGACGCCGGCCGGGCTCTCGGACGAGAACCCGGGCGAGACGATCTGATCGTCCCGGTGCGCGTCCGCGTTCTGGCACAATGGTTCGTCGGCCATCCGGTTCACGGCCCGCTGTCCTGCGGGGCGACCCGGTGGCATCACACCAAGGAGCATCATGAAGTCCGGAATCCACCCCGAGTACGTCGTCACCGAGGTGACCTGCACCTGCGGCAACACGTTCACGACCCACAGCACCGCGACCTCCGGCAAGATCAGCGTCGAGGTCTGCAGCGCCTGCCACCCGTTCTACACGGGCAAGCAGAAGATCCTCGACACCGGTGGCCGCGTCGCCCGCTTCCAGGCGCGCTACGGCAAGAAGAAGTAGCTGCCTGACCCCTGTCGGGGTCCCTGCGAACGCGCGGAGCGAAGCGAGCACGTTCGTGGGGTGGCTAGCGCCGGTGGTCCGCCCGACAACCTCTCCAGGGGCAGTCGGACGACGGACCACCGGCGCTTCTGCTTTGCCGAGGGAATGTCGCCACCCGCCGAGGCAGTGCGTGTCCCGGTGAGGTGGTCCGCGCCGGGCCCGACGCCGCCTCGCGCCCGGACCGGGAGTACCCATGACCGACTCGTTCGCCGCCGCGCGGCCGCTGCTCGACGAGCACGCCGAGATCGAGCGCGCGCTGGCCGACCCGGCCGTGCACGCGGACGCGGGGCGCGCCCGCTCTCTCGGCCGCCGCTACGCCGAGCTGAACCAGGTCGCCGCGGCGTACCGCGCGTGGGAGCAGGCCCGCGACGACGCGGAGGCGGCCGCCGAGCTCGCCGCCGAGGACGAGGCCTTCGCGGCCGAGCTGCCGGCCCTGCGCGCCGCGGCGGAGGACGCGTCCGAGCGGCTGCGGCGTGTGCTGGTGCCGCGGGACCCCGACGACGCGCGCGACGTCATCCTCGAGATCAAGGCGGGGGAGGGCGGCGACGAGTCGGCCCTCTTCGCCGGCGACCTCCTGCGCATGTACCTGCGCTACGCCGAGCGCCGCGGCTGGGCCACCCAGGTGCTCGACGCCACCGAGACCGAGCTGGGCGGCTACAAGGACGTCCAGGTCGCGGTCAAGGCGCGGAGCGTCTCCGACCCCGCCGAGGGCGTGTGGGCGAGCCTGAAGTACGAGGGCGGCGTGCACCGCGTGCAGCGCGTGCCGGTCACGGAGTCGCAGGGACGCATCCACACGTCGGCGGCCGGCGTGCTGGTGCTGCCCGAGGTGGACGATCCGGGCGAGGTGGAGATCGACCCGAACGACCTGCGCATCGACGTCTACCGGTCGTCGGGCCCGGGCGGCCAGTCCGTGAACACGACGGACTCGGCCGTCCGCATCACGCACGTCCCCACGGGGATCGTCGTGTCGATGCAGAACGAGAAGTCGCAGCTGCAGAACAAGGAGCAGGCGATGCGCGTGCTGCGCGCCCGGCTGCTCGCGGCGCAGCAGGAGGCGGCCGCCGCGGCCGCCGCCGACGTCCGGCGCTCCCAGGTGCGCACCGTGGACCGCAGCGAGCGGATCCGCACCTACAACTTCCCGGAGAACCGCATCGCGGACCATCGCACCGGGTACAAGGCGTACAACCTCGACCACGTGCTCGCGGGGGACCTCGACCCGGTGGTGCGCTCGGCGGTCGAGGCCGACGAGGCGGCGCGGCTCGCGGCCGCGGGCAGCGCCGGTGACTGACGCGACGCCCGCGGTTCCCGCCGTGCCCGCGACCGTCGGCGGGGCCGTGCGCTGGGCGACGTCGCGGCTCGGAGCAGCCGGCGTGCCCAGCCCGCGCGTCGACGCGGAGACCCTGCTCGCGCACGCCCTCGGCGTCGACCGGTCGGAGGCGCGGCGCCTCGCCGTGCTGGACCGCGTGATGCCGGACGGCGCGGCCGACCGGTTCGCCGCCGACGTCGAGCGCCGCGCGGACCGGGAGCCGCTGCAGCACCTCACCGGCGTGGCCGCCTTCCGGCACCTGGAGCTCGCCGTCGGGCCGGGCGTCTTCGTCCCGCGGCCCGAGACCGAGGAGGTCGCGCAGGTCGCGATCGACGAGGCGGTGCGCGTGGTGGCCCGCGAGGGCACGGCGGTCGTGGTCGACCTGTGCACCGGGTCGGGAGCCATCGCGCTGGCCGTCGCGACCGAGGTGCCGGGCGCCCGCGTGCACGCCGTCGAGCTCGACGCCGCGGCCCACGGGTGGGCCGCCCGGAACGTCGCCGCGGCGACGGGGGACGGGGCGGCGGACGCCGTCGTCCGCCTGCTGCGCGGCGACGCGCGCACCGCGCTGCGCGAGCTGGACGGCGCCGTCGACGTCGTCGTCTCCAACCCGCCGTACGTGCCGCCGGGCGCCGTGCCGCGCGACCCCGAGGTGGCCGACCACGACCCGGCCGTGGCGCTCTACGGCCTGGGCGACGACGGGCTGGAGGTGCCCCGCGGAGTGACCGCCGCCGCGGCGCGGCTGCTGCGGCCCGGCGGTCTGTACGTCATGGAGCACGCGGAGGTGCAGGCTGCCGCGGCGCGCGCGATGGTGGCGGGCACGACCGGGTTCGGCCCCGCGAGCACGCGCGAGGACCTCACCGGCCGGCCGCGGATGGTGGTGGCGCGCCGCTGCGGCGGTACGCGCGAGCACCTGGCCACCGACCCGGACGGCCGGCCGGGGGCCGGCCGAACCGTGACAGACTGAGCCCGTGAGCAGCGTGCACGACGTCACCGACCCGAACACCTGGGGCCCTGCGATCGACGAGGCGGTGAACACGGTCTCGCGCGGCGGCCTGCTGGTGCTGCCGACCGACACCGTCTACGGGATCGGCGCCGACGCCTTCGACGCGGAGGCCGTCGCGGCCCTGCTCGCGGCCAAGGGCCGCGGGCGCCAGATGCCCCCGCCCGTCCTCATCCCGGACGTCCGCACCCTCGACGGGCTCGCCACCGAGGTCCCCGACGACGCGCGCAAGCTGGCCGAGGCGTTCTGGCCGGGCGGGCTCACGATCATCCTGCAGGCGCAGCCCTCGCTGCAGTGGGACCTGGGGGAGACGCACGGCACCGTCGCGCTCCGCATGCCCGACCACCCGGCCGCGCTGGCGCTGCTGCGGCGCACGGGCCCGCTCGCGGTGTCGAGCGCCAACGCCACCGGCAACCCGGCGGCCCTCGAGGTCGCCGACGCGCAGGCGCAGCTCGGGGACGCGGTGACCGTCTACCTCGACGGCGGGGACGCGCCCGGCGGGGTCGCCTCGACCATCGTCGACGCCACCGGAGAGCAGCTGCGCGTGGTGCGCCAGGGCGCGATCACGCTCGAGGCGCTGAACGACGTCGCGCCCGTGCGGGGCGTCGACGAGCCGGTCGAGGAGCCCGCCACCGAGACCACTGCCGAGACCGCTGACGCGTCGACCGAGCCTGCCGACGAGAGCACGCCCGCCCGGACCGAGGAGCAGAGCTCCGCCCCCGCGGAGGAGTCCGCCGGGTGAGGGCCTATCTGCTCCTGCTGCTCGTCTCGGCGGCGGTCACCTACCTCGCCACGCCGGGCGCGCGGTGGGTCGCGCGCCGCACGAACGCGATCACCGCGGTGCGGGCGCGCGACGTGCACGTGCAGCCGACGCCCCGGCTGGGCGGCCTCGCGATGCTCCTCGGGATCGTCGTCGCGGTGGTGCTGGCCTCGCAGATGCCGTTCCTCGCGGGCGTCTTCGAGACCGGCCCGCAGGCGTGGGGCATCGTGGGCGGCGCCGTCATCGTCTGCCTGCTCGGCTGGGCCGACGACGTGTGGGACCTGGACTGGATGACCAAGCTCGCCGGGCAGGTGCTCGCGGCGGGGTTCATGGCCCTCCAGCAGGTCCAGCTCACGTCGCTGCCCACCCCGGACTGGCTGTTCATCACCTCGTCGAGGATCTCGCTGTTCCTGACGATCCTGGTGGTCGTCGTGGCGATGAACGCGGTGAACTTCGTCGACGGCCTGGACGGGCTGGCCGCGGGCCTGATCGCGATCGGCGGCTCCGCCTTCCTGCTGTACACCTACGGGCTGACCCAGCAGGCGACGCCGGAGAACTACGCCAACCTCGCGACGCTCATGATGGCCGTGCTGGTCGGCGCGTGTCTCGGGTTCCTGCCGCACAACTTCTTCCCGTCGCACATCTTCATGGGCGACTCGGGCTCGATGGTGCTCGGCCTGGTCTTCGCCGGCTCGGCCATCACGATCACGGGGAACGTCGACCCGGTCTCGATGGGGGCGACGCTCTCCGGCGCGCAGCGCGTGCCCCTGTTCATCCCGCTGCTGCTGCCGGTCGCGGTGGTGCTGCTGCCGCTCCTCGACATGGTGATGGCCGTGATCCGTCGCCTCGCGGCGGGCAAGTCGCCGTTCCATCCCGACCGCATGCACCTGCACCACCGGATGCTGGCGCTCGGCCACTCCCACCGGCGCGCGGTGCTGATCCTCTACGTGTGGGCCGCCGTCTTCTCCTTCGGCGTCGCCGCCCTCGTGCTCTGGGACTGGAAGGCCGTTCTTGCCGGCCTCGGCGTCGCCGTGGTGGTGGCGCTGCTCCTCACCCTCGGCCCGCTGCGCACCCGCGGCCGTTTCCTGGACGACGACGTCGCCACCGGCAGCCACCCGGCGGTCGTGGCGGCGCACCCGGCGCCCGCGCCGCACCGTTCCCCGACCCCGCCGCCGGCCGGCCCGGCCGCGCCCACCCTGACGACGCACGAAGGACGCCCCCGATGACGACGCCCGACGCTCCCGGCCCGACGCCCGACCCTGCCGCCGCGGACGAGCACGCCACCGACGCCGAGCGGCGGGTGCTGCGGACCGCGCTGCGGGACACGCTGCTGCTGGTCGGCGCCCTGGTGGTGCTGGGCGGCGGCATCGGCCTGCTGGTCGCCGGCCTGCCCGGGTTGTGGGGCGCCCTGGTGGGCGCCGCGATCGCGGCCTTCTTCTGCGCCACGACGATCTGGTCGATGATGCGCACCGTCGGGTCGAGCCCCGCGCGCATGGCCGCGTTCGTCATGGGCGCCTGGGTGGCCAAGATCGTCGTGCTCATCGTGGTGCTGGCGCTGCTCCAGGGCGCCACGTTCTACGCGCCGTGGGTGCTGATCGCCGTGCTCGCCGTCGGGGCGATCGGGTCCGCGCTGCTCGACTACCGCGCGGTGAACAGCGGCCGCGTGCCCTACGTGCAGCCCTGATCGCGCCGTCCGACCGAGCCTTTGACCAGGGTGCTTGCGCCGGGCGACCATTCGTCGCCGGGGGCAACATCGTGCGCTTCTTCACAAGCCGCGAGATCTGGCCGGAAAAACTGCTCCGCGATGTCGGAGCACCTGTGAACATCCGGTAGGCTGTCCGCGAATCCATGACGGCCAGGTCCGATGGCGTGCCCTCCCAGGAGTGGAGCGCCCGGACCGTACGACCTCCGGGAGAACCCCCTGTCTACGCCAGCGATCCCCCTGCTGCTTGCCGCCGAAGGTGACGGCGAGTTCCACGCGCCGACGATCGCGGACTTCTTCCCGCCGGCCATCTTCTTCGAGGGCACTCCCTTCGAGTTCAACCGGATCATGCTGGTCCGCGTCATCATGGCCACCGTCCTGCTGGTGGTGTTCTGCCTCGCAGCCCGGCGCGCCCGCCTGGTGCCCGGCCGGTTCCAGAACGCGGTCGAGATGATCCTCGACTTCGTGCGCAACTCGATCGCCATCGAGGTGCTGGGCCAGGAGAACGGCCGCAAGTACTTCAAGCTGCTCGCGACGATCTTCTGCACGGTCCTCGTGATGAACATCGCCGCGGTGATCCCGTTCCTCAACATCGCGGGCACCTCCGTGATCGGCCTGCCGATCGTGCTCGCCGCGTGGACGTACGTCATGTATCTCTCCGCGGGGGTCAAGGCGCACGGTCTGGGTGGCTACCTCAAGAACTCTCTCTTCCCGCCGGGTGTGCCGAAGCCGCTCTACGTGCTGCTCGTGCCGATCGAGGCGCTGCAGGTCTTCGTCCTGCGCCCCGCGACGCTCGTCATCCGGCTCCTGGCCAACATGGTCGCCGGGCACCTCATGCTCGCGATCTGCTTCGCGGCCACGTCGTTCTTCCTCTTCGACTCGGCCGGCGCGATGAAGCTGTTCGGCGCGGGCACGTTCGTGGCCGGCGCGGCGTTCTTCTTCTTCGAGGTCTTCGTGGCCGCCCTGCAGGCGTACGTCTTCGCGATCCTCACCGCCGTGTACCTCAACATGTCCGTCGAGGCGGAGCACTGACCGTCTCGCGGTTCCCGGCCTAGCCGGACCCGTCCTACCAACTGCACCCAGAAAGCGACGCCGGGCCACCGTGGTCCGGCGCCCAACGGAAGGAAACCCAGTGGACGTCACCACCCTCGCCGAGGTCACCGGAAACATCGGCACCGTCGGTTACGGCCTCGCGGCGGTCGGCCCGGGCATCGGCCTCGGCATCCTCATCGGCAAGACGATCGAGGGCATGGCTCGCCAGCCCGAGGTCTCCGGCCAGCTCCGTACCACGATGTTCATCGGTATCGCCTTCGTCGAGGTGCTCGCGCTCCTCGGCCTGGTGGCCGGCTTCATCGTTCCGTGATGATGACCTCTTCCCTGAACACCTCCACGCCGGCGGTCCTCGCCGCCGAGGGGACCGAGCAGAACATCCTGCTGCCGCACACGTACGACATCGTGTGGTCGCTGATCATCGTGATCATCGTCGGGTTCGTGTTCTACCGGTACGTCCTGCCCAAGTTCCAGGCCGTGCTGGACGAGCGCACCGCGAAGATCGAGGGCGGCATCGCCAAGGCGGAGAAGGCCCAGGAAGAGGCCGCGGAGGCGCTGAAGGAGTACCACCAGCAGCTCGCCGAGGCCCGTGCCGACGCCGCGAAGACCCGCGAGGAGGCGCGCGCCGAGGGCACCGCCATCGTCGCGGAGCTCCGCACCAAGGCGCACGAGGAGGCCTCGCGCATCGTCGAGACCGCCCACCGCCAGATCGAGGCGGAGCGCCAGACGGCGGCCGTCTCGCTGCGCGCCGAGGTCGGCGAGCTGGCCACCGAGCTGGCGTCCAAGATCGTCGGCGAGTCGCTGCAGGACTCCGCGCGCCAGTCGCGCGTGGTCGACCGCTTCCTCGACGAGCTCGAGGCCGCGGGCGACGAGTCGCGCACGGCGGCGCCGGTCGGCAACTCGGTCGGCAAGGAGGGCTGATGCGGGGCACCAGCGGAGCATCCCTCGCGGCGGCGCAGGAGCGGTTCGAGCCGGTCCTGCGGTCCGCCGGGTCCGACGCGAAGGCGCTCGGCGAGCAGCTGTTCGCCGTCGTCGCCGCCCTGGACTCCTCCGGGCCGCTGCGCCGGTCGCTCGCCGACCCGTCGCGCGACCCGGAGGACCGTGCGGCCCTGGCCGGCCGCGTGCTGGCCGGGGGCTTCGACGAGCGCGTCGTGGACCTCGTCACGGGGCTGGCGCGGTCGCGCTGGTCCGGCGACCGGGACCTCGCGGACGCCGTCGAGCGTCTCGGGCTCGACGCCGTGCTGGCGTCCGCCGAGGCGCGGGGCACCCTCGAGACGGTCGAGGACGAGCTGTTCCGGCTGACCCGGGCGCTCGTCGGGCAGCGTGAGGCGCGCCAGGTGCTCTCGGACTCCACGACGGAACCCGGGCGCCGCGCGCAGCTCGTCGACTCCCTGCTCACGGGCAAGGTGGACGACGTGACGCTCGTGCTCGCCCGCCGCGCCACGACCGCCCTGCGCGGCCGCCGCTTCGTGGCGACGCTGCTGTGGTACGGGGAGATCGCCGCCGAGCGTCGTCGCCGGCTCGTGGCCACGGTCACGAGCGGCAGCGTGCTCAGCCAGCCCCAGCAGGACCGGCTCGCCGGGCTGCTCGAGCGTGCCTACGGGCGCGCCGTGCAGCTCAACGTCACGGTCGACGCCGCCGTCATCGGCGGCCTGCGCATCCAGGTCGGCGCCGACGTCGTCGACTCCACCGTGCTGTCCCGCCTGGCCGACGCCCGTCGCCGGCTGGCCGGCTGAACCCCTAGGCCCAGCGCCGGCCCCGGTCGGCTACGCAGAACGTGAGGCCGCGCGATACGCGGCCACGACAGGAGAGAGCAATGGCTGAGCTGACGATCCGGCCGGAGGAGATCCGCGCCGCTCTGGACAGCTTCGTGAAGTCGTACGAGCCCGAGGGCGCGGTCAGCGAGGAGGTCGGCCGCGTCACCGTCGCCGCCGACGGCATCGCCTACGTCGAGGGTCTCCCCGGCGCGATGGCGAACGAGCTGCTGCGGTTCGAGGACGGCACGCTCGGCCTCGCCCTGAACCTGGACGTCCGGGAGATCGGCGTCGTCGTCCTCGGCGAGTTCACGGGCATCGAGGAGGGGCAGGAGGTCCGTCGCACCGGCGAGGTCCTGTCCGTCCCCGTGGGCGAGGGCTACCTCGGCCGCGTCGTCGACCCGCTGGGCAACCCGATCGACGGCCTGGGCGACATCGAGAGCGAGGGCCGCCGCGCCCTCGAGCTCCAGGCGCCCGGCGTCATGCAGCGCAAGTCGGTGCACGAGCCGCTGCAGACCGGCATGAAGGCGATCGACTCGATGATCCCGATCGGTCGCGGTCAGCGTCAGCTGATCATCGGCGACCGGCAGACCGGCAAGACCGCGATCGCGATCGACACGATCATCAACCAGAAGGCCAACTGGGAGTCGGGCGACCCGAACAAGCAGGTCCGCTGCATCTACGTCGCCGTCGGCCAGAAGGGCTCGACGATCGCCTCCGTGCGCGGCGCCCTCGAGGAGGCCGGTGCGCTCGAGTACACGACGATCGTCGCCGCCCCGGCGTCCGACCCGGCGGGCTTCAAGTACATCGCCCCCTACACCGGCTCGGCCATCGGCCAGCACTGGATGTACCAGGGCAAGCATGTGCTGGTCATCTTCGACGACCTGTCGAAGCAGGCCGAGGCCTACCGCGCCGTGTCGCTGCTGCTGCGCCGCCCGCCGGGCCGCGAGGCGTACCCCGGCGACGTCTTCTACCTGCACTCCCGTCTGCTCGAGCGCTGCGCCAAGCTCTCGGACGACCTGGGCGCGGGCTCGATGACCGGCCTGCCGATCATCGAGACCAAGGCGAACGACGTCTCGGCGTACATCCCGACCAACGTCATCTCCATCACCGACGGCCAGATCTTCCTGCAGTCGGACCTCTTCAACGCCGACCAGCGCCCGGCGGTCGACGTCGGCATCTCCGTCTCCCGAGTCGGTGGTGACGCGCAGATCAAGGCGATGAAGAAGGTCTCCGGCACGCTGAAGCTCGAGCTGGCGCAGTTCCGCTCGCTCGAGGCCTTCGCGATGTTCGCGTCCGACCTCGACGCGGCGTCGCGCGGCCAGCTGGCCCGCGGTGCGGTGCTCATGGAGCTGCTCAAGCAGCCCCAGTACACGCCGTACCCGGTCGAGGACCAGGTCGCGTCCGTGTGGGCCGGCACCAAGGGCAAGCTCGACGACGTCCCCGTCGAGGACGTCAAGCGGTTCGAGTCCGAGATGCTCGACCACCTGCGTCGCCACACCTCGGTGCTCTCCACGATCGCCGAGACCGGCAAGCTGGAGCAGGACACCGAGGACGCGCTGGCCGCGGCCGTCGAGGACGTGCGCAACGGCTTCCTCAAGGCCGACGGCACCCCGCTCGTCGGTGGCGACGACGAGGGCGACTCCGCGGACGTCGAGCAGGAGCAGCTCGTCGTGCAGAAGAAGGCCTGAGCATGGCCGGTGGAGCCCAGCGCATCTACAAGCAGCGGATCAAGTCGACGCAGTCGCTGAAGAAGATGTTCCGCGCGCAGGAGCTGATCGCGGCCTCCCGCATCGGCAAGGCGCGGGCGCGCACCGCCGCGGCGTCGCCGTACGAGCGTGCCATCACCCGCGCGGTGTCGGCCGTGGCGACGCACACGTCGACCAAGCACCCCCTGACGAGCGAGCGGCACGACACGGACCGCGTCGCGGTCCTCGTGATCGCGTCCGACCGCGGCATGGCCGGCGCCTACTCGGCGTCGATCATCCGGGAGGCGGAGCGCCTGATCGCCCAGCTGCAGGGCGAGGGCAAGCAGGTCGAGCTCTACGCGACCGGCCGGCGCGCCGTCTCGTACTACGGCTACCGCGGGCGTCAGCTCGCGGGGCACTGGTCGTACGGCTCGGACAGCCCGGACTCGGACGTGGCCGGCGAGATCGCCGACACGATGCTCGGGACGTTCCTCGCCCCGGCGGACGAGGGCGGCGTCTCGGAGCTGCACGTCGTGTACACGCAGTTCGTCAACATGGTCACGCAGCGCCCGCGCGTCGTGCGGATGCTGCCCCTCGAGGTCGTCGAGGGCGTGGCCGTGCCCGGTGAGCACGACGCGTTCCCGCTGTACGACTTCGAGCCGTCGCCGGAGAGCGTCCTCGACGCCCTCCTGCCGCGGTACGTGCGCAGCCGCATCTTCAGCTTCATGCTCGACGCCGCGGCGTCCGAGCTGGCCGCGCGCCAGCGGGCGATGCACACGGCGACGGACAACGCCGAGGACCTGATCCGCACCTACACGCGCCTGGCGAACCAGGCCCGCCAGGCGGACATCACCCAGGAGATCAGCGAGATCGTCTCGGGTGCCGACGCCCTCGCGGCGTCATGACGCCGACCATGGCAGCAGCCCAGCCGGCTCTGACGACCGTACTGACATCCGCAACGTTCCTTTCGAAGCGAGGCAAGCAATGACCGCCACCACCGTGGAAGCCCCGGTCGAGCACCAGAGCGGACCCGGCGTGGGCCGTGTCGCGCGCGTGATCGGCCCCGTCGTCGACATCGAGTTCCCCGAGGACGCGATCCCCGACATCTACAACGCCCTGACGGTCGACATCGACCTGTCGTCGCAGGGTGAGGGCGAGAAGTCCTTCACCCTCATGCTCGAGGTCGCCCAGCACCTCGGCGACTCCCTGGTCCGCGCCATCGCACTGAAGCCGACCGACGGCCTCGTGCGCGGCGCCGCCGTGACAGACACGGGCGCGCCCATCAGCGTGCCGGTCGGCGACATCACCAAGGGCAAGGTCTTCAACGTGACCGGCGACGTCCTCAACCTCGCCGAGGGCGAGAAGTTCGAGGTCAACGAGCGCTGGCCCATCCACCGCAAGCCCCCGGCCTTCGACCAGCTCGAGTCGAAGACCGAGATGTTCGAGACCGGCATCAAGTCGATCGACCTCCTCACCCCGTACGTGCAGGGTGGCAAGATCGGCCTCTTCGGTGGTGCGGGCGTCGGCAAGACCGTCCTCATCCAGGAGATGATCCAGCGCGTCGCGCAGGACCACGGCGGTGTGTCCGTGTTCGCCGGCGTCGGCGAGCGCACCCGTGAGGGCAACGACCTCATCGCCGAGATGGAGGAGGCCGGCGTCTTCGACAAGACGGCCCTGGTCTTCGGCCAGATGGACGAGCCGCCGGGCACGCGTCTGCGCGTCGCCCTGTCCGCGCTGACGATGGCGGAGTACTTCCGCGACGTGCGCAAGCAGGACGTGCTGCTCTTCATCGACAACATCTTCCGGTTCACGCAGGCCGGCTCCGAGGTGTCGACCCTGCTGGGCCGCATGCCGTCCGCGGTGGGCTACCAGCCCAACCTGGCCGACGAGATGGGCCTCCTGCAGGAGCGCATCACCTCGACGCGCGGTCACTCGATCACCTCGCTGCAGGCGATCTACGTGCCGGCGGACGACTACACCGACCCGGCGCCGGCGACCACGTTCGCCCACCTGGACGCGACGACCGAGCTCTCCCGCGAGATCGCGTCGAAGGGTCTGTACCCGGCGATCGACCCGCTGACCTCGACGTCCCGCATCCTCGACCCGCGCTACGTGGGCCAGGAGCACTACGACGTCGCCACCCAGGTCAAGTCGATCCTGCAGCGCAACAAGGAGCTGCAGGACATCATCGCGATCCTCGGTGTGGACGAGCTCTCGGAGGAGGACAAGACGGTCGTCGCGCGTGCGCGCCGCATCCAGCAGTTCCTCTCCCAGAACACCTACATGGCGAAGAAGTTCACCGGCGTGGAGGGTTCCACCGTGCCGCTGAGCGAGACCATCGAGGCGTTCAAGAAGATCGCCGAGGGCGAGTTCGACCACATCGCCGAGCAGGCGTTCTACAACATCGGCGGCCTCGAGATGCTCGAGGAGAACTGGGCCCGGATCCAGAAGGAGTACGGGGCCTGACGGTCTCGTCCCGCCGCGTCGCCGCGCCGGGAGGCACCGCCTCCCGGCGCGGCGACGCGACCGCCTGACGAACCCGCACGATCGGAAAGAGGACATGGAGATGGCAGAGCTGAACGTGGACCTCGTCGCGTCCGACCGCAAGGTCTGGTCCGGCGCGGCGCGCGAGGTCAGCGCCCCGTCCGTCGACGGCCAGGTCGGCATCCTCGCCGGCCACGCCCCGCTCCTCGCGGTGCTGCGCCCGGGCACGGTCAAGGTGTCGACGGCCCACGGGACCGCGGTCGAGGCGCACGTCACCGGCGGCTTCGTCTCCGTCGACGGCAACCTCGTGACGATCGTCGTCGACGAGGTCTCGGAGCTGTCCGGCCGCGAGCCGGCGCTGCGCTGAGGCAGGTGCCGGTGGCGTACGCAGTCTGGTCCGCGGTGGCTCTCGTCGTCGCGCTCGGACTGGTGCTCGCCGCCGGCGCCTCCCGCCTGCGGACCCTCTCCCGGAGGGTCGGCTCCTTCCCCTGCCACGCACGCCCCGCGGACGACCCGCAGGCCGCGTGGATGGTGGGGATCGCCCACTACGCCGTGGGCCGTATCGACTGGTGGCGCGGGTGGTCGCTCGCGCCGCGCCCGGCGCGCGTCTGGCGCCGCGACGGGCTCTCGATCACCGGCCGCGCCCCGCTCGACCAGGCCGGGCAGCCCGACCAGGTGCTGGTGCGCTGCCGCTACGACGGCACCGACTTCGAGCTGCTGATGTCCTCCGGCGCGTACGCCGGGCTCGCGTCGTGGCTCGAGTCCGCGCCCCCGGGGCGCCGCGACCTGGTCCTGTAGAGCACCGCCACAGCACCCGCCACGAACGAAGAGGGGGACCGTGCGTCTCGTCGTCGCCCGCTGCTCGGCCCGGTACACCGGCCGGCTCACCGCCCACCTGCCGCTGGCCTCGCGGCTCCTCGTCGTCAAGGCGGACGGCAGCGTGCTGCTGCACTCCGACGGCGGCTCCTACAAGCCGCTCAACTGGATGAGCCCGCCGTGCTCGACGGCGGTCGGCGAGCCCGACGACGAGGCGCGGGGGCGCGGCGTCACCCAGGTCTGGACGGTGCAGCACCAGAAGTCCGACGACCGCCTGGAGATCGAGCTGCACGAGGTGGAGCACGACTCCGCCCACGACCTCGGCGTCGACCCCGGCCTCGTGAAGGACGGCGTGGAGGCGCACCTGCAGGAGCTGCTGGCCGCGCAGATCCACCTCCTCGGCGCGGGCCACTCCCTCGTGCGCCGCGAGTACATGACGGCGATCGGACCGGTCGACATCCTGGCCCGCGACGCCGCCGGCGCGACCGTGGCGGTCGAGCTCAAGCGCCGCGGCGACATCGACGGCGTCGAGCAGCTGACCCGCTACCTCGAGCTCCTCAACCGCGACCCGCTGCTCGCCCCGGTGCGCGGCGTCTTCGCCGCGCAGGAGATCAAGCCGCAGGCGCGCGTGCTCGCGACGGACCGGGGGATCGAGTGCCTGGTGCTGGACTACGACGCGATGCGCGGCGTGGACGACGTGGACTCGCGCCTCTTCTGAGACCTTCCGGAGTTTGTCAGGAAGGTTTCGCAATCCACCAGCCCTGCGGCAGGATGGGCCCATGATCGCTGCCACCCCCACGGCCCCCCTCTCCGACTTCGGCGCGCCGGTCGCGCTGCGCGGTCGCGTCGTGACGCCGCAGGACGACGTCGAGGACGGCGCGGTCGTCGTCGCGGACGGCCTCGTGCGCTGGGTGGGCCCCGTCGCGGCGGCCGAGCACGCCGACGCGGAGGTCGCCGCCGCGGTGGCCGCGGCCCTCGCCCCCGAGCCCGGCACCGTGCTGCTGCCCGGTCTCGTGGACCTGCACAACCACGGCGGGGGCGGCGTCGGCTTCCCCGACGCGACGACCGCCGACGACGCGCTGGTCGCGGTGCTCGAGCACCGCCGGCACGGCACCACGACGATGCTCGCCTCCCTCGTCACGGCCGACCGCGAGACCCTGCTGGCCCGGGCGGGCCTGCTCGCCGGCCTCGCCGACGCGGGCGAGATCGCGGGGATCCACGCCGAGGGGCCGTTCCTGTCGCACGAGCGGCGGGGCGCGCAGAGCCCGGACGACCTCGTCCCGGGCGACGTCCGCCTCGTGCGCGACCTCGTCGAGGCGTCGCGCGGGCACCTGCGCACCATGACCGTGGCCCCCGAGGTCGACGGCGTGGTCGGGGCCGACGGCGCGGCCGACGCGCTCGTGGCCGCGGGCGTCGTGCCGTCCCTCGGGCACACCGACGCCACCACGGAGCAGGCGGAGGAGCTCCTCGCGCAGGTGGCCGCGGCCCTCGCCGCCGCTGCCGAGGCGGGCGAGGCCCCTGCACGCGAGATGACCGCCACCCACCTGTTCAACGGGATGCGCCCCCTGCACCACCGCGCGCCGGGGCCGATCGCCGCGTGCCTCGCGGCCGCCGCCCGCGGCGAGCTCGTCGTGGAGCTGATCGCCGACGGCGTCCACCTGGCGCCGGCGACCGTGCGGACGGTCGTGGAGACGGTCGGGGCCGACCAGGTCGCGCTCGTCACGGACGCGATGGCGGCCGCCGGCATGGCCGACGGCTCCTACGAGCTGGGGCCGATGGCGGTGACCGTGCGCGACGGCGTCGCCCGCCTCGCCGATCCGGGCGACCCCGACGGCGGCGCGATCGCGGGCGGCACGGCGCACCTGGTCGACGTCGTGCGCGACACCGTCGCGGCGGGTGTCCCGCTCGTCGACGCCGTGCGCTCCGCGTCCTGGGTGCCGGCGCGCGTGCTGGGCCTCACCGACGTCGGCGGCCTCGTCGTGGGCCGGCGCGCGGACGTCGTCGTCACCGACGGCGACCTGCGCGTGCGGCGCGTGCTGCGCGGCGGCGTCGACGTGCCGCTCGGCTGAGCGCGGCCCTCCGCAGCGCTGCTCTCCAGCAGGCGATCCGCCGCGCCGTCGGAACCGATGACGCGCCCCCGCGCCGTCGCGGAGCCGCGGTCCTACCGTCGAGCGGTGCTCCCGCGGGTGGTCAGCACGGGCGCGAGCAGCCGGGTCTCGGCAGGCCGGCCGTCGTCGAGCCGGCCCATGACGATGTCCACGGCGAGGCTCCCGATGGTCGACGCGGGCAGGTCGATGGCGGTCATCGGCATCGCCTGCGCGAGCGCGACGTCCTCGGGGCACAGCGCGATCACCGACACGTCCTCGGGCACGGCTCGGCCGGACTCGCGCAGCCGGGACAGGACGTGGGGAAGCGCGCGCTCGTTGTGCACGAAGAGCCCGCTGGTGCCGGGCGCGTCGGCGAGGAGCTCGTCGACGACGCGGGCGACCTCGGCGGGCGCGCCCGGGCACGCGACGACCCGCGCGTCCAGGCCCTGCTCCGGTGCGGCCTCCGCGAAGCCGCGCATCACGCGGTCCACGTACGACGTGTGCCGGTCCACGACCTCCGGCGGGGCGCCGAGCATCGCGACGGTGCGGTGCCCCAGCTCGGCCAGGTGGCGCGCGGCGAGCCGCCCGGCGGACTCGAAGTCCAGGTCCACGCACGACAGCCCCGAGGCGTCGCGCGGCAGCCCCACCAGCACCGACGGCTGCCTCGACCGGGTGAGGATCGGGATGCGCGCGTCGTCGGCCTCCACGTCCATGACGACGAGGGCGTCGACCATCGACCCGTTCGTGGCGCGCTCCAGACCCTCGAGGTCGTCCTGGGTGAGCAGCAGGACGTCGTGCGCGTGCTCCCGCGCCCGGGTGACGACGCCGCCCGCGAACTGCATGATCACGGGCACGTCGATGCCGGAGCGCAGCGGGATCATGAGCCCGATGACCTCGGTGCGCGCCGACGCGAGGGCCCGAGCCCCGGCGTGCGGGCGGTAGCCCAGCGTCGCGATCGCCTGCTCGACGCGCCGGCGCGTGGGCGCGGAGATGGACCGCTTGCCGGAGAGCACGTAGGAGACGGTCGACGCCGAGACTCCCGCCGCCTTGGCGACGTCCTCGATGGTGGCCACGGCTATCTCCTGGGTGCGTGAGGGACGGCGGCGCCCACGACCGGGAGGTCACCGGGCACGTCGAGGATCACGGTAGCGCCCGCCGCGACCGAGACCGGGGTTCCCGCTGCGGCCACGCCGCCGTGGCCCACCACGACCTCCAGGGCCCGGTCGTCGGGCGCCCGCAGCCGGGCGCGGGTCAGCGCGCCGTCGCGCCACGCGAGGTCGACCTCGGCCCCGCCGCGGGCCCGCAGCCCGGTGACCTCGCCGTCGGGCCATGCCGGGGGCAGCGCGGGCAGGAGGTCGAGGCGCACGGCGCCGCCGTCCCGCCGGTGCGACTGCAGCAGCATCTCCGCGACGCCCGCGGTGAGGCCGAGGTTGCCGTCGATCTGGAACGGCGGGTGCGCGCTGAACAGGTTCGGGTACAGCCCGCCGCGCTGCCCGGCCGGGTGCCGCTCGTCGGGGCCGTCGGCGGGGCGCAGCGACAGCAGCACCTGGTCGTGGGCCCGGCCGCCCTCGCCGAGCCGCGCCCATAGCGAGATCCGCCAGGCGAGGGACCAGCCCGTGGACTCGCGGCCGCGCAGCTCGAGGCTGCGGGCGGCGGCCCGCGCCAGGTCCGGGGTGGTCGTCGGGTCCAGGTCGCCGAGGGGGTAGAGCCCCACGAGGTGCGACAGGTGCCGGTGCTCGGGCTCAGCCTCGGGAACCTCCTCGCCCCACTCCAGCAGCTCACCGCGCGACCCGGTCGCCGGGCCCGGCAGCGCGGCGGCGACGGCCTCGAGGCGGGGGAGCCACGGCTCGTCGGCGTCGTCGAGCCCGAGCCCGCCGGCGGCCTCGCGGCAGCCCGCCGCCAGGGCGCGCACCAGCGCCACGTCCATCGCGGCGCTGGTCGTGACCGCGGCGGGCTCGCCGTCGGGGGCGACGAACTGGTTCTCCGGTGAGGTCGACGGGCTGGTCCAGGCGTGCAACCGGTCTCCGTCCCGCCCGGCGCCGGACGGGGAGCCGCCCGCCGTCTGCACCCAGGCCAGCGCGAACTCGCCCGCCCCGCGCAGCGCGGGCCACGCGGCCCGCAGCGCGGCGTCGTCGCCCGTGAACCGGTGGTGCTCCAGGAGGTGCTGGGCCAGCCACGTGCCGCCGTGCGCCCACGCGGACCACTTCGCCTCGCCGCGGCCGTTGCCGACGGGCGCCGCGTGGCCCCACGCGTCCGAGTTGTGGTGCGCCACCCACCCGGCGGCGCCGTACAGGTCGCGGGCGACGACGGCGCCCGGCCCGTCGGCGAGGCTGCGGACGTAGCGCAGCAGCGGTTCCTGGCTCTCGGCGAGCCCGGTCGTGCCAGCCGCCCAGTACGCCATCTGCAGGTTGATGTTCAGCGTGTAGCCGCTGCTCCACGGGCCCGGCAGCCACGGGTTCCACAGGCCCTGCAGGGTGAGCGGCAGGCCGCCCGCCCGGGAGGACGACAGCAGCAGGTAGCGGCCGAGATGGAACGTGAGCGCCGCGAGGCCCGGGTCGGGGCGCTCGGCGGCGGCCAGCACGCGGCGATCGGTGGGCAGGTCGGCCGCGCCCGCCGGGGACGGCAGCGCCAGGTCCACGCGGCCGTAGTGCCGCGCGTGCTCCGCGACGTGCGCGGCGCGCAGGCGCTCGCGGAGCGCGTCCGCGCCCTCGACGGAGGCGTCGTCGCCCTGACCTGCGCCGCCGGGGTCCCCGCCGGTCGT
The DNA here is from genome assembly GCF_042264825.1 of Isoptericola sp. NPDC056134. Lineage (NCBI taxonomy): Bacteria > Bacillati > Actinomycetota > Actinomycetes > Micrococcales > Promicromonosporaceae > Isoptericola > Isoptericola sp. NPDC056134. The sequence goes on from NZ_JBHJVM010000011.1 coordinate 44,211, forward strand.
GAGCTGTGCCGCGATCCGGTCGGCCGGCGCCGCGGCGCCGGCGTCCCCGGGCGGGTCGGTCGTGGCGGTGGCGACCAGCAGGACGTGCGTGCGTGCGACGCCGGTGCGCAGCGTGCCGTCGTCGACGGCGGCGTCGCGGTCGGCGGGCGCGGCCACGGCGACGGTGCCGGTGCGGCCGAGCGCGGCGTCGTAGCGCAGCTCGCCCTCGGGATGGTGCGACGGCGGGACGTCGACGGGCAGGTCGAGCGTCCGCACCAGCACGGCGGCGCCCGCAGGGCCGGCCGGACCGTCGGCTCGCGACAGGTCGACGGGCGGGCGGGCCGACGCCCGCAGCAGGCTCTCGACGCGCACGACCAGGCGGACCGGGCGCTCGGCGCGCACGGTGTGCACCACCGCGCCGCCGCGGGAGTCGGCCCAGGTCTCCTGCACGACGCGCCCGGCCACGGGATGCTCCCACGCGTGCGTGGCGACGGCCGTGCGCAGGTCCAGCTCGCGCCGCTCGATGCCGTGGGGGTGCGGTGCGGGCCCGCTCGGCGGGCCGGCGGGCTCGACGGCGACGTCGATCTCGGCGAGCGGGAGGTAGGCCTGCGCCCACGGGGTCTGCATCTCGGCGAGCAGGGCCTCGGCCCCGCGCACGTCGCCCGCCTCGACGGCGGCACGGACCCGGGCGAGGTGCTCGGGGCCACGGGCTCGCGCCCCGGCCAGCGGGTCGGGGTGCGGCGAGCCGGACCAGGCGGTGAGGTCGTTGAGCCACAGGTGCTCCACCCCGGCGCGGCCCGTGCACATCACCCCCCGGCGCCCGTTGCCGACGGGGTAGGCCTCGACCCACCGGGTGGCGCTGCTGTCGGTGTGGAGGACGTGCGTCGTCGCGCGTAGCTCGGCCATGGTCGGAGAGCGTAGTGCGCGCGGGCGAATCGGTTCGACCGTCGGGGCGGTCGCCGGGAGGCGCGCGGTCCCAGGTCGAGGAGCACCTGCTTGACGACGGTTCGTCCGGGGTCGATACTCGCCGTCGAAGCGCTTCGATTTACATCGGGCGCCTCGCCGCGGCCCGTGCACTGCCGCCGCGGCGCCGGACTCGACGAGGAGGACCCCCATGCTCCACCGCGCACGCACGCTGTCCGCGGCCGCACTGATCGCCGCGTCTGCCCTGACGCTGACCGCCTGCGTCGGCGGCGGGGGAGGCGGCGGAACGACCGCCGGGGGCGGCGACACCGACGACAAGACCCTGACGATCTGGCACTACGAGAACGAGGACTCGGCGATGGGCCAGGCGTGGGCCAAGGCGATCGAGATCTTCTCCGAGGAGCACCCGGACGTCACGGTCGAGGTCGAGAAGCAGACGTTCGAGCAGATCCAGAAGAACGCGAAGATCGTGCTGACCGGCGACGACGTGCCCGACGTCATGGAGTACAACAAGGGCAACGCGACGGCCGGTCAGCTCGCCGCGCAGGGCCTGATCGCCCCGCTGACCGACGCCGCGGAGGAGAACGGCTGGGCCGACAAGCTCTCCGGCTCGCTGCAGACCACCGCGCGCTACGACGAGAACGGCCTCATGGGCTCCGGCGACTGGTACGGCGTGCCCAACTACGGCGAGTTCGTCGGCGTCTACTACAACAAGCAGATGTTCGCGGACGCGGGCCTCGAGGTGCCGACCACGCTCGAGGAGCTCGAGCAGGTGATGAAGGCGTTCAAGGACGACGGCGTCACCCCGTTGGCCGAGGCCGGCGCCGAGTACCCGATGGGACAGCTCTGGTACGAGCTCGTGCTGGCGAACGCCGACCGGGAGCTCGTCGACCAGTACCAGCTCTTCGACGGCGACGTCGACTTCCACGGGCCGGAGATGACGGCGGCCACCGAGCAGCTCGACTCGTGGATCGAGGACGGCTACGTCGCCTCCGACTCCGCCGGCCTCACGGCTGAGGACATGGGCGTCGCCTTCATGAAGGGCGACTACCCGATGATGGTCTCCGGCTCGTGGTGGTTCGGACGGGTGACGGCGGAGATGAAGGACGACTGGGGTCAGTTCAACTTCCCGGGGAACACGCTGCACACCGGCTCGTCGGGCAACCTCTGGGTCGTCCCGACCAACGCGGACTCGCCGTCGCTGGCCACGGAGTTCATCGACACCACGCTGCGCCCCGAGGTGCAGGACGTGCTCGCGCAGACGGGCGGCCTGCCGGTCGCGGGCGACGCGTCCACGATCACCGACGACACGACGCGCGAGCTCACCGAGAACTTCCAGGCGATCCTCGACGACGACGGCCTGGCGTTCTACCCCGACTGGCCCGTGCCGGGCTACTACGACACGATCGTCAGCCAGCTGCAGTCCCTGATCAACCGGTCGAAGACACCGGACCAGGTGCTCGACGGGCTGGAGTCGGCCTACACGGACGGCAAGGCCGACCTGCTCGGCGAGTGACGACGTGACCGCCACCCTCAGCCCGCCCGCGGCGGCGTCCCGGGCCGACGCCCGGACGCGCCGCCGCCGGCGGGGCACGACCCTGCCCTACCTGGCGTACCTGCTCCCCGGCGCGGTGCTCTTCGTGCTCGTCATCGGGTACCCGCTGGTGACCAACGTCTACATCAGCCTGTTCTCCTGGCGCGGCGGCCTGGCGCCGCTCACCTGGGTGGGCCTCGACAACTACACGGAGCTCTGGCACGACGCCGCGTTCTGGACGTCGTTCCAGAACTCCGTCGCGATGATCGTGGCGATGGTGCTCGTGCCGACCGTGATCGGCCTGCTGCTCGCGGCGGTGCTGTTCGACTACCTGGGCCGGCGGTTCGGCGCCCGCGTGGCGTCGGTCCTGCGGGCCACGTACTACCTGCCGCAGATCCTCCCGGTCGCCGTCGCGGGCGTGCTGTGGAACTGGATCCTCAACGCCCAGACGGGCGCGCTCAACGAGATCCTGCGCGCCGTCGGCGTCGCGGACCCGCCGAACTGGCTGGGCGACCCGAGCACGGCGCTCCCGAGCGTCATGCTCGTGCTGATCTGGGTGCAGATCGGGTACCCCGTCGTGATCTTCATGGCGGCGCTGCAGCGGGTGGACCCCGAGCTCTACGAGGCGGCGGAGCTGGACGGCGCCGGCTGGTGGCGGCGATTCCGGGCCATCACGATCCCGCAGATCCGCCCGGAGACGTTCGTCGTGACGCTGACCTGCACGGTCGCGGCGCTCAAGGTGTTCGGCCCGATCTACGTGCTGACCCGCGGCGGCCCGGAGAGCTCCACGCTCGTGCCGAGCTACTACTCGTACCTCAACTTCTTCGACAAGTCGCGGGTGGGCTACGGCGCCGCCGTCGCGACCGTGCTCACCGTGGTGATCCTCGTGGTCGCCGTCGTGATCCTCGCGCTGCAGACGCGCGCCGAGCGGGCCGAGGAGGTGGGGCGCTGATGGCCGCGACCCTGGCGACGGTCCGGTCGCGCAGCGGGGACCGCCACCACCGGGGCGCCGGGCGCTGGTTCGTGCTCGCGGGCGCCGTCGTCGTCGCGCTGCTCGTGGTCGCGCCGCTGCTGGTGATGCTGCTCAACGCGTTCAAGTCGCCCGACGACTACACGCAGCACGGGCCGCTCAGCCTGCCGACGAGCCTGTACCTCGACGGGCTCGTGAACTTCTGGCAGCGCACCGAGTTCCCGGTGAAGCTGTGGAACTCGTTCTTCATCTCCGCCGTCGTGGCGGTGGCGGCGTGCGCCCTCTCGCTCCTCAACGCCTACGCGATCGGGATCGGCCGGATCAAGGGCCGGATGTGGGTGGTGCTGCTCTTCCTGCTCGCGAACATGCTCCCGCAGGAGGCGCTGATCTACCCCCTGTTCGACATGGCCCGGCAGGTGGGGCTGTCGAACTCGCAGTGGTCCGTGATCATCATCTTCACGGTCATCCAGTCGGCCTTCGGCACCTACCTGCTGGCGTCCGTGCTCGGCACGTTCCCGCCGGCGCTGCTCGAGGCGGCGGCGCTCGACGGCGCGGGCCGCTGGCGGATCCTGTGGCGGGTCGTCTTCCCGATCGTGCGGCCCACGCTCATGGTCCTGATGATCTTCTTCTTCATCTGGACCTGGAACGAGTTCTTCATCCCGCTGGTCATGCTCACGACCAACGACACGCAGACGATCCCGATCGCGCTCGCGTCGCTGCAGGGCGACCGGATGATGGACGCCCCCACGACCAACGCCGGGGCGCTCGTCTCCCTCGTCCCGGCCCTGGTGTTCTTCCTGATCTTCCAGCGCACCCTCACCCGGGGCGTCACCGCCGGCGCGGTGAAGTAGCGCACCACCCCCTCGCGCGGCGTGCTCCTCGGCGCTCCGCCATCATCGACACGACAGCACGGAGTAGGTGCACCTGATGAAGTTCACCGACGGCTACTGGCAGACCCGCCGTGGCATCGCGCCGCTGTACGCGGTGGAGGTCGACGACGTCCGCGTCGACGAGACCGCGGGCACGATGACCGTGTACGCCCCGACGGCGCCGGTCCGGCGCCGGGGCGACACGCTCAACCGGCCGATGCTCACGGTCACCTACTCCTCTCCCGCGCCGGGCGTCGTGCGGGTGCGCGTGGAGCACTTCGCGGGGGCCGCGCGCCGCGGGCCGGAGTTCGCCGTCCAGGGCGAGCCGGGCTTCCTCCCGGTCGTCAAGGTCGACGAGACGGAGGGCGTGCTCGAGACCGGCGGGCTCTCCGTGCGGGTGCACCGGGGCGGCGGGTGGCACGTGGACGTCGAGCACGACGGCCGCGTGCTCACCTCCAGCCTGCCGAAGTCCGTGGGCGCGATGAGCGCGACGTCGGGCCCGCTCGAGGGCGGCACCTGGGTGCACGAGCAGCTCACGCTCGAGCCGGGGGAGCACGTGTACGGCCTCGGCGAGCGGTTCGGGCCGTTCGTCAAGAACGGGCAGTCCGTCGACGTCTGGAACGAGGACGGCGGCACGTCCAGCGAGCAGGCGTACAAGAACGTGCCGCTCTACCTGACCAGCAAGGGGTACGGCGTCTTCGTGGCGCACCCGGAGCGGGTGTCGCTCGAGGTCGCGTCCGAGGTGAACACGCGCGTCCAGTTCTCGGTGGAGGGCCAGTCGCTCGAGTACTACGTCATCGCCGGCCCGGCGCCGAAGGACGTGCTGCGCCGCTACACCGCGCTCACCGGGCGGCCGGCGCGCGTGCCGGCCTGGTCGTACGGCACGTGGCTCTCGACGTCGTTCACCACCGACTACGACGAGGCCACGGTCACGAGCTTCGTGGACGGGATGGCCGAGCGCGGTCTCCCGCTCAGCGTGTTCCACTTCGACTGCTTCTGGATGCGCGAGTACCAGTGGTGCGACTTCGAGTGGGACCCGCGCGTCTTCCCCGACCCGGAGGGCATGCTCGCCCGCCTGCACGACCGGGGCCTGAAGGTGAGCGTCTGGATCAACCCCTACATCGGGCAGCGCTCGCCGCTGTTCGAGGAGGGCCGCGCCAAGGGCTACCTGCTGCGCACCACGGACGGCGGGGTGTGGCAGTGGGACCTGTGGCAGGCGGGCATGGCGCTGGTCGACTTCACCAACCCCGAGGCCGCGGACTGGTACCTCGGCCACCTGGAGCGCCTGCTCGACCAGGGCGTGGACGCGTTCAAGACCGACTTCGGCGAGCGGGTGCCCACCGAGGACGTGGTCTGGCACGACGGCTCGGACCCGCGCAAGATGCACAACTACTACGCCGAGCTGTACAACGAGCTGGTCTTCCGCCTGCTCGAGCGGCGCCGGGGGCGCGGCGACGCCGTCGTCTTCGCGCGGTCGGCCACGGCGGGCGGCCAGCAGTTCCCGGTGCACTGGGGCGGCGACTGCGACTCGACCTACGCGTCGATGGGGGAGTCCCTGCGGGGCGGGCTGTCGCTCGCGCTGTCGGGCTTCGGCTACTGGAGCCACGACATCGGCGGCTTCGAGGGCACCCCCGACGCCGGGGTGTTCAAGCGCTGGCTCGCGTTCGGCCTGCTGTCGAGCCACTCGCGCTTCCACGGCTCGTCGTCGTACCGCGTGCCGTGGGCCTTCGACGAGGAGGCGGTCGACGTCGCGCGCCGCTTCGCGCACCTGAAGATGTCGCTCATGCCCTACCTCGCGCAGGCCGGGGAGGAGGCGCACGCCGCGGGCACGCCGATCATGCGGCCGATGGTGCTGGAGTTCCCCCGCGACCGGGCCACGTTCGGCGTCGACATGCAGTACATGCTGGGTGGGTCGCTGCTCGTGGCCCCGGTCTTCCGGGCCGACGGCACGGTCGAGTACTACGTGCCCGAGGGCACGTGGACGCGGCTGCTCGACGGCGCGGACGGCGGGCACGCCGAGACGGTCACGGGCCCGCGGTGGGTCACCGAGACCCACGGCTTCGACTCCCTGCCGGTGCTGGTGCGCCCGGGCACCGTCCTGCCCGTGGGGGCGCGGACCGACCGGCCCGACTACGCGTGGGCCGACGGCGTGGAGCTGCGCTGCGTCGAGCTCCCGGACGGCTACGACGCCGTCACCCCCGTGCCGACGGGCGGGCCCGGCGGAGAGACGGCGCACTTCCACGTCCGCCGCGCGGGCGACGAGGTCGCCGTCACGAGCGACGACGCCCCCGGCGCCTGGACCGTCCGGGCGGGCACCCGCACGGCCACGGGCGACGGCCCCGGGACCGTCACCCTGACCGTCTGAGCCGCTCTCGAGCACGCGGTCCGTCGCGCCACCCAGTGGCATGACGCGACGGACCGCACGCTCGACCGCGACGCCCTTCGGGTCCGGCCCGTTCCCGTGACCTACACTGACAGGAGTGTGGAAGCGCTCCCACACTCCTCTGCCACCCGCCATGACCTCCAGGATCGAGGACCGAGAACCATGACCAGCACGTCCACGGCCACCGCGACCGAGACGGTCGGCGAGGTGACCGCCGCCCGCACGTTCCCCGCCGACTTCCTGTGGGGCACCGCGACCGCGGCGTACCAGATCGAGGGCGCCGCCTCCGAGGGCGGTCGCGGGCCCTCCATCTGGGACACGTACTCCCACACCCCCGGGCGCACCCGCGACGGCGACACCGGCGACGTCGCGTGCGACCACTACCACCGCTGGGCCGAGGACGTGGACCACCTCGACCGGCTCGGCGTCGGCGCCTACCGCCTGTCGATCTCGTGGTCGCGCGTGCAGCCCGGCGGGAGCGGCTCCCTCAACCCCGAGGGCGTCGCGTTCTACCGCGACCTGCTGGACGCGCTGCGCGAGCGCGGCATCCGGCCGTTCGTCACCCTCTACCACTGGGACCTGCCGCAGGAGCTCGAGGACGCCGGCGGCTGGGCGAACCGGGAGACGTCGTACGCCTTCGCCGAGTACGCCCGGCACATGGCCGCCGAGCTCGGCGACCGCGTCGAGGCCTGGACCACCCTCAACGAGCCGTGGTGCTCCGCCTACCTGGGGTACGGCTCCGGCGTCCACGCGCCCGGCCGTACCGAGTCCGCCGCGGCGCTCGCGGCCGTCCACCACCTCAACCTGGCGCACGGGCTCGCCGCGCAGGCGATCCGCGAGGTGCTGCCGGGCGCGCAGGTGTCGATCACCCTGAACCTGCACGCCATCCGGCCGGCGGACGCGGCGTCCGGGGGCGACGCCGACGCCGTCCGGAAGATCGATGCGCTCGCCAACCGCGCGTTCCTCGGTCCGATCCTCGACGGCGCGTACCCCGACGACCTGCTCGCCGACACCGCCCACGTCTCCGACTGGTCCTTCGTGCACGACGGCGACCTGGAGCAGATCCGCCAGCCCCTGGACGTCCTCGGCGTCAACTACTACTCCACCGTCACCGTGCGGAAGTTCGCGGGCGACGGCGAGCGGTCGGAGAACGACGGGCACGGCGCGTCCAGCCACAGCCCGTGGATCGGCGTCACCGACGTCGAGTTCGCCGAGCAGCCGGGCCCGTACACCGCGATGGGATGGAACATCGAGCCCTCGGGGCTCACCGACCTGCTGCTGCGGCTGCACCGGACGTACCCCGGCCTGCCGCTCGCAGTCACCGAGAACGGCGCAGCGTTCGACGACGAGCTGGTGGTGGACGACGGGGAGCGCCGCGTGCACGACGACCGCCGCGTGGCCTACCTGCACGACCACGTCGAGGCCGTGGGCGCCGCCCGCGACGCGGGCGCGGACGTGCGCGGGTACTTCGCCTGGTCGCTCATGGACAACTTCGAGTGGGGCTACGGCTACTCCAAGCGCTTCGGCATCCTGCACGTCGACTATCCGACGGGCGAGCGCACCTGGAAGGACTCCGCCCACTGGTACCGCCGGCTGGTCACCTCAGGCGAGGTGCCGCCCGTCACCGCCGCCGCCCCCTGACGGGCACCCGGCCCCGCCTGTTCGGCACTACCGTGCGGGCATGACCGCCGCGCGTCCCGACCTGCCGCCCACCACCACGCCGGACGACGCCGCCCGGTTCGACGGCGCGCTCCGTACGCGGTGCCGGGAGCGGCGGGTGCCGGCCCTGTCCGCCGCGGTGGGGCGCGCCGGCGAGGTGGCGTGGACCGGCACGGCCGGCTGGGCGCCGTCCGGCCCGGGCACGGCGTTCCGGATCGGGTCGATCACCAAGCCCATGACGGCCGTGGCCGTGCTGCGGCTGGTGGCCGCCGGGCGGCTCGGCCTGAACGACCCCGTGGGCCGGCGTCTCGCGGACGCCCCCGCCCCGGACGCCACGGTCGCCCAGCTGCTCACGCACACCGCGGGCCTGCCGGCCGAGCCGCCGGGGCCGTGGTGGGAGCGGCACGGCGCGGGGTCGTGGGACGGCCTCGTCGCGTCCGGCGTCGAGCCGCTGTGGGAGCCGGGGGAGCGGCACCACTACTCGAACGTGGGCTTCGCGGTGCTGGGGCGGCTGCTCGAGGAGGCGCACGGCCGGTCGTGGGACGCCGTCCTGCGCGACGAGGTCTGGACGCCGCTGGAGATGACGAGCACCGGGCGGACACCGTCCGGGGACCCCGCCGTCGGATACGCCGTGCACCCCGACGCCGACGCCGTCCTCGTCGAGCCCGTGGCCGCCTACGGCGCGATGGGGCCGGCGGGGGAGGTGTGGTCGACCCCGTCGGACCTGGTGCGGTTCGGGTCGTGGCTGGTGGGCGCGGGCGGCGCCGCCGGTGACGAGGTGCTCCCGCTCGCGTGGCGGCGCCGGATGGCGGTGCCACGGGCGGTGGTCGACGACGACGTGCCGTTCACGTCCGCGTGGGGGCTGGGCGTGTCCGTGCACCACACGCCGGGCGACCTGGGACGCCCCGACCGGCGCACGGTGGGCCACGGCGGCTCGGTGCCGGGGTTCACCGCGACGCTGCGCGCGGACCCCGCGACGGGCGACGTCGTCGCCGTCTGCGGCAGCTCGACCGCCGGGTTCGGCGACGCGTCCTTCCTGCTCGACCTCCTGGACGGGCCGGCTCCCGTCCCTGTCCCCGCCCCTGCCGGCGCCGACGCCGCCGACCCCCGCGCCCTGGCGCTGGCCGGGACCTGGTACTGGGGCCCGATGGCGTACACGCTGGCCGTGCGCCCCGACGGCTGCCTTGACCTGAGCGCGTCGGACGGCCGGAGCACGGTGTTCGGGCCCGCGCCCGACGGCGGCTGGGTCGGCGTGGCGGGCGGCTACTGGCGGGGGGAGCGGCTGCGGCCCGTCGCGACCGGCACGCCCGCGGAGGCCCTCGACGTCGGCACCTTCCACTTCACCCGCACGCCGTACGACCCGGCGACGGCGGTGCCGGGCGGCGTCGACCCCGCGGGGTGGCGCGCCGTCGACTGACGGGTCGCGCGCGGGTGTGCGACACACCACCCCGCGTCACACACCGATGAAATCCACAAGGTTTTTGTCGGTTTCGCGCCGGGGGCGTCCGACCTTTCGGGGGCTTCTCCGACGGGGGACTTAGGGACTGG
>NZ_JBHJVM010000011.1:54086-64422 GCF_042264825.1 Isoptericola sp. NPDC056134
GCACGCGGGCGGGCCGTGGGCGTGTTGTGTGGGGGGCTCTGTCCCCTGGGGGGTGCCGTACCTGCGGTGGGTGGGTGGCGTTTGTGCCCCCAAAACCCCCCCCCCCCCCCCACGCCGATGACGTCAACGAGTTTTCGGCCGGTTCCGCGCCGGGAATGTCCGATCTGCCGGGCGCTGCCCGGACGGGAGCTCGAGGGCCGGCCGGACCGCGGCCCCGCCGCGCGGGGACGCGTCGTCGCGCACACGCTGTGGACGCCCGTCGCCCACCGCCTGTGGACATCCGGGCGAGATCCGCACGGTGCTGCGGAAGGTCGACCCGAGGCGGTGTTGACGGCGCGCCGTACGCCCTGTGGACGAGGACTGTCGGACCCCCGTGGGACGCTGTGAGAGAGGGTGCGAGGCGAGGGGTGTTCGACGAATGACAGTCGTGTCAACCACAAGATGTCGGCCCCGCGCGCGCCCCGACCACTAGGTGTAGTGTTTGGAGCACGCGGGGCGCACAGCCCTTCGAACAAAGCACACCGGCGTAGTTCCACGGGCGTCATCCCTGGTCCGGGCCCTTTCGAGGCCCGTCGAGGGGACCGGCTCGCAGGGTCGCGACACCGGTCGGACGAAGCCCCCCGGCGGGGAGCGCAGAGAGGGAGAGACACATGAGCATCACGGTCTACAGCAAGCCGGCCTGCGTGCAGTGCGATGCGACCTACCGCGCCCTCGACCGGAAGGGTGTCGAGTACTCGGTGGTCGACATCACCCAGGACGCCGAGGCGCTCGAGATGGTCCGCGGGCTCGGCTACCTGCAGGCCCCCGTCGTCGTCGCCGGTGACACCCACTGGTCGGGCTTCCGCCCGGACCAGATCGCCGCGGTCGCGGCGCAGCAGGCCGTCTCGGCCTGACGCGCACCTCCGCACAGACTCGACAGGACGCGGGGCGCGCAGGCCGCGGCCCCGCACCCCACGAACGGCCGGCGCCCCGGGCTTCGACACCCGACCCGGGGCGCCGTGCGTGTTCCTCGACGCAGCGCGTCGGCCTGGTAGCAGCATCCGGGGGGAGGCTGAGCATGAGTTCTCTCGTCTACTTCTCCAGCGTGTCGGAGAACACCCACCGGTTCGTCGAGCGCCTCGGGCTCGAGGAGCTCGGCATGTCCGTGCACCGGATCCCGGTGCGCAAGCAGGACGGCTTCCTCACGGTGACCGAGCCCTACGTGCTCATGGTCCCGACCTACGGCGGGGGCAACGAGGGCGGCGCGGTGCCACGGCGCGTGCGCGAGTTCCTCAACGACCCGCACAACCGGTCGCTCGCCCGCGGCGTCATCGCCGCGGGGAACACCAACTTCGGCGCTGCCTACTGCATCGCCGGCGACATCATCTCCGCGAAGTGCCAGGTGCCCTACCTGTACGCCTTCGAACTCCTGGGGACGGCTGAGGACGCCACGCGCGTCCGTGACGGATTGGGACGATTTTGGCAACGACAGTCACTGATCTCGGCGTGAGCTCGACGACGGACCCGGAGCTCGCGGGGGCCACCCCCGTGCCGCTGCAGGGCGTGCAGCTCGACTACCACGCGCTGAACGCGATGCTGAACCTGTACGGCGACGACGGCAGGATCCAGTTCGACAAGGACCGCGAGGCCACCACGGCCTACTTCGAGCAGCACGTGGTGCCGAACACCATCCAGTTCGAGACGCTCGACGCGAAGCTCGACCACCTCCTCGAGAACAAGTACTACGACCCGGCGGTCCTCGAGAAGTACTCGCGCACCTTCGTCAAGGAGCTGTTCCGGCTCGCGTACTCGAAGGACTTCCAGTTCGAGTCGTTCCTCGGCGCGTTCAAGTACTACACGTCGTACACGCTGAAGACGTTCGACGGGAAGAAGTACCTCGAGCGCTTCGAGGACCGCGTCTCGATGGTCGCCCTCGGCCTCGCCGACGGCGACGAGCAGGTCGCGCGCGACATCGTCGAGGAGGTCGTCTCCGGACGGTTCCAGCCGGCGACGCCGACCTTCCTCAACGTGGGCAAGGCGCAGCGCGGCGAGCCCGTGTCCTGCTTCCTGCTGCGCATCGAGGACAACATGGAGTCCATCGCGCGCGGCATCAACTCCGCGCTGCAGCTCTCCAAGCGCGGCGGCGGCGTGGCGCTGCTGCTCAGCAACGTCCGGGAGCACGGCGCGCCGATCAAGCACATCCAGAACCAGTCGTCCGGCGTCATCCCCGTGATGAAGCTGCTCGAGGACTCCTTCTCGTACGCCAACCAGCTCGGGGCGCGCCAGGGCGCCGGCGCGGTGTACCTGCACGCGCACCACCCCGACATCATGCGGTTCCTCGACACCAAGCGGGAGAACGCGGACGAGAAGATCCGCATCAAGACGCTCTCCCTCGGCGTCGTCATCCCCGACGTCACGTTCGAGCTGGCCAAGCAGAACGCAGACATGCACCTGTTCAGCCCGTACGACGTCGAGCGCGTCTACGGCAAGCCGTTCGCCGACATCTCGATCTCGGAGAAGTACGACGAGCTCGTCGCCGACGACCGCATCACGAAGACGACGATCAAGGCCCGCGACTTCTTCCAGACGATCGCGGAGCTGCAGTTCGAGTCCGGCTACCCGTACGTGATGTTCGAGGACACCGTGAACGCGGCGAACCCGATCAAGGGCCGCATCACCCACTCGAACCTGTGCTCGGAGATCCTGCAGGTGTCGACGCCGTCGACGTTCCACGAGGACCTCTCCTACGACCACGTGGGCCGGGACATCTCCTGCAACCTCGGCTCGCTGAACATCGCGAAGACGATGGACTCGCCGGACTTCGCGAAGACGATCGACACCGCGATCCGCGCGCTCACGGCCGTCTCCGACCAGACGAGCATCGAGTCGGTCCCGTCGATCCGCCGCGCCAACGAGCTCGGCCACGCCATCGGCCTCGGGCAGATGAACCTGCACGGCTACCTCGCCCGCGAGCGGATCTACTACGGCTCCGACGAGGGCGTCGACTTCACGAACCTCTACTTCTACACGGTCGCCTACCACGCGATCGCGGCATCGAACCGCCTCGCGATCGAGCGCGGCAAGGCGTTCGGCGGGTTCGAGGACTCCAAGTACGCCACCGGCGAGTACTTCGACAAGTACACGAACGGCGAGTGGAAGCCGGCGACCGAGCGCGTCGCGCGGCTCTTCGCGGAGGCCGGCGTCGCCATCCCGACGCAGGACGACTGGCGCGCGCTCAAGGCCTCCGTCATGGAGCACGGCATCTACAACCAGAACCTGCAGGCCGTGCCGCCCACCGGCTCGATCAGCTACATCAACAACTCGACGTCGTCGATCCACCCGGTGCCCGCCAAGATCGAGATCCGCAAGGAGGGCAAGCTCGGTCGCGTGTACTACCCGGCGCCGTACATGACGAACGACAACCTGGACTACTACCAGGACGCGTACGAGATCGGCTACGAGAAGATCATCGACACCTACGCCGCCGCGACGCAGCACGTGGACCAGGGTCTGTCGTTGACGCTGTTCTTCCCCGACACGGTGACGACGCGCGACGTCAACCGCGCGCAGATCTACGCCTGGCGCAAGGGGATCAAGACGCTGTACTACATCCGTCTCCGTCAGATGGCCCTCGAGGGGACGGAGATCGAGGGCTGCGTCAGCTGCATGCTGTAATTGCGTCGGGCAACTATCGAGAATTCGGGGAAGAGAAGACAATGGCGCCCACGGGGAAGCTCAAGCTCATCGATCGCGTGAGTGCGATCAACTGGAACCGGCTGCAGGACGAGAAGGACCTCGAGGTCTGGGACCGCCTGGTCGGCAACTTCTGGCTGCCGGAGAAGGTACCGGTGTCCAACGACATCCAGTCGTGGCACACGCTCAGCGACGCGGAGCGGCTCATGACGACCCGCGTGTTCACCGGCCTCACGCTGCTGGACACGATCCAGGGCACGGTCGGCGCGGTGTCGCTCATCCCCGACGCGCTGACCCCGCACGAGGAGGCGGTGTACACCAACATCGCGTTCATGGAGTCGGTGCACGCCAAGAGCTACTCGTCGATCTTCTCGACGCTGATCTCGACGCGGGAGATCGACGAGGCGTTCGCCTGGTCGGAGCAGAACCCGCACCTGCAGCGCAAGGCCGAGATCGTGCTCGACTACTACCGCGGCGACGACCCGCTGAAGCGCAAGGTCGCCTCGACGATGCTCGAGTCGTTCCTCTTCTACTCGGGCTTCTACGCGCCGATGTACTGGTCCAGCCGCGCGAAGCTGACGAACACGGCCGACCTCATCCGCCTCATCATCCGCGACGAGGCCGTGCACGGGTACTACATCGGCTACAAGTACCAGAAGGGCCTGGCGCAGGTCAGCCAGACCGAGCAGGACGAGCTCAAGGCGTACACGTTCGAGCTGCTCTTCGAGCTGTACGAGAACGAGGTCGAGTACACCGACGCGCTGTACGGCGAGCTCGGCCTCACCGAGGACGTCAAGGCGTTCCTGCGGTACAACGCCAACAAGGCCCTCATGAACCTGGGCTACGAGGCGCTGTTCCCCAAGGAGGACACGGCGGTCAACCCCGCGATCCTCGCCGCGCTGTCGCCGAACGCCGACGAGAACCACGACTTCTTCTCCGGGTCGGGCTCGTCGTACGTCATCGGCAAGGCCGTGGCCACCGAGGACGACGACTGGGACTTCTGACCCCTGCCGAGGGAGGACGAGAGGGCGGACCGCATCACGTGCGGTCCGCCCTCTCGTACTACCTCGGCAGATCTCGTACTACCTCGGCAGATCTCGTACTACCTCGGCAGATCTCGTACTACCTCGGCAGATCTCGTACTACCTCGGCAGATCTCGTACTACCTCGGCGGTCGAGGGCGGCGTCGACGACGAGGGTGAGGGTGGGGCGCGGGTCGGTCGGGTCGTGGCGGGCGATCGCGTGCAGCAGCAGGCCCTCGTAGGCGCCGGAGACGGCGATCATCGCCGCGCGCGGGTCGGCCGCGCCGAGCCGGCCGACCATCCGCTCGCCCCAGTCGAGGAGCGCCTCGCGACCGCGGTTGACGCGCCCGCGCAGGTCGGGGTCGTGGCTCGCCTCGAGGAAGAGGACCAGGCGGGCGGTCGTGGTGGCGCGGTCGGGGCCGGTCGCCTGCGCGAAGCCGGCGCACAGCATGTCGACGAAGTCGGCCGCCGACCGGGGCTCCGGCGCGGCGGACAGGCCCGCCAGGTCGCGGGCGGCGAGCTCGTCGGAGACACCTGCCAGTAGGGCGGCGCGGGTGCGGAAGTAGTTCGACGTCGAGCCGCGGGGGAGCCCGGCGCGCTCGTCGACGCGGCCGTGGGTGAGGGCGCGGAGCCCCTCGGTGCCGAGCAGGTCCACGGCCGCGTCGAGCGCGCGGCGTCGGGGCGGGAGTGCGGTGGTCACGACGGCACCCTAACCCGGGTACTACGTCCATAGTGACACGACACTATGAACGTAGTAACGTCGAGGGATGGACGAGAACAAGGTGGGCGAGGGGCGGGCCGTCTCGGCGCGGCCCGAGGCGACGGTCGACGTGCCGATGCCGGAGCTCGCCGGGGTCACCCACCGATGGGTCGACGTCGACGGGCTCGCGATGCACGTCGTCGAGCAGGGGACCGGTGACCCGGTGCTGCTGCTCCACGGGTTCCCGGAGCACTGGTGGGAATGGCGCGGGACGATCGGCCCGTTCGCCGCCGACCACCACGTCGTGTGCCCCGACCTGCGCGGGTTCGGCTGGACCGACGCTCCGCCGGACGGCTACACGCGCGACCGCCTCCTGGCCGACGTCGTCGGCCTGCTCGACGCGCTGGGCCTCGACCGGGTGCACGTCGTCGCCCACGACTGGGGCGCGCTGGTCGGATTCCACCTCTGCCTCGGGCACCCCGACCGCGCTGCCTCGCTGCTGAGCATGGGCGTGCCCCACCTGTGGCTGCGGTTCGACCCGCGGCTGCTGCTGATGCTGCGGCACACGTGGTTCCAGGTGGTCATCGCCTCGCGGCTGACCGGCCCGCGCGCGCTGGCGCGGGGCCGGCAACGGCTGCCGCGCCACCTGCTCCAGGAGTACGGCAGCGACGCGCCCGTGATGACGGACGCCGACGTCGAGGCCTACCTCGCGCCGCTGCGGCAGCCCGCGGGCGCGCGCGCCGGGTCTGCGCTCTGCCGCGACTTCGTCCGTCGCGAGCTGTGGGCGGTGCTGCGCGGTGCCTACAGCGACCAGCACCTGACGACGCCGACCGTCGCGCTCCTGGGCGAGAACGACATCCTCAGCGACCCCGCGCTGCTCGGCGGGCACGAGGAGCACGCCGACGACCTCGCCGTCGACGTGCTCCCCGGGGTCTCGCACTTCATGGTCGACGAGCGTCCGGACCTCGTCGTCGAACGCGCGCGCGAGCTGTTCGCCCGCGCGGCGTGACGGAGCTCAGACGTCGGCCGAGTGCGCGCCCGTCACCGGGGGCTCGGCCGACCACGGGAACGTGATCCACAGGTCGGTGTCCCGCCAGGAGTAGTCGGGCCGGATGATCGTGCGGGGCTTGGTGTAGAGCACCACCGACCGGGCCTCGGCGCCCTGCTTCGCGAGCATGTCCATGACGAGCGCGAGCGTGCGGCCGGAGTCGGCGACGTCGTCCACCACGAGCACCTTGGAGCCCGGCAGCTCGGACGTGTCCATGAGCGGCGGCAGCACGCGGGGGTCGTCCAGCGTCTTGCCGATGTCGGTGTAGAACTCGACGTTCATCGTGCCCACGCCCTTGGTGCCCAGGGCGTACGCCATCGCGCCGCCGGGCACGAGGCCGCCGCGCGCGACGGCGATCACGACGTCGGGCAGGAAGCCGCTGTCGACGACCTGCTGCGCGAGCTCGCGGATCGCGACGGGGAGCAGGGTCCAGGTGAGGACCTCGCGCTCGGGGACGGCGCCGGCGTCGGCGGGCACGGGCGGCTCGGCGGGGGTGGGCTCTGCGCTCATGGCACCCGAGACTACGCGCGACGGCGGGCCCCCGGTGAACGGGAGCCCGCCGTCGTGGTGGGGCCGACGTGCTGCTGACCTGCGGCCGGCCAGCACGGCCGTCGTCGTGACGTGCGGGACGTCACGACGACGAGGGATCACTGCGCGTCGAGGATGTCCACGACGAAGACGAGCGGCTGCCCGGCGAGCTCGTTGTCGTCGCTCTTCTCGGCGCCGTACGCCTGGTCGGCGGGGATGACGAGCAGCACCTGGCTGCCGACGGTCTGGCCGGCGAGGCCGTCCGTCCAGCCCGGGATGACCTGCTGGAGCGAGAACGAGCTCGGCGTGCCGCGGTCCCACGAGGAGTCGAACGACTTGCCGTCGAGCGTCCACCCCGTGTACTGCGCGGTGACGGTCTGGTCCTTCTTGACCTTGGCGCCGTCGCCCTTGATGAGGGTCTGCGCGACGAGGTCCTTGGGCGCCTCGTAGCCGTCGGGGATCTTCACCGAGGGCTTGCCGGAGTCGTCCAGCGTGACCGTCGGCAGGCCCTTCTCGGGCTCGACGGCCGTGCCCTCGGCGCGCGTCGGGATCTTCGTCGCGTCGGTGATCTCGACGAGGTTGACCATCGTTGCCGTCGAGCCGTCCTGGCCCTGCACGGGGTTGGCCACGAGGAGGCGCGTCCCGACCTTCTGCCCGGTCAGCGGCTCGGTGAGCACGCCGTAGTTCGCGTCGCCGAGGATGAAGCTCTGCGGGGTCTTCTGCTCCCAGGTCGACCCCTGGGTGGAGCCGTCGGTGCCGAGGAAGGCGACGGTGTCCATGGTGATCTTCATGCCCTCGGCGAGGTCGGCGCCGTCGCCCTCGTCGATGACGCGCGACGTGGGCACCGAGACCTCGAGCGGCGTCTTGAACGTCACCTTGGGCTCTGCACCGGCCTTGCCCTCGACCTTCACGGACTCGAGCGCGGCGACGTCCTCCTTCGTCGGCTCGGGAGCCTCGGTGGCCGGTGACGACGACGCGGAGGCCGACGGCGTGGCGCCGTCGCCGGTGGAGTCGTCGGCGCAGGCGGTCAGGGTCAGGGCCGCGGCCAGCGCCAGCGTTGCAGCGGCGGCGGACGTGCGGAGCTTCACGGGGAGTCCTTCGGTCGGCGGGGACGAACCGGGCCACTGTAACGGCCCGACCTGACCGCGCCGTCCATGGTCCGCCGGGGCGCCCGGGCGGGCGGACCGGTCCGGCCCGCGTCGCGCGACAATGGGTGCCATGCCGTCCCGCCGACCCTCCCGCAAGCGCCCCTGGGGGGCGGAACCCCCGCCCCTCGACCTCGACCGCGCCCTCGGCGGCGTCCGGCGAGAGAGCGCGGCGGACGGCGAGTGGACGGTGCGCCGGTTGCGCGGCGGCGACAAGGCGTACCGCTGCCCCGCCTGCCGCCAGGAGATCCCGGCCGGCACGCCGCACGTCGTCGCCTGGCAGCGCGACGTCGTCGGCGGCGAGGTCGCGGGCCTCGAGGACCGTCGGCACTGGCACTCGTCGTGCTGGGAGCGCCGGGCCCGGCTGCGCTGAACGGCGCCGCAGGACCGGCCAGGAGCGCCCGGCCGAACTACGCTGGACGCGATGAACGACGACACCATGGACGACGCAGCGGGCCGTGACGCCGGACAGGACACCGGCCACCAGATCCGCTCCCTCACGATGCTCCCCGCCCGCCGTGAGGACGTCGAGCTGCACACCGCGGACGGGCTCACGCTCGTCGGCGAGCTCGCCCTCCCGGCCGACCGGGACCCGGTCGCGACCCTCCTCACGTTCCACCCGCTGCCCACGCACGGCGGTTACATGGACTCGCACGTCTACCGGAAGGCGGCCTGGCGCCTCCCCGCGCTCGCGGACCTCGCCGTCCTGCGCTTCAACACCCGCGGCACGTCGTCGCCGCGCGGCACGTCGGACGGCGCGTTCGACGGCGGCGAGGCGGAGCGGTACGACGTGGCCGCCGCGATCGAGCTCGCCGAGTTCCGCGAGCTGCCGCGCCCGTGGCTCGTCGGGTGGTCGTTCGGCACCGAGCTGGTGCTCAAGCACGGCACCGACCCGGCCGTCGAGGGCGCGATCCTGCTCTCCCCGCCGCTGCACCGCGCCACGGACGCCGACCTGGACGCCTGGGCCGCCTTCGGCCGCCCGCTGGTGGTCCTCGTGCCGGAGCACGACGACTACCTGCAGCCGGAGGAGGCGCGGCGCCGGTTCGCGCGGGTGCCGCAGGCCGAGGTGATCGGCGTCGACGGCGCGAAGCACCTGTGGGTCGGGGAGCCGGCGGTGCGCCGGGTCCTCGACGAGATCGTCGGGCACGTGCTGCCCGGCCACGCCTCTCTGCCCACGCACTACGACGGCGAGGTGCGGACGGCCGAGACGGTGCCGCGATGAGGTTGTCCTGATGACAAGGCGATGACGAGGAGTCGACGATGACCACCACCTCTGCGCTCCTGGCGACCTACCCGCTCCACGACGGGGCGGGCACGCCGGTCGTGCTGCTGCACGGTTTCCCGCTGGACCACCGCATGTGGGCGGCCGCGGCGCAGGCCCTGCCCGAAGGGGTGCGCGCCATCGGCGTGGACCTGCCCGGCCAGGGGCACTCCGACCTCGGCGGCATCCCGCCGCGGCTCGAGGACGTCGCCGACGCCGTGCACCACACCATGCGGGAGCAGGGCGAGGGCAACGCGGTCGTGGTCGGCCTGTCGATGGGCGGCTACGTGGCGCTCGCCCTGGCGGAGCGGCACCCGGGGTTCGTCGTCGGTCTCGGGCTCGTCGACACCAAGTCGACCGCCGACCTCGACGCCGCGCGCGCCAACCGGCTGCGGATCGCGGCCGCCGTCACGGAGGGCCAGACGCTCGACCCGGTCCTCAGCATGCCCGGCACGCTGCTCGGGCCGACGAGCGTGGAGAAGCGGCGGAACCTCTTCCCCCTGCTGGAGTCATGGATCCGCGCGCAGTCGCCCTCGGGCGTCGCCTGGGCGCAGCGCGCGATGGCGGCCCGCCCGGACCGTACCGACGTGCTGCGGACCTTCGACGGCCCTGTCTCCGTGGTGGTCGGTGCGGAGGACCAGGTGACCCCGCTGGTCGAGGCCGAGCACATGGTGCACGCCGCGAGGGACGGCGCGCTGACCGTCGTCCCCGCGGCCGGCCACATGAGCGCCGTCGAGGACCCGGCGACCGTCGCCGCCGCCATCGGGCTGCTGCACCGGCGCGTCGCCGAGCGCACCAACCCGCCCCGCTGGCCCTGGCAGTACCGCCCGGCCCCGACCAGTTGACGCAGCCGACCGACGAGACGCCGCGGGGGCGACCACAGGGGGTGGGGGGACCGACGGAGGAGTGTGTGTCGGTCGGGGCCTGGCTGCCGCAATGTGGTTTGTGGGGGGTGGGGGA
>NZ_JBHJVM010000011.1:64432-165121 GCF_042264825.1 Isoptericola sp. NPDC056134
GTGGTTGGAGGCGGGGGTGGTGTTGGCTTTTTGGGCGGTGCACGTCTCGGGCGGAACCCCATGTGTTGATGGGGGGCTGGGGGCCTGCGGTGGGGGGGGGGGGGGGGGGGCGAGCGGGGGGAGGGGGGGGGGGGAGAGGACGGGGGGGGAAGAAAACGGGACCACAAACGGGGGTGTGGGCCCCCCCCGCGGCGTCAGCGCGCGTCGCTCAGGCCTTGGCCTTGGCCTTGGCCTTGGGCGGGGCCGGGGTCTCGTTCTCGGCGTCCGCCTCCACGGGCTCGTCCGCGGCGTCCTCGGGCTCGGCGACCTCCCCGGGCTCCGCGGAGTCCTGGTCGGAGGAGGCGTCCTCGGGCTGCCCGGCGGCGTCCGGCTGCTCGTCGGCCTCGGGCTCGACGTCGGTGTGCTCGGCGACCTTCCCCGCCTGCGGCGCCGGGGGAGCCGGGACGGGCGCCTGCAGGACGGTGACGGGCTGGCCCTGGCCGGCCGGGGTCTCGGCCTTCTCGGCACCGAGCAGGCCGCGCAGCTCCTCGAGGTAGGAGTTGATCGAGTCGTGCCGGCGGGTGAGGTCCTCGAGCTGGCGGGCGGCCGTGGATCGGTGGTTCTCCGCCTCGACGCGCGCGTCGTTGACCATCGTCTCGGTGAACTCCCGCGCTTCGGCGACGATCCCGTCCGCGGTGCGGCGGGCGTCCGCGACGAGGGCCTTCACGTAGGTGTCCGACTCCGCGCGGACCTTCTCCGCCTGCTGCAGGGCCATGGCGACCCGCTGCTCCGCCTCCGCCGCGTGCTCCTCGGCGGCCCGGACGAGCAGGTCCGTCTCCTGGCGGGCGGTCTCGTGCCGCGCGGCGGCCTCGTGCTCCACCTGCTCGCGGCGCTGCGCGATCTCCAGCTCGGCGTCGGCCAGCGCGGCACGAGCCTGCTCGCGCAGCTGCTCGAGCTCGGTCGTCACGGCGTCGGACGCCTCGGCCGCCTGGTGCTTGGCCTCGGCGATGATGCGGGCGGCCTCCCGGCGGGTGCGCTCCAGGAGGTCGGTCGACTCGCGGTCCGCCTCCTCCCGCTGCGCGGCGGCCTCGGCGGCCGCCTGCGCCCGCTGCTGTGCGGTGTCGCGCTCGGCGGCGACGCGCAGCTCGGTGGTCTCGCGCTCCGCGGTGGAGCGCTGGACGCCGATCTCGCGCTCGAGGGTGGCGCGGCGCTCGCTCTCCTCCGCGGACAGCGTGCTGGTGATGAGGGCGGCCTCGCGCTCGGCGGAGCCGACGAGCTCCTCGGCGCGGCGCTGGGCGGCGAGCAGCGTGCCCTCCGCCTCGGCGGCCGTGGTGGACCGGATCTCCTCGGCCTCGCGGCGCGCGCTGCCGAGCAGCTCGGAGGCCTCGGACTCCGCGCGGGCGCGGACCTGGCCCGCGGACAGCTTGGCCCGCGCCATGATGTCGGCGGCCTGCTGGTTCGCCTGCGTGAGCACCTCGGTGGACTGCTCCTCCGCGGACCGCAGGAGCCGCTCGACGCGCGAGCCGAGCCCGGCGTACGAGGGCTTCTCGTTCTCCCGGAGCTGGCGCTGCACCAGCGCGAGCTCCGAGGAGATCTGCATGGCGCGCGCGTCGGTGCTCTCGACGTTCCGGCGGGCCTCCTCGAGCGCCTGCTCGAGTCGGGCGATGTGACCGTCCACCTGCGCGCGGTCGTAACCGCGCATGGTGATCGGGAAGAGCGTGCGCTCGTCGGACACGTGCAGACCTCCGTACATGGTGGGTGCCCCGGCGTCGCCAGGATAGTGGCGGGGGCAGGGCGCCGATACTCGGGACATTCTTGCCCTCGCGGGACGAGTCGGACATCCTCCCACGCCGGGTCGGTGCGGCGCGACGGCGTCGCCCCGGCAGTGTTCCACGGGTCGTGACGACGCGCAGGAGCCAGGGCGCGGCCGTCGTACGCGAGTCGTGAAGGGTTCGTGAACCGCACCCTGCCAGGGCGGTCACGTGGACGGAGCCCTCCGCGCCGTCCCTATGCTGGACTGTCCACGTCGAAGGGAAAGCTCGGTGCTGCAACGCATTCTGGGCGGTGTCCTGGTCCTGGTCGGACTGGCTGCCGCCGCGCTCGGTGTCGCCTCGGCCACGGTCTGGCGCGACACCGACACGGTGGTCGCCACGGCCAAGCCGACCGGTGACGGCACGTTCGTCGTCACCGACCCCGGTGTCCTCGGGCTCGTCGGTGGCGACGTCACCGTGAGCGCGTCCGTCCCCGAGGGGCAGAAGGTCACCCTCGCCGTCGGTCGGGACGTCGACGTCGCGGGGTGGGTCGGCAACGACCCGTACTCGCGCGTGACGGGCCTGAGCGACTGGGAGAACCTCTCCGTCGCGGCGGGCGAGCCCGCCGACCCCGACGCCGAGACCGAGGAGGCGCCGAAGTCCGGCTCCGACCCGGCCGGGTCGGACATGTGGGTGGCAGAGGCCTCCGACGAGAACAGCGTCACGCTGCGCTGGAGCGACCGCCCCGGCCGCTGGACGCTCCTCGCCGCCGGTGTCGGCGAGGGCGCGCAGGCGCCGACCCTGGAGCTCAGCTGGCCGCGCGCCGTCACCACGCCCTACCTGTGGCCCGGCGTCGGGGTGGGCGTCGTGCTGGTGCTCGGCGGAGTCCTGCTGCTCGTGCTGGGCGGGCGCCGTGCCCGCGCCCACCGGGCCGACCTCGCCGAGCAGGGGGCGGGCGACGAGACCGCCACCGACCTCCACGACGACGGCCCGCCGGCCGGCGGCCTCGGGGCCCCGTTCGCCCCGGTGCGCCCGACGACCGCGACAGCGGGCCCCTGGGCGCCGTCGACGCCCGCCGAGCCTGCGGCGGACGACGCCCAAGCCGCCCCCGCCGAGCCGGCGACGGGTACCGAGGCCGAGGACGACTCCCCGGAGGACGGCACCGCGCGCGACTCGGCCGCCGGCACCGCCGAGGTGCCGCTCGCCGGCAGGCTGCTGCGCCGGTCGCGCCGCCGCCAGCGCGACGAGGCCGCCGACGCGCCGGCCGTGCCGTCGGCCGACCCGGCGCCGACCGCCGCCGACACGGCCGCCCCTGGGCCGTTCGGCAGCCTGCCCGTCCCCGGCCCCGCGGTGCCGGCCGAGCCGACCGTGCACGAGCCCGTGCCGGCCGAGCCGACCACCGCCACCGGTGCCCTGCGCATGACACGGCGGGAGCTGCGCGCCCAGGAGGAGGCCCGGCGGGCGGCGGAGCAGGGCGGGATGACCCGCATGCTGCGCGCCATCACCGGCTCGATCCCCGCGGTGCGCCCCGCACAGCCCGACGGGGCGTCCGAGGAGGGCGCCACCCGACCCGACACCTCCACGCCCGCGGGCCGCGCCGCCGCCTGGCGCGCGACCTGGGGCTTCGGCGACACCTCCCGGACCGGGCAGCCCGCCGACCCCACGACCGACAACGACGGGGAGAACCGATGAACCGCCGTACCACCCGCGGCCTGGCCGTGGCGAGCGCCCTCGTCGTGTCGTCGACGCTGCTCGCCGGCTGCGCCGACGAGCTGCCCCAGCCCCAGGCCGGCGAGGCGTTCAGCGGGCCCGTGCTGACCGAGGAGCAGGACACCCAGGTGTTCACCGCGGTCGCCGACACCGTGGCGAAGGCCGACAAGGCGCTCAAGAGCGACGCGCTCAAGCCGCGCGTGAGCGGGCCTGCGTACGAGGTGCGCAAGAGCCAGCTCGCCGTCGCCAAGAAGCGGGACAACGCGGAGTTCGTGACGGACATCCCGAGCGAGTCCCAGCAGATGATCATCCCCACCACCGAGGGATGGCCGCGCACCAGCTTCTCCATCACGTCCAGCACCGAGGACCTCGAGACGCCACGCCTCGTGGCGTTCGAGCAGGCGTCCGCACGCTCGGACTACAAGATGTGGGCGTGGGTGCAGCTCATCCCCGGGCAGAGCATGCCGTACTTCGCCGACTCGGCCGTGGGATCGGACGCCGTCGCGGGGGACGACGACTCCCTGGCGGCCTCACCCGTCGACGCCCTCGCGCAGTACGCGGACATCGTCACCCTCGGTGCCAAGAAGTCGTCCTTCACGAAGGGCTTCGAACTGCCCGAGGGCGACCTGGTCGCGGCCGTCGCGGCCGACGCGGCGGCGTGGAAGGAGGTCGAGGGCTTCGAGGAGTCCGGGACCAAGTACACGCAGAAGTACCAGGCGCGCAAGGACGAGGTCCGCGCGGTCCGCACGGCCGACGGCGGGGCGCTCGTCATGGGCGTCCTCGACGGCAAGACCACGGTCGAGGCGGAGGAGGACGCCAAGGTGCCGGCCCTCTCCGAGACGCAGAAGGCGCTCCTCGGTGACGCCGAGCAGACCAACGTGCTGAACACCCGGTACACGGACATGGTCGCGCTGTACGTCCCGGCGAAGGGCTCCGACGAGAAGATCCGGCCGCTCGGCTACTCGCACGTGGCGACGGCGGCCTCGAACTGACGCTCCGCTCGTAGGATGGCGCCCATGACCAACCCCACGCCCGACCCGACCTTCAGCACGCGTGGCGCCGTCGACCTGTCGGCGCTGAACCGCCCGCAGTCGCCGCCCCCGGGGGAGCCCGGCGGCGCGCCGTCGGCGGGCGGCTACGTGCTGGACGTCACGGACGCGAACTTCCAGCAGGTGGTGCAGGACTCGACCACGTACCCCGTGGTCATGCTGCTGTGGATCCCCACCGACAAGGCCAACGCCGATCTCGGCGAGCTGCTGGGCCGGCTCGCGGAGGAGTACGCCGGCCGGTTCCTGCTCGGCCGCCTCGACGCGCAGGCCTACCCGCAGGTGGCGGCCGCCTTCCAGGTGCAGGGCGTGCCGACCGTCGTCGCGGTGCTGCAGGGCCAGCCCCTCCCGCTGTTCCAGGGGGCGGCGCCCGAGGAGCAGGTGCGCGGCGTGCTCGACCAGGTGCTGGCCGCGGCCGAGCAGAACGGTGTCACGGGACGCGCCCCCGCCCAGGGCGCCGAGGGCGAGGAGCCCGCGGAGGCCGTCGACCAGGAGCCGGTCGAGGAGCCGCTGCCGCCGCTGCACCAGGAGGCGTACGACGCCATCGAGCGCGACGACCTCGACACCGCCGTCGCGGCGTACGAGAAGGCGATCAAGCAGGACCCGAAGGACGCCCTCGCGGTGGCCGGCCTGGCGCAGGTGCGCCTGCTGCAGCGCACCCGCGGCGCCGACCTGCAGGCGGCCCGGACCGCGGCGGCCGACGCCCCGGCGGACGTCGAGGCGCAGCTCGCCGTGGCCGACATGGACATGCTCGGCGGCAAGGTGGACGACGCCTTCGCCCGCCTGCTCGAGCTGCTCCCCGGCGCCGACGCGGACGCGAAGGAGAAGCTCCGCGTGCGGCTCGTCGAGTACTTCGAGATCGTCGGGCCCACCGACCCGCGCGTGATCAAGGCCCGCCAGCGCCTGGCGATCAGCCTGTACTGACGCCCACGCCCGATGCGTCCCCGGGTCAGTCCGCGGGGCGCAGCACCAGCACGCCGAGCGGCGGCACCCGCAGTGTGGCGGAGTGCCGCCGCCCCTTCCAGGGCACGTCCTGGGCGTGCACGCGCCCGAGGTTGCCGACGCCGGAGCCGCCGTAGACCTCGGCGTCCGTGTTGAGGACCTCGTCCCAGGCGCCGCCGTCGGGCAGCGCGAGGCGGTACCCCTCGTGCGGCACGCCCGCGAAGTTCACGACCACGACGGCGGGGTCGCCGTCGGCGGACCGGCGCACCCAGGAGAGCGTGTCGTGGTCGGCGTCGTCGGCGTCGAGCCACTCGAACCCGGCGGTGTCGAAGTCCCGCTCCCAGAGGGCGGGCGTGACCCGGTAGAGGGCGTTGAGGTCGCGGACCAGGCGCTGCACGCCGGCGTGGCCGGGAGTCTCGAGCAGCCACCAGTCGAGGCCGGAGCCCTCGTCCCACTCGGCGTCCTGCGCGAACTCCTGGCCCATGAACAGCAGCTGCTTGCCGGGGTGCGTCCACTGGTAGGCGAGGAAGGCGCGCACGCCCGCGAGCTGCTTCCACCGGTCGCCCGGCATGCGGCGCAGCAGGGAGCCCTTGCCGTGCACCACCTCGTCGTGGCTGACCGGCAGCACGTACTGCTCCGAGAACGCGTAGACCAGTGAGAACGTCAGCTCGTGGTGGTGGTAGCGCCGGTACATCGGGTCGTGCGCGACGTATCGCAGCCCGTCGTTCATCCAGCCCATGTTCCACTTCAGCCCGAAGCCGAGCCCGTCAGCGTCGGTGGGCCGGGTGACGCCGGGGAAGGCCGTCGACTCCTCGGCGATCATCATCACGCCGGGGGAGCGGCGGTAGGCGGTGGCGTTGGCCTCCTGCAGGAACGCGATGGCCTCGAGGTTCTCCCGCCCGCCGCGCACGTTCGGCTCCCACTCGCCGGGCTTGCGCGAGTAGTCGAGGTAGAGCATCGACGCGACGGCGTCGACGCGCAGGCCGTCGGCGTGGAACTCCTCGAACCAGTACGTGGCGTTGGCGACGAGGAAGTTCCGCACCTCGCGGCGACCGAAGTCGAAGACGAGCGTGCCCCAGTCGGGCTGCTCCCCGCGGCGGGGGTCCGGGTGCTCGTACAGCGGGCCGCCGTCGAACCGTGCGAGGGCGAACTCGTCGCGGGGGAAGTGACCGGGCACCCAGTCGAGGATGACGCCGACGCCGGCCTGGTGCAGGCGGTCCACGAGGTACCGGAAGTCGTCGGGGTGCCCGAACCGTGCGGTCGGCGCGTAGTAGCCGGTCACCTGGTAGCCCCACGACCCGCCGAACGGGTGCTCTGCCACGGGCAGCAGCTCGACGTGCGTGAAGCCCAGCTCGACGACGTAGGCGGTCAGCTCCTCCGCGAGCTCGCGGTAGCCGAGCCCTGGCCGCCACGAGCCCAGGTGCACCTCGTAGACGCTCACCGGCCCCGCGTGCGGGTCGGACGTCGCGCGGCGTGCCATCCACTCGCCGTCCGCCCACTCGTACGCCGAGTCGACGACGACCGACGCCGTGGCGGGCGGCACCTGGGTGCCCTTGGCGAGCGGGTCCGCCTTGGCCCGCCACACGCGGTCGGCGCCCAGCACCTCGAACTTGTACCGGGTGCCCTCTCCCACGCCGGGCACGAACAGCTCCCACACGCCGCTCGCGCCGAGCGAGCGCATCGGGTGCACCGTGGTCCAGCGGTTGTGGTCGCCCACGAGGCGCACGCCCCGGGCGTTCGGCGCCCAGACCGCGAACGCCGTCCCGTCGACGTCGCCCAGCGCGCTCGGGAACCGGCGGGGGTTGGCGCCGAGCGCCCGCCACAGCTCCTCGTGGCGGCCCTCGGCGATCAGGTGCAGGTCCACCTCGCCCAGGGTGGGCAGGAAGCGGTACGGGTCGTCGACGGTCTGGACGTCGTCGTCGTAGCGGGTCCGCACGCGGTAGTCCGGGGCGTGGCGCCCGCCGTCGGCGTCCACGCCCGCCGGCACCACCGACTCCCACACGCCCGCCGCCACGTGCCGGGCCGGGTGCTCGCCGTCCCCGGTCACGACCGTCACCTCGTCGGCCAGCGGCCGCAGCACCCGCACGACGGCCCAGGCCCGGTCGGCCGGCGAGCCGTCGTCGTCCAGCAGGTGCGGCCCGAGCACGGCGTGCGGGTCGTGCAGCGTGCCCTGGGCCAGGGCGGTCAGCACCTCGGGGTCGACGGGCGGTGGCGACGGCGTCATGCGCCCACGATTCCACGGACGTATGTCGGGCGCGTTCCGACGCGCGGCCCGGCCCCGGGCGCGGGCAGCGGCCCGGCGAGGCATACCATCCTGCTCGGGAAGGAGAGCGGATGGCTCGGATCACGATCGCGGACATCGCCCGGCGGGCCGGTGTGTCCACGGGGGCGGTGTCCTACGCCCTCAACGACCGCCCGGGCGTCTCCGACGAGACCAGGGCACGGATCCTCGGGGTCGCGGCGGAGCTCGGGTGGGTGCCGAGCCAGGCGGCCCGGGCGCTGTCCGGCGCGCGGGTGGAGACGATCGGCCTGGTGCTCGCCCGCGCCCCGGAGACCCTGGGCTTCGAGTCGTTCTACATGCAGTTCATCGCGGGCATCGAGCAGGTGCTCACGGAGCGCTCGTACGGGCTGCTGCTGCAGGTCGTGCCCGACATGGATGCCGAGACCCAGGCGCACCGGCGCTGGCACGCCGCCCGCCGCGTCGACGGCGTGATCGTGGTCGACCCCCGCAAGGACGACCCCCGGATCGCGGCGCTGTCGGAGCGCGACGCCCTGCCCGCCGTCGTCGTGGGGGACCCCGAGTTCGCGGGGAACCTGCCCGCGGTGTACACGGACGACGCCACGGCCCTCCGCGAGTGCGTGCGCTACCTCGCCGGGCTGGGGCACCGCAGGATCGGCCGCGTGTCCGGCACGGAGGGCTTCGGGCACACGACCATCCGTGACCTGGCGTTCGACGACGAGGCGACGCGCGCGGGCGTGGTCGCCCGGGTGGCGCGGGCGGACTTCACGCCGGACTCCGGTGCGGCCGCCACCCGCTCCCTGCTGGAGACGGACGACCCCGTGACGGCCGTGATCTACGACAACGACGTCATGGCGTTCGCCGGCCTCGGGGTCGCGCACGGGCTCGGGGCGCGCGTGCCCGAGGACGTCTCACTGGTGGCCTGGGACGACTCGCCGCTGTGCCAGGCGGCGTACCCCCAGCTCACGGCGCTCAGCCACGACGTGACGAGCTACGGGGCGCACGTGGCCCGGCGGCTGTTCGAGCGGATGGCCGGGGCCGAGGCGCGGGCGTACCGCGACTCGACCCCGACGCTCACGGTGCGGGGGAGCACCGGCCCGCCTGCCTAGGCCGGAGCGAGGTGCAGCACGATCGCCTGGACGGGCCACAGCGTCGGCAGCTGCAGCCCGACCTCGGCGAGCACCCGGCCGGGGAGGGTGACCGGTCCGTCGCCGAGCCAGCCCGGCGTGACCCAGCCCCAGCGTGACTCCCCGATCTCGTCCCGCAGCCGCACGGTGTACCGCCGCTCCGGGTCGAGACCGTCGATCCGCAGCCGCTCCGCGAGCGCCTCCTCGGGCGACGCGACGGTCGCGACGGTGACGACGGCCTCCGACCGGTCCTCGGCGACCACGGTGCGCGCCCGCAGGGCGGGGTCGGCGGTGTCGGGGTGCCGCACGGTGCCCGAGTGCAGGAGGCCGCGGAGCTCCTTGTAGAGCGCCGCGAACGCGGTGATCCGGGCGGTCTCCTCCGGGGTGCAGCCGAGGATGTCCCACTCGAACCCGGCGGAGCCCTGCAGCGACGTGGCGATCCGGTACGACAGGTCGGTGGCACGCCCGGAGGAGTGCGCGGGCGAGGGCCCGACGTGCGCGCCGACCAGCTCGGGGGGCAGCACCAGCTCGGTCCAGCGCTGGACGTCCTGCCGTTCCACCGGGTCGTTGGAGTCGGAGGCCCAGACCCTGTCGGTGCGGGCGAGGATGCCGAGGTCGGTGCGCGCCCCGCCGGAGGAGCACGACTCGATCTCCAGCGCGGGGTGGTCCTCCCGGAGCCGGTCCAGGAGCCGGTACGTGGCCAGCGTCTGGGCGTGCGTGCCGGGCGCGCCGTCGTGGACGGGCTCGACCAGGTCCCGGTTGTGGTCCCACTTGACGAAGTCGATGCCGAGGTCCGTCACGAGCGCGGACAACTGCCCCCGGACGTGCTCCCACGCGTCGGGGTTCGCCAGGTCGAGCACGTACTGGGTGCGGAACGACAGGCCGTCGGGCGACGGCACGGAGGCGGGGTTGGCCAGGATCCAGTCGGGATGCCGGCGCGCGAGGTCCGAGTCGAGGTTGACCATCTCCGGCTCGAACCACAGGCCGAGCTGCATCCCCAGGCCGTGCACCAGCTCGGCGAGCGGCTCGAGGCCGTCGGGCCACACGCCTCGGTCGACCACCCAGTCGCCGAGACCCCTGGTGTCGTCCCGGCGCGCGGGGAACCAGCCGTCGTCGAGGACGAAGCGCTCGACCCCCACCTCCGCCGCCCGCCGGGCGAGCGCGAAGAGGCGCTCGGGGTCGTGGTCGAAGTACACCGCCTCCCAGGTGTTGAGCACGAGCGGCCGGGGCGAGCGCGGGTGCTGGGGGCGGGCGCGCAGCCAGGTGTGGAACCGTGCCGCGACGCCGTCGAGGCCGCCGTCCGACCAGGCGAAGTACGCCGTCGGCGCGCGGTACGACTCGCCGGGCGCCAGGACGAGCTCGCCGGGTCGCAGGAGCTCTCCCGCGCCGAGCAGCGAGACGTGCTCGGTGACCCGGTCGACGCGGTGGCGCACGTCGGCGCTCCACCCCAGGTGGGCGGCCCACACCCGGCCGTCCCCGGCGCGGGGCGCGCCCTCGGAGGCGAGGGTCACCCAGGGGGCGTCGTGGCCGCCGCGGCCCCGGCGGGACTCGCGCACGGTGGTCCCCCGTGGCATCGGGGTCGTGAGCGGGGACTTCTCGCGCGTCCACCGGCCGCCGAACGTGGTGAGGTGGTCGGCCGTCTTCGGCACGGGCAGGGTCGCCTCGAGCCAGGCGACCTCGAGCCGGTCGGCGCCGTCGTTGACGAGCTCGTGGTCGAGCACGACGAGGCCGCCGGGGCCGACCTCCACGCGGGTGCGCAGGGTGAGGCCGCCGGTGGCGTCGGTGGCGGTGATGATCGAGGTCGCCTCGTCCGGGCGGCCCACGGAGGACTCCCACCGGGGGTACACGGGCCGGCCGGCACGCGTGACGAGGAGGCCGGGCCGGCCGGACCAGCCGTCGGACTCCTGCGGCAGGAGCGGCAGGCGCCAGGCGGCGTCGAGGGTGCCGGGCGGCGTCTGGCGGCTGGTCGCCCGGAGGAGGACGTCGGCGGCGTCGTCGTCGAGCGGACCGAGGTCCGCACCCCAGTGCACGACGGCGGGCAGGCCGTGCGTCGGCAGATGGAGGACGAGGGCGGTCCCGTCGCGGTGCAGGACGTGGTGGGCGGTGGTCACAGGGCTCCGATCGTGGCGGGCTGGTCGGGTTCGGGGTCGGGCGTGAGGTCGGTCGACGGTCGGGGTCGGGCACGCCCCAGCGGCAGGCCCGGGTCGGGCGCGCCGCGCAGCACCGTGAGAGCGCCGCCGACGGCGGCGGCCGTGGCAACCTGTCCGGAGAGCGCCACCCGGGGCGGGCTGAGGGTGCGGCTGAGGGCGTGCTCGGACAGCGCGGCGCCGACGACGCGGCGGTACAGCGGGCCGGCCGTCGCGAACGCCGGGCCGGCGAGCAGCACGGTGTCCACGTCGAAGAGGTTGACGAGGACGGTGGCCGCCTGGCCGACCCGGCGGGCGGACCGGGTGAGCAGGTCGGTGGCGGCGGCGTCGCCGTCGCGCGCGGCGCGGGCCACGCGCTCGAAGTCGGCGAGCGTGTCCTCGGCGGGTCCCCGCACGCCCCAGCGCTCGGCGACGTCGCCGCGGGCTAGGGCCTGGGTGACGACGGCCGCCGGGCCCGCCTCCGCCTGCGTGCACCCGCGGTTGCCGCAGACGCAGGCGGAGCGTGCGTCTGGGAGCGGGACGTGGCCGATCTCGACCGCGTTCGAGGCACGCCCGCGGTAGGCGACGCCGTCCACGACGACGGCCCCGCCGATCCCCGAGGCCATGTAGACGAGCCCGAACGTCTCGGTGTCGAGGTCCCGCGTCCACAGCTCGCCCACGGCCGCCGCGGTCGCGTCGTTCTCGAGCAGCACGGGCAGGCCCAGCCCGGCGGCGAGGCGCGCCGTCAGCGGGAACCTCTCCCACGCGGGCGTGGGCTGCGCGGTGAGGAGCATGCCCCGCTCCCGGTCCTGCGGGCCGTGGGTCACGAGGCCCACGCCGAGCACACGGTCGCGGGGGACGCCGGCGCTCGCGAGCAGGTCGCCCACGTGGTCGACGAGCGTCCCCACGGTCCGGTCGGGCGACCGCCGTCCGGAGCCCCGCAGCCCGGCGCTCGCGACCGTCGCGCCGGCGAAGTCGACGACCACCGCCGTCGTGGTCGTCAGGTCGACCTGGATGCCCACGGCGTACCCGGCGTCCGCCGTGACGCTCAGCAGGCGGCGCGGCTGGCCGCGGCCGCGCTGCTGGACCCCGGTCTCGTGCACCAGACCGAGGTCCAGCAGCCCCCGGACGACGTGCGTGACGGTGGGGGAGGTGAGGCCGGAGAGCCGGGCCAGCTCCACCCGGCTGATCGACCCGCGGGTCCGCACGAGATCGAGCAGACGGCGCGACGAGACGACCTGCGCGACGCCGTCCAGCAGCATCTACCGCCTCCTTGCGTGAGTGACCTACAGCACTTGACCGCTTAAGTTAACCATGGCAAGAATACCCACGAGCGCCGACGACGGCGCCGCTGGAGCCGGCTCTGGTGCCGGCACGAGAAAGGACCGCAGATGTTCCTCAGGACAGGAATCCGTCGGCGCGGCGCGGTGCTCGCCGGTGTCGCGGCCCTCGGTCTCGCCCTCGCGGCGTGCTCCGGGGGCGGCTCGGCCGGCAGCTCGGGCGGCTCGGGCGGGGGCGCGGACAGCACGCTCGTCGCGTACACCGGCCAGGCCGGCGACTACCAGATCAACTTCAACCCGTTCTCGCCCTCGAAGATCGGCGGCCTCGGGACCATCTACGAGCCCCTGTTCTTCTACAACAAGGCCGAGGTGCGGGACCCGGTGCCGCTGCTGGGCACCGAGCAGGTGTGGAACGACGACGGCACGGAGCTGTCCGTCACGCTGCGCGAGGGCGTCACCTGGAGCGACGGCGAGCCCTTCACCGCGAAGGACGTGGAGTTCACCTTCACCCTCCTCAAGGACAACCCCTCGATCAACAGCGGCGGCTTCGACGGGACGGCGAAGGCGGTCGACGACACCCACGTGACGTTCACGTTCGAGCAGCCCGCGTTCGTCAAGGGCCCGGACGTGATGAACACGCCGATCGTGCCCGAGCACCTGTGGAAGGACATCAACCCCGTCGAGGACGTCATCGAGAACCCCGTGGGCACGGGGGCCTACCTGCTCGACAGCTTCAAGCCGCAGGCGTTCACGTACAAGGCGAACCCCGACTACTGGGGCGGTGAGTCCGCCGTCAAGAACATCCGCTTCCTGTCGCTGTCGGGCAACCAGGCCGGCGCCGACGCGATCGCGGCGGGCACGGTCGACTGGCAGACCGGCCCCATCCCGGACATCCAGAACACCCACCAGAACTTCCCGAGCTACGACGCGTACACGCAGTGGCAGAACCAGATGGTGCTGTCCACCTGCTCGAGCGCGGAGATGGGCTGCACGGGTCCGCAGACGGACCCCGCCGTCCGCAAGGCGCTGTACTACGCGATGGACCGCACCCAGCTCAACAAGCTGGCGTTCATGGAGACGGCGAACGAGATGTCCCCGGTCTTCACGCTGACCCCCAGCCAGGACGAGTTCGTCTCGGACGCGGTGACCGAGAAGACCGCCCCGATGACGGCCGACCCCGACAAGGCGGCGCAGCTGCTCGAGGACGCCGGCTGGGCGAAGGGCTCGGACGGCATCTACGCCAAGGAAGGCGAGAAGCTCACGCTCACGGTCGAGGTCGTGACCGGGTGGACGGACTACATCACCGCCCTGGACACGATGGCCTCCCAGGCGAAGGCGGCCGGCATCGACCTCCAGACCGCGCAGTCGTCGTGGAACGAGTGGACGGAGAAGAAGGGGTCGGGCAAGTTCGAGCTCGCGATCGACTCCCTGTGGCAGGGACCCGCTCCCGACCCGTTCTACCTCTACAACTACTTCTTCGACTCGGGCTCCGGCGCAAAGGTCGGCAAGTCCGCGGGGAACAACTACTCGCGGTACTCCAACCCCGAGGTCGACAAGGCGCTCGACGAGCTGGCGAAGCTCCCGCTCGACGACGCGGCGGCGCGCCAGCCGTACTTCGACACGATCCAGGAGCAGATCCTCGAGGACATGCCGTACGTGCCGATCCTCACCGGCGGCACGACGAGCGTGTGGAACACGGCGAAGTTCAGCGGCTGGCCGTCCGACGACGACCTCTACGCGTTCCCGGCCGTGTGGTCCGCGATGGACGCCGCCGAGATCTTCAAGAAGATCCAGCCGGCCGGCTGACATGACCCGAGACGTCGTCCCCGAGGAAAGCACCCTGCCGTGAACTACTTCCTGCGCAAGATGGGCTTCTACGTCGTGGCGCTGTGGGCCGCGCTGACGTTGAACTTCGCGATCCCCCGGCTCCTCCCGGGCAACCCGGTCGACATCCTGCTCGCCAAGCTGCAGCAGCGCGGCGGGACGGTGACGCCCGAGACCCGGGAGGCGTACGCCCTCCTCCTCGGGGGCGACGACTCCCAACCGTTGTGGAACCAGTACGTCGATTACCTGAACAACCTCGTCCACGGTGACCTGGGCGTGTCCGTCAGCTACTACCCGGCGCAGGTCACGGACGTCATCGCGCAGTCGCTCCCGTGGACGGTGGTCCTGGTGGGCATCGCCACCGTGATGGCCGCCGTCCTGGGCGTGACGCTCGGGGCGTTCGTCGGGTGGAAGCCCGGCACCTGGCTGGACTCGCTGATCCCGGCGACCACCCTCCTGGCGGCGGTGCCGTACTTCTGGCTGGCGCTGATCCTGGCGTACGTCCTGGCCCGCGTGCTCGGCTGGTTCCCGCTGCAGGGCGGCTACGACGTCGTCCTCGACCCCGACTGGAACGCGGAGTTCATCCTCTCCGCGATCCACTACGGCGCCCTGCCGGCGCTGACGATCGTGCTCGCCTCCGTCGGGGGCTGGCTGCTCGGGATGCGCAACATGATGGTCTCCACGCTGTCCGAGGACTACGTGCTCACCGCCGAGGCCAAGGGGCTGTCCCCGCGCACGGTGCTGCGCTCCTACGCCTCGCGCAACGCCGTGCTGCCGTCGGTCGCCGGTTTCGCGATCTCGCTCGGGTTCGTCGTCTCGGGCTCGGTGATCACCGAGCAGGTGTTCTCGTACCCCGGCATCGGCGGACGCCTGCTCGGGGCCGTGACCAACAACGACTACGCGCTCATGCAGGGGCTGTTCCTCGTCATCACGCTCGCCGTGCTCGGCGCGAACCTCGTGGTCGACCTGCTGTACGGCCTGATCGACCCGCGCACCCGAGCCCGGTCCTGAGGAGGCACCGTCATGACGAACCTGAGTCCTGCGAACGAACCGTCCCTCGTGGACGAGGCCGAGGCCGAGGAGGTGGCGCGCGACCGCGCCGGCGGCGCGCCGCGCTCGGGCTGGCGCATGCTCCTGCCCACGATGACGCCCTGGCTGGCTGTCGGCCTGGTGCTGGTCGGCGTCATCACGCTCTTCGGCATCTTCGGCCCGTACCTGGTCGGCGACCCTCGGCAGATCCGCGACATCGGGCTGACCCCGCCGTCGGCCGACTTCCTGCTCGGCACCACGCAGACCGGCCAGGACGTGCTCGCCCAGCTGGCGTACGCGACCCGCGGCTCGCTGCAGATCGGCCTGCTGGTCGGCGTGCTGGCCACCGCCCTGTCCGCGTTCTTCGGCATCTACGGCGCCTACCGCGGCGGCTTCGCCGACGAGGCGTTCTCGCTGCTCTCGAACGTCTTCCTGGTGATCCCCGGGCTGCCCCTCGTGATCGTCATCTCCGGCTTCGTGCCGCGCGAGAGCCGTGGCCTGTGGACCATCGCCGTCGTGCTGGCGGTGACGAGCTGGGCCGCGTCGGCGCGGGTGCTGAGAGCCCAGACCCTGTCCGTGCGCAACCGTGACTACGTCGCGGCGTCGAAGGTCTCGGGCGAGAAGCCGTGGCGCGTCATCGTCGTCGAGATCCTGCCGAACCTCCTGCCGGTGATCGCGTCGCAGTTCGTCTTCGCGGTCATCGCGGCGATCCTCGGCGAGGCCGGCCTGTCGTTCATCGGCCTCGGGGCGTCGAACTCCGCGACGCTCGGCACGATGCTCTTCTACGCGCAGAACGGCTTTGCCCTCTCCCTCGGGGCCTGGTGGTGGTTCGTGCCGCCGGGCCTGGTGATCGCGCTGTTCGGCATGGGCCTGTCGCTCATCAACTTCTCGATCGACGAGATCATCAACCCCAAGCTCAAGAACCTGCGCCAGCACCGCAGGCGGGCCCGCAAGGCCGCCCGCCTCGAGCGCGACCTGGCCCGCGCGCACCGCCGGTCGCGCCCGCAGGAGCCGGACGCGGTCCGCGAGGCGGACGGCGCGAAGGAGGTGTCCGCGCGATGACGACGACCCTGGTGCAGGACGAAGGGACCGCCGCCCGCGGCGGTCGGACGGAACCGGTCCTCACGGTCTCGGACCTCACGGTGGTCTACGAGGTGGAGCAGCCGGTCACGGCGGTGAAGGACGCGAGCCTCACGCTGCACCGCGGGGAGATCCTCGGCCTCGCCGGCGAGTCCGGCTGCGGCAAGACGACGCTCGCCTACGCGGTCAACCGGCTGCACCGGCCCCCGGCGCGGATCGCGTCCGGGAGCATCACCTTCCACGACCGCGACGGCGCGGACGTCGACGTGCTCGCCCTGGAGGACTCCGCGCTGCGCGCGTTCCGCTGGGACAAGCTGTCGATGGTCTTCCAGGGCGCGATGAACGCCCTCAACCCGGTGACCACCGTGCGCGCACAGCTGCGGGACACGCTGCTGGCCCACCGGCCGGGCACGCCGCGGGCCGAGGTGCGCCGCCGGTCGGAGGAGGTGCTGACCCGCGTCGGCGTGGACCCGCGGCGCCTCGGGTCGTACGCGCACGAGCTGTCCGGCGGCATGCGCCAGCGCGTCATGATCGCGATGGCGATGCTGCTGGAGCCCCAGATCATGATCATGGACGAGCCGACGACGGCGCTCGACGTCGTCGTGCAGCGCGACATCCTGCGCGAGATCGTGCGGCTGCGCGACGAGCTCGACTTCGCGGTCGTGTTCATCACCCACGACCTGCCCCTGCTGCTCGAGATCAGCGACCGCATCGCGGTCATGCTGGCGGGCGAGATCGTCGAGCTCGACACCGCCCAGCGGCTGTACCGCGAGGCGCGCCACCCGTACACCCGCAAGCTCCTCGGCTCGTTCCCGAGCCTGTCGGGGGAGCGGGGCGGCTTCATCCGCAGCGGCGTCGACGACTTCGCCGACGCCGGCACACCCGTGCCGAACGGTCAGGAGGACCGAGCATGACCCGCGTCCACGTGTCCGACCTGGTCAAGGACTACTCGATCCGCACGGGGCTGCGCCGGTCGCGGCTGCGCGCCGTCGACCACGTGAGCCTCGACCTGGTCCCCGGGCGCACCGTGGCCCTGGTGGGGGAGTCGGGCTCCGGCAAGTCGACCATCGCGAAGATCCTCACGCGCATGGA
The DNA here is from genome assembly GCF_042264825.1 of Isoptericola sp. NPDC056134. Lineage (NCBI taxonomy): Bacteria > Bacillati > Actinomycetota > Actinomycetes > Micrococcales > Promicromonosporaceae > Isoptericola > Isoptericola sp. NPDC056134. Next base: position 81,658 of record NZ_JBHJVM010000011.1, read on the forward strand.
GAAGCCGACGTCGGGGACGGTCGACGTGCGCCTCGACGACGACACCCCGGTCCAGGGTTCGCTGTACCGGCGCCAGGTGCAGATGGTCTTCCAGGACCCGTTCGCGTCGCTCAACCCGTTCCACTCGATCGAGCACCACGTCGCCCGACCGCTGCGGATCCACCAGCGCACCCGCACGGCGCGGGAGACGCACGAGCGGGTGGTCGAGATGCTCGAACGGGTCAACCTCACGCCCGCCGAGGACATCGCCCCGCGCCGGCCCCACGAGCTGTCCGGCGGCCAGCGGCAGCGCGTCGCCATCGCCCGTGCCCTCGCCCCGGGCGCCCAGGTGCTCATCGCCGACGAGCCCGTGTCGATGCTCGACGTGTCGATCCGGCTCGGCGTCCTCAACCTGCTCGGCCGCCTGCAGCGCGAGGACCGCCTCGCCGTCCTGTACATCACGCACGACCTGGCGACCGCCCGGCACTTCTCCGACGAGATCGTCGTGCTGTACCGGGGGCGGGTCGTGGAGCGGGGGCCCGCGGACGCGGTGATCCTCGACCCGCACCACGACTACACCAAGCTCCTCGCGACGGCGGCCCCGGACCCCGAGCGCGTCGACCGCGTGAGCCTCACCCAGGAGGGCACGGACCGCGGCGCCATCGACAACAGCGTCTGCTACGACCACTTCGCGGGCGAGTGGCAGGAGGCCGGGGTGCCCGCGGCGCAGGCGCGCGGCGGGGCGGCCGCCCGGAGCACGTCGTGACGGCGGCGCCCCCCGCCGGGACGCGCTGGCCGACCGACGGCCTGTCCTACGGCGGCGACTACAACCCCGAGCAGTGGCCGCGGGAGGTGTGGGACGAGGACGTGCGTCTCATGCGCGAGGCGGGCGTCAACATCGTGACCCTCGGCGTCTTCGCCTGGGGGACCGTGGAGACCGCCGACGGCGTGCGGGACTGGTCGTGGCTGGACGACGCGATCGAGCTGCTGCACGCCCACGGGATCGCCGTGGACCTGGCCACCCCCACCGCGGCGCCGCCGAGCTGGCTCCTCACCGCGCACCCCGGCATCGCCCCGGTGCTCGCCGACGGGTACCGCGAGCCCGCCGGGGGACGCAACGCGTGGTGCCCGGAGTCGGCGGTCTACCGCCGGTACGCGCTGCGCCACGTCGAGGCCCTCGCCCGCCGTTACGGGAACCACCCGGCCGTGCGCCTGTGGCACGTGGGGAACGAGCTCGGCGGCGGCAACGCCCGCTGCTACTGCGACGACTCCGCGGCGGGGTTCCGCCGGTGGCTGCGCGACAGGCACGGCAGCCTCGAGGGGGTCGACGCCGCGTGGGGCACCGCCCAGTGGGGGCACCGGTACGGCGAGTGGGACGAGATCATGCCGCCGCGCGGCCGGCACGGCGCCCCCAACCCCGGGCTCTACCTCGACTACGAGCGCTACTCGTCGGACGCGCTGCTGGCGCACTACCTGGCGGAGAAGGAGGTCCTCGAGCGGCACTCCGCCGTGCCCGTCACGACCAACCTCATGGTCGGCGCCGGCGCCCAGGTGGTCGACTACGCGTCGTGGGCGCCGCACACGGCCGTCGTCGCCAACGACCACTACACGCTGGTCGGCGACCTTCCGGCGGGCGACCGCGAGCACGACCTCGCCTTTGCCGCCGACCGGGTGCGCGGGATGTCCCCGGGGCGGCCGTGGCTGCTGATGGAGAGCTCGACCGGCGCCCCGAGCTGGCAGCGCCGCAACCGCGCCAAGGACCCCGGGGAGATCGTGCGGCACTCGCTCGGTCACGTGGCCCGGGGGTCGGACGGCGCGATGTTCTTCCAGTGGCGCGCCTCGCGCGCCGGCGCCGAGCAGTTCCACTCGGCGATGCTCCCGCACAGCGGCACCCGGTCGCGGGTGTGGCAGGAGGTCGTCGAGCTGGGCGGCCACCTGCGCTCGCTGGCGGAGGTCGCCGGGACGGCCGTCGAGGCCGCCCGGGCCGCGATGGTGGTCGACGACCCCGCCGGGTGGGCCCTCCAGCACGGACTCATGCCGCACCGCGAGCTGTCCTACGGCCGGGAGCTGCGGGCCTGGCACCGGGCCCTGTGGGACCGGCAGGTGCTGTGCGACGTCGTGCCGCCCGGTGCGCCGCTCGACGGCTTCGACCTCGTCGTCGTGCCGACGCTCCTGGTCGTCGACGACGACACGGCCGCGCGGCTCGCCGCCGTCCCCGCGCGGGGCGGCACCCTGCTGGTGACCTACCTGTCCGGCGTCTGCGACGACGACGGCCAGGTCCGCACCGGCGGCTTCCCGGCCGCGTTCGCCGACGTGCTCGGCGCCTGGAGCGACGAGCTCTACCCCCTCCAGGAGGGGCAGGCCGTCCGGCTGGACGACGGCGGCGAGGCGACCGAGTGGACCGAGCGGGTGCACCTGGACGGGGCCGAGGCCGTGGTCCGGTACGCCTCGAGCTCGCTCGCGGGCGGGCCGGCGGTGACCCGGCGCGAGATCGGCGACGGCGCCGCCTGGTACGTCTCGGCGGCGCTCGGCGCCGACGGCGTGGGGCGGCTCGTCGACCGGCTCCTCGCGGACGGCGGCGTGCCGCGCGTCCTCGACGCGGCGCCCGGGCTCGAGGCGGTGCGCCGCCGGGGTGACGACCGCTCCTACCTCTTCCTCCTCAACCACACCGGCGACGAGCAGAAGGTCGCCGCCGCCGGGCACGACCTGCTGTCCGGGGCGGAGGTCGGGCCGCTGACCACCGTGCCCGCCGGCGGCGCGCGCGTCCTGCGCGAGCCGCGCCGTCCGGCGTCCGTCTGAGCCACCTGCGACCCTGACCGGGTCGGCACCCAGCGAACTCCCTGCGAACCACGAAGGACTCCGCCATGACGCACCTCCCCACGACCTTCCGCGCCCTGCACCAGGGGTGGAGCCTGACCGCCGCGGAGCTCGCGGCCGACGCGCCCGACGGCGTGACGCCGGCGCTCGCGGACGGGATCCCCGCCGTGGTGCCCGGCGAGGCGCACCTCGACCTCCACCGCGAAGGGCTGGTCGACGAGCCCTTCGACGGCGACAACGAGGCGGCGCAGCAGTGGATCGGCGACACGGCGTGGCGGTACGCGACGACGTTCGCGTGGCGGCCGGGCGACGCGGCGCGGCACGACGTCGTCGCGCTCGGCCTCGACACCGTGGCGACGGTGGAGCTCAACGGGGTGGAGCTCGGGCGGACCGAGAACATGTTCCGGTCCTTCCGCTGGGACGCCCGCGACGCGCTGCGCGAGGGCGACAACTCCCTCGTCGTCACGTTCGCCGCGCCCGTGCCCGAGGCGCTGGCCCGGGCCGAGCGCGACGGGGTGCTGCCGTCGACCAACCATCACGAGTACAACCAGCTGCGGAAGATGGCCTGCTCGTTCGGCTGGGACTGGGGGATCGACGTCGCCGGTGCCGGCATCTGGAAGCCGATCGGCCTCGACTCCTGGTCCGGGGTACGCATCGCCGCGGTGCGGCCGCTGGTCGACGTCGTGGCGGGGCCCGACGGCGCGCACGACGGCGTCCTGGTCGCGCACGTCGAGATCGAGCGCGACGGCGAGGCGGCCGACGGCGAGGTCCCGCTGCGCGTGACCCTCACCGGGCCGGACGGCGAGCGGCTCGTGGCCACGGGCAGCGTGCCCGCGGGGCAGGCGCAGGGCGCGGTGACCGTCGAGGTGCCCGGCGTGCGCCGGTGGTGGCCGGTCGGCCACGGGGACCAGCCGCTGTACGACGTCGAGGTCACGGCCGACGGCGCCCGCTGGGCGGGGCGCGTCGGGTTCCGCACGGTGGAGCTGGACACCACGCCCGACGAGGCCGGCGCGCCGTTCCTGCTCAAGGTCAACGGCGAGACGGTGCTCGTCCGTGGGGCGAACTGGATCCCCGACCACGCGTTCCTCACGGAGATCGACCGCGACCGGTACGCGCGCCGGGTCGACGACGCCCTCGAGGCGAACATCAACCTGCTCCGGGTGTGGGGCGGCGGCATCTACGAGTCCGACGACCTGTACGACCTCGCCGACGAGAGCGGCCTGCTCGTGTGGCAGGACTTCCCGTTCGCCTGCGCCGCGTACAGCGAGGACGAGCCGATGCGCGCCGAGGTGGAGGCCGAGGCCCGCGAGAACGTCACGCGGCTCAGCCCGCACCCGTCGCTCGTCATCTGGAACGGCAACAACGAGAACACGTGGGGCTCGGTCGACTGGGGCTGGGCCGGCCGGCTGGGCGGCCGCCCGTGGGGCGACCTGTACTACCGCGAGCTGCTGCCGGGCGTGCTCGCCGAGCTGGACCCCACGCGCCCGTACTCGCCGGCGAGCCCGTACTCGTTCGGCGACTACCGCCACCCGAACGACGAGCGCTACGGCACCATGCACATCTGGGACGTGTGGAACCGGGAGGACTACTCCGTGTACGCCCGCTACCAGCCGCGGTTCCTGTCGGAGTTCGGCTTCCAGGGCCCGCCCGCCTGGTCGACGCTCACGCGCGTGGTCCACGACGAGCCGCTCGACCCGTTCGGGCACCAGATGCTCGTGCACCAGAAGGCGCACCTGGGCAACGCCAAGCTCGAGCGCGGCTGGCAGGGGCACCTGCCCGACCCGGCGACGATCGAGGACTGGCACTGGACGACGCAGCTCAACCAGGCGCACGCCGTGCGCTTCGGTATCGAGCACGTACGGTCGCTGACGCCCCACAACACCGGCGCCATCGTGTGGCAGCTCAACGACAACTGGCCCGTGGTGTCGTGGGCGGCGGTCGACCACGACGAGCACCGCAAGCCGCTGTGGCACGCCCTGCGCGCCGCGTACGCGCCGCGGCTGGCCACCTTCCAGCCGCGCGCGTCGGACGAGGCGAGGGCCGCCGCGTGGGAGGGGCTGGAGCCGGCGCCCGACACCGTCGCGCTCGTCGTCGTCAACGACACCGGCGAGCGTCTGGCCGGGACCTGGACGGTCACGCGCGAGGCGCTGGACGGGTCCGTCCTGGCCAAGGCGACCGTCGACGTCGACGCGCCCGCCCGCGGCGCGGCGACGGTGACCGTGCCCACCGAGGTCGCCACGTTCGACGACGTGGCCGCCGAGGTGCTCGTGGCGACGGCCGACGACCCAGAGTCAGGCGTGGCGGCCGCGCTGCGGTACGGGGCCGAGGTCGTGGACCAGCGGCTCGACCCGAGCCCGGTGCGGATCGAGGCGTCACCCGTCCCCGGGGGCTGCGAGCTGCGGCTGACCGCGACCTCGCTCGCCCGCGACATCTTCTGCCCGGTCGACGTGGTGGACCCGGAGGCGCGCGTCGACGCCGGGCTCGTCACGCTGCGTGCGGGCCAGAGCGTGACGCTCCGGATCACCTCGCCCGGGGGCGACCCGGAGGCGTTCGCCGCCGCGGTGCGCACGGCGAACGACCTGCTCGGCGGGGTCAGCGCGGCCGGGTGAGCACGCGGTCGACGGCCGACAGGGGGATGTGCACCCACGTCGGCCGTTGCCGCGTCTCGTAGACCACCTCGTAGAGCGCCTTGTCCAGCACGAGGGCGGCGAGGACGGCGTCCGCGGTGGGCGGGTCGAGCTCGGGCGGCCGGCGGGTGGTGAGCCCGCTGACGGCCGCGGACGTGTCGGCGGACCGTCGGTAGCGGGCGAGGAAGGCGTGCACGGACTCCGCCTCCCACCACGGGTCGGGCGCTCCGCCGACGGCAGCCGCGTACGCGAACGAGCGGACCATCCCCGCGACGTCGCGCAGGGGGAGGTCGGGAGCCGTGCGCTCGGCGGCGGGCCGCTGCGGCTCGCCCTCGAAGTCGAGCAGCTTCCACCCGGTCTCGCCGTGCAGCGCCTGGCCGAGGTGCAGGTCGCCGTGCACGGTCTGCAGGCGCAGCCGGGGCAGGCGGCCCTGCAGGTCGTCGAGCAGCGCGTCGATCGCGGGGGCCCGGGCCGCCAGCCCGGGCGCCTCGGCGACGGCGAGCGCCGCCCGGTCGCGCAGGCCCCCGACGAACGTCGCCGGGTCGAGGAGCGGGCCGGGCGGCATCGCCTGGCGCAGCACCGCGTGCAGCTCCGCCACGACGCGCCCGAGGTCGGCCGCGAGGTGCGCGAACGACTCGCTGCGGCCGGCGTGCTCACAGGCGAGCTCGAACCCGTCGCGGGCCCGCGGCACCAGCTCGCTGAGGACGGCCAGGGCGGTGGTCGTGCCGGGCGCGGTGGCCACCTGGAGGGCGCCGAGGAAGCGCGGCACGCCGTCCCAGCCGGCGCGGGTCAGGGCGCGCGGGACGACGACGTCGGGGTGCGGCCCGGGCGTCACGGTACGCAGGATCTTGAGCATCCCGCCGGTGCCGTCCGGCGACGGCACGCCCGGCAGCAGGACGCTCGTGTTCGACTGCTCGCCCGCCACGACCTGGCCGCCCGCGACGAGCGCCTCGCCCGGCACACCGTCGCCGACGCCGGCCGCCCGCAGCAGGGCGAGCCAGCAGGCGGGGTGCGCGCCGCCGTCGTGCACGGCGACGTCGCCCGCGGCGGTGCGGACCTCGGCGACGAACCCGGGGCCGCGCGCGGCGGGGTCCGTGAGCACCAGCGGCACCTGCGCGACGACCTCGCCACCTGGCACGCCCGCGCCGCGCAGGCGCACGAGGAGGACGACGACGTCGGCGCCGTCGGGCCCGCCGCCCGGGTCGCCGTCGTCGAACGTGACCGCGAGCCACGGCTCGACGTGCACCGTGGCGGCGCTCGCGCCGCCCGCGGGGAACCACCGCCGGCCGGGCAGCCAGGCGGCGAGCAGCTCCCCGACGCTCGGGTCGGGGACGCCCGCGGCCGGCCGCACCGCGGTCATGCCGGCTCGCCTCCGGTCGACGGCGCGGAGGTGTCGCCGGCGCCGGGCCCCGGCGGGGTCAGCAGCAGCCAGTAGAAGTCGCGCGACCCCCAGGTCATCGTCACGGTGCCGTCCGCGCCGACGTCGGGGAAGCGGGCGCCGCCGAACAGGTCGGTGAGCGACCAGCCCGCCCGCCCGGGCAGCCGCACGACGGACGACCGCGCCGTCGCGGACAGGTTGGCCGCCACGAGCAGCGTCTCGTCCGCCGAGCTGCGGGTGAACGCGATCACGGCGTCGTCGTCGGCCTCCAGGGGCGCGAACGCCCCCGTGCCGAACGCGGGGTGCAGCCGCCGCACGGCGAGCATGCCGTGCACCCAGTGCAGCAGCGAGGACGGCTGCGCGAGCTGGGCCTCGACGTTGACGTGCTGGTAGTGGTGCACCAGCGACTGCACGAGCGGCAGGTAGAGCTGGCCGGGGTCGGCGGTGGAGAAGCCGGAGTTGCGGTCGGGCGTCCACTGCATGGGTGTGCGCACCGCATCCCGGTCGGGCAGCCAGATGTTGTCGCCCATGCCGATCTCGTCGCCGTAGTACAGGCACGGGCTGCCCGGCAGGCTGAGCAGCAGCGCGTGGGCGAGCTCCACCTCCTTGCGGGAGTTGTCGAGCAGCGGGGCGAGGCGGCGGCGGATGCCGATGTTGGCGCGCATGCGCGGGTCGGGCGCGAACCACCCGTACATCGCCGCGCGCTCCTCGGTGGAGACCATCTCGAGGGTGAGCTCGTCGTGGTTGCGCAGGAACGTCGACCACTGCCCGCCCGGCGCGGGGACGTCCGGGGTGTCGGCGAGGATGTCGAGCAGGGGCCGGGCGCGCTGGTCGCGCATCGCGTAGTAGACGCGAGGCATCACGGGGAAGTGGAAGCACATGTGGCACTCCGGCTCGTCCGCCGTGCCGAAGTAGTCCACCACGTCCTGCGGCCACTGGTTCGCCTCGGCCAGCATGATGCGGCCCGGGAACTCGTCGTCGATCATGCGGCGCACCCGGCGGAGGAACGCGTGCGTCTCCGGCAGGTTCTCGCAGTTGGTGCCCTCGGCCTCGAACAGGTACGGGACGGCGTCGAGGCGGAAGCCGTCCACGCCGACCCCGAGCCAGAACCGCGCCACGTCGAGCATCGCGTCCACCACGCGGGGGTTCTCGAAGTTGAGGTCGGGCTGGTGGTGGAAGAACCGGTGCCAGAAGTACTGCCGCCGCACCGGGTCGAACGTCCAGTTCGACGTCTCCGTGTCCACGAAGATGATGCGCGCGTCCTCGTAGCGCGTGTCGTCGTCGGACCACACGTAGAAGTCGCCGTACGGGCCCTCCGGGTCGGACCGCGACGCCTGGAACCACGGGTGCTGGTCGCTGGTGTGGTTCATCACGAGGTCCACCACCACGCGGATGCCGCGCGCGTGCGCCGCCTCGATGAGCTCGGTGAAGTCCCCGATGGTGCCGTACTGGCTCGCGATCGACGTGTAGTCGGCGATGTCGTAGCCGCCGTCCCGCAGCGGCGACGGGTAGAACGGAGGCAGCCACAGGCAGTCCACGCCCAGCCACTGCAGGTAGTCCAGCCGTTCCGTGACCCCCCGCAGGTCGCCCGTGCCCGCGCCGCCGGTGTCCGAGAAGGCCCGCACGATGACCTCGTAGAACACGGCCGTGCGGTACCACTCCGGGTCCTCGGACAGGCCGGGCTTGTCCAGGGGCGGCGGTGCGGGCTGCGGCCGCGTGGGCAGCGCCTGCACCGGCACCTGGCGCGTGACGGGGCGGGGCACCTGGGGCGTCATCGGGGCTCTCTCATGCGCGCCCGCTCATGTCGGCACCGTCATGCCAGCCCGATCGTCAGGACGTGCGCCACCTGCTCGCGCGGGTCGAGCCGGACGTACGGGTGGGCGCCCCACGGGTAGGTGGCGCCCGACAGCTCGTCGTGGGCGACGAAGAACGGCTGGTCCTCGACCCCGTCCGGCCGCGTGAGCCCGAGCGCCTCCAGGTCGAGGAACAGCGTGGCCTCCTGCGTCGTCCACGGGTCGAGGTTGACCACGACCAGCACGACGTCGTCCTGCGTGGCGCCCGGCCGGCCCGCGCCGGGCAGGTGCTCGGCGCGCACCCGCCGCGAGAACGCGACGACCTGGTCGTTCGTCGTCGGGTGCACCGTGAGGTCGCGCAGCTGCTGCAGGGCCGGGTGGGCCCGCCGGATCTCGTTGAGGCGGCGCAGCAGCGTGGAGACGCCGACGACGTCGGCCTGCGACCAGTCGCGCGGCTTGTACTCGTACTTCTCGTTGTCGATCTGCTCCTCGACGCCCGGGCGCGGCACGTTCTCCACCAGCTCGTACCCCGAGTAGACGCCCCACGTGGGGCTGCCGAGGGCCGCCAGCACGGCGCGGACGGCGAAGCCCGCCACCCCGCCGTGCTGCAGGTACGGGGGCAGGATGTCGTGCGTCGTGGGCCAGAACGACGGGCGGAGCACGGAGCCCTGCGGCCCCGAGACCTCCTGCAGGTACTCCTCGACCTCCTCCTTGGTGTTGCGCCAGGTGAAGTACGTGTACGACTGGTGGAAGCCGATCCGCGCCAGCGTCTGCATCATCGCCGGCCGGGTGAACGCCTCGGACAGGAAGATCACCTCGGGGTGCGCCGCGTGCACCCGCGCGAGCAGCCACTCCCAGAAGTCCAACGGCTTGGTGTGCGGGTTGTCGACGCGGAACGCCGTCACCCCGCGACCGATCCACAGCTCGACGATCCGCAGGATCTCCGCCGAGAGGCCCTGGGGGTCGCGGTCGAAGTTCAGCGGGTAGATGTCCTGGTACTTCTTCGGCGGGTTCTCGGCGTACGCGATGGTGCCGTCCGCGCGCACCGAGAACCACTCCGGGTGCTCCGTGACCCACGGGTGGTCGGGGGAGCACTGCAGGGCCAGGTCGAGCGCGACCTCGAGGCCTTCCTTGCGGGCGGCGGCGGTGAACGCCCGGAAGTCCTTCTCGGTGCCCAGCTCCGGGTGGATCGCGTCGTGCCCGCCGTCCGGCGAGCCGATCGCGTACGGGCTGCCGGGGTCGCCCGGCTGCGGGTCCAGGGTGTTGTTGCGACCCTTGCGGAACGTCGTGCCGATGGGGTGCACGGGCGTGAGGTAGACGACGTCGAACCCCATCGCCGCGATCGCGGGCAGCCGCTTCGCCGCCGTGGCGAACGTGCCCGAGCGCCAGGTGCCGTCCTTGCGGCGTTTCGCGCCCTCCGAGCGGGGGAACATCTCGTACCAGCTCGCGGCCAGCGCCAGCGCGCGGCTCACGCGCAGCGGGTAGGCGGCGCTCGCGGTCACCAGGTCGCGCAGCGGCGAGCGGCGCAGCGCGTCCTTCACCGCGGCCGTCATCGCCATCGCGAGCCGGGCCTCGGGCGGGCGGGTCGTGTCGGCCAGCTCGCGGGCCGCGGCCTCCAGCACGGCGGCGTCATCGGCGGAGCGGGCCGCCTGCAGCTCCGGAGCGACGATGCGCTCGAACAGCAGCCGCCCCTCCGCGAGCACCAGGTCGACGTCCTGCCCGGCGTCGAACTTGATCACCGCGTCGTGGGACCACGTGCCGTACGGGTCGGACCACGCCTCGACGCGGAACGACCAGTCACCCTCCGCGTCGGGCTGCAGGAAGCCGCGGAACCGGTCCAACCCCGGCGCGACGTCGGCCATCGGCGCGGTGGAGTGCACCGTGCCGTCCGGCGCGAGCAGGACGGCGGTGGCCCCGACGGCGTCGTGCCCCTCCCGGAACACCGTGGCCTCGACGGGCACCACCTCGCCGATCGCCGCCTTCGCCGGCCAGCGCCCTCCCTCGACGACGGGGGAGAGCTGCAGGACGGGGATCCGTCCGATGGGCACGTGCGGCGTGGGCTGCGGAGACGTCACGGCCTCCACGCTAGCCAGACGGTCAGCCCGGCGCGCGCCCAGGTCGAGGCAAGGGCTCGAGGTCGATGTCCCGGGCCTCGATCTCGGACGCTTCACCTCGACCTGGCGACACGCAGGGCGTGCTCGACCCTCGCGACGAGGCGGCGGACGTCCCGCAGGTCGGCGAACGTGACCCGCAGGATCGTCCACCCGGCCTCGACGAGGGCGTCGTGCCGGCGCTTCTCCGCCAGGAGCACCTGCTGCGGGTCGCCCGCCCTTCCGTCGTACTTGACCGCGCCGTCGACCTCGAGCGCGACCTTGAGGTCGGGCCAGGCGAGATCCACCCAGAACGTGCCGGCCCAGGTGCCGACCGGGATCGCGTGCACGGGACGCGGCAGCCCCGCGGCGAGCAGGTGCCAGCGGACGAGCGACTCCAGGGGCGACTCCGACGCCCCGTCCGCCGCGGCGAGCACGCGCCGCGCACGTCGTACGCCGCGCGCGCCGCGGGACCGGTCGAGCCGTCCCGTGAGCTCGTCCGGGTCGACGCCCAGCGCGAGAGCGGAGTCTGCCACGACGATGGACGACGGCTCCGCGAGCGTGCGCGCGCAGTCGACGACCGTGCGGCCCAGCGACGTCACGGGAACGCCGTCGAGGAAGCCGCGATCCTCGTCGGGCACGGGCGAGACATGGCGCCGGAGGACGTCGTCGGCCGGCCCGGGCGCGGGCCGGGTCAGCTGGGTCACGTGCACCTGGGGCCCGAGGTGCCAGGTCCAGCACCCCCACGCGACCGCGGCACTCGCATGACTGAACCAGAACGTCGTGGTCAGACGCTCGGCCACGGCAGTCATGTGGGCCAGCAGCTGCGCTCGGCGGCGTACTGCGGCGGTGAGCGACGGGTCGACGGTCGGCAGGTAGATGCCGCGCCGGAGCCGTACCAGGTCGTCGTCCCGGGTTCGTTCCCGCAGCTCCGCCCTCCGCTCGGGGTCGTATCGCACGGCGGCCGGCAGCTGCGGGCGGTCGGGGGTCGGTGCGCCTGGCCGGCGCGTCGCGGTCCTGGACATGGGTCGATCGTGGTTCCCGACGGCACCCGAGTGGGACCACGACCGCCGATCTGTGGACGACGGTGCCGCGAGGTCGAGGCGAGCGCTCGGCCGGTGGTGCGGCCGGTGTGCAGGCACCCGCCGAGGAAGGTGCCCTCCAGGGCGCGGTGGCCGTGCACGCCGCCGCCGCCGAACCCGGCCGCCTCGCCCACGGCCCACAGCCCGTCCAGCACGGACCCGTCGGGCTGCAGCACGCGGCCGGACGGGTCGCACCACAGGCCGCCGAGGGTCTTGCGGGTCAGCACGGACAGCCGGACGGCGAGCAGCGGGCCGTCCTTCGGCGTCGTCAGGGGGCGCGGCTTGGCGACCCGGATGAGCTTGTCCACGCGGTAGTCGCGGGCGGCGCGCGTCGCCACCACCTGCGGGTCCTTGCCCAGGCCGGAGGCGACCTGGGCGTCGCGGGCCGCGACGACGGCGGCGAGCGCCCCCGCGTCCACGTGGCCCTTCGAGCCCGGGGTGGCCTCGACCAGCGCGTTCATCTTCGCGGCGAGCTCGTCGGTGGTGTCGGCCCAGAGGAACTCGGGCGACTCGGCGGCGAACTTCGCGACCGGCCCGACGGCGCGCGGCAGCACCCGCTGTGCGAGGAGCTTGACGTCCTTGCCGGTGAGGTCCGGGTTCTGCTCCGAGCCGGACAGGGCGAACTCCGACTCCATGATGGCCTTGTTGAGCACGAACCAGGAGTGGTCGTCGCCGCGCCGCGTCACGTGCTGCAGCGCGCCGAGCGCGTCGAAGCCGGGGAACAGCGGGGCAGGCAGCCGGCCGCCGTCGGCGTCGAGCCACAGCGACGACGGACCGGGCAGGATGCGGATGCCGTGGTCCGTCCAGACCGGCGAGTGGTTGGCGATGCCCTCCGGGTAGTGCCACATGCGGTCCTCGTGCACCAGCGCGGCGCCGGCGTCGGCCGCGATGCCGAGCATGAGCCCGTCGGTCGAGTCCGGGACGCCGGACAGCATCCGCTCGGGCAGGGTGCCGGCCTCGGGGTCCCAGTGCGCGCGGGCCAGGTCGTGGTTCGCGCCGATGCCGCCGGTCGCGACGACGACGGCACCCGCCGTGATCTCCTCGGCGCCCACCACGTCGCGGTTCGACGGCGTACCCCGGCCGCCGAACGGCAGCCCGGTGAGGGGCTGGTCGGCGAGCACGTCCGCGCGCACCCCGGTGACCCGACCGTCCGTGGTGACGAGCCCGGTGACCCGGCGGCGGAACCGCAGGTCGAGCAGGCCCGCGTCGCGGGCGGCGAGCGCCGCCTCCACGAAGGGCCGGACGATCCCGGGGCCGGTGCCCCAGGTGACGTGGAAGCGGGGCACGGAGTTGCCGTGCTCGGTGCGGCCGTCGTCGTGCCCCACGGTGTACCCGCCGCGCTCGGCCCACTGCACCAGCGGGAACCAGCGGACGCCCTTGGCGTGCAGCCAGGACCGCAGGTCGCCGGCCGCGAACTCCACGAAGCGGCGGGCCCACGCGTACCCGTGCCGGTCGGGGCCCTCGCCTCGCTCGGCCCCAGGAGCGAACTGCGCGGAGCCCAGCCAGTCCGACCACGCCAGGTCCGCGGTGTCGTGCACGCCCATCGCGCGCTGCTCGGGTGACCCCACGAGGAACAGGCCGCCGAACGACCACCACGCCTGGCCGCCGAACGACGCCTCCGGCTCCTGGTCGAGCAGCACCACCCGGCGGCCGGCGGCCGTGAGCTCCGTGGCCGTGACAAGCCCCGACAGGCCCCCACCGATGACGACGACGTCAGCATCCATGCGCGCAGTCTGGCAGAGGTGGGGCACCGCGTGAACAGGGTGAGCGGGTGGTGCGCTCGCGGGCGGCGCGGGGACCGCCGGCGCCCCTCGACGCCGAGCGGGACGCGCAGATCTACGCGGCGACGGCCGGCGAGGACGATCCGGACGACCTCGCCGGCAGGGTGCGCCGGGTGGAGAAGAACTCGAGCTGGGACCACTCGGCTGATGCGCCCGATCCACATCGATCCACCTGGAGAAGTCGCACCCGGCGGTCGTCCTCACCCGTCCGGGGGTGCGCGATCGTCACGTCGACCGGATCGGCCGGCAGGTCGGCTTCCTCCTGGACGACCAGGAGGAGGACCTGGCCCGCGCGATCTCGACGGCGTTCGACCTGGAGGTCTTCGGGCTCCTGCGACTACCGCCCGAGGAACACCTCGACGCTGAGCGACTCGAGCACGACGTCCTCGGCCTCGTCGTCGGGCGCCTCGGGCCGGTCCCACGCGGAGCTCCACACCCGCTCCCAGGCGCCGCCGCCGGGGGCGCCGGGGAGGGTGAGCTCCGCGTCGTCGAGCCCGCCGTTGAACACGAGCAGAACGTGCGCGTCGCCGTCGTCGGGCCCGGGCCGCAGCATCTGCACCACGCGGCGCCCGGCGACCGCCCAGGCGTCGCGGTCCATGGGCGCGCCGTCGGCGGCGAACCACAGCAGGTCGGTCTCGTCCTCGCCGGGGCGGGGCGTGCCGAGGAAGAACGAGTCCGCGCGCAGGGCCGCGTGCTCGCGCCGCAGCCCCACCAGGAAGCGCGTGGTGTCCAGCAGGTCGCGGGCGGCGTCCTCGAGGTCCCAGCCGACCCACGAGATCGGGTTGTCCTGGGCGTACGCGTTGTTGTTGCCGCGCTGGGTACGGCCGAGCTCGTCGCCGGCGGTGAGCATGGGCGTGCCTGCGGACAGCAGCAGCGTCGCGAGCAGGTTGCGCTGCGAGCGCCGCCGCAGCGGCACGACGGCGGACCAGGGCTCGGTGCCCGTGTCGCCCGCGCCCTCCCCGTCCTCGGCGCCGGGCGCGTGCCCCTCCACGCCGTGGTTCCACGACAGGTTGTGGTCCGAGCCGTCGCGGTTCTCCTCGCCGTTGGCCTCGTTGTGCTTGTGGTCGTAGGCGACCAGGTCGGCGAGGGTGAAGCCGTCGTGGGCGGTCACGTAGTTGACGGACGCCACCGGCCCGCGCAGCAGCGGCGGGTCCGAGTGCCCGAACAGGTCGGCCGAGCCCGCGAGGCGGGTGGTGAGCTCGCGCAGGCCGTGCATGGGCCGGCCGCGGCTGCCCTCGCGGGCGGCGTCGAGCCAGAACCCGCGCGCGGCGTCGCGGAAGCGGTCGTTCCACTCGGCCGTCGGCGGCGGGAAGTTGCCGGTCTGCCACCCGCCCGGGCCGACGTCCCACGGCTCCGCGACCAGCTTGAGGTTGTTGAGCACCGGGTCGGTCTGCAGCGCCACGAGGAACGGGTGGTCGGCGGAGAAGCCGTGGCCGCCCCGGCCCAGGGTGACCGCGAGGTCGAAGCGGAACCCGTCCACGCCCACGACCTCGGCCCAGTAGCGCAGCGAGTCCAGGGCGAGCTGCACCACGCGCGGGCGGCGGAAGTCGAGCGAGTTGCCGGTGCCGGTGACGTCGGCGAGGGCGGCCGGCGACGCGCCGTCGTGCAGGTAGTAGCCCGCGTTGTCCAGGCCGCGCCAGCTCACGTGCAGCGCGTCGTCGCCGCCCTCGCACGTGTGGTTGTAGACGACGTCGAGCAGCACCTCGATGCCGGCGTCGTGCAGCAGGTGCACCATGCCGCGCACCTCGTCGAGGACGGCCGCCGGGCCCGCCTCGCGCGCCGCCCGCGTCGCGTACGCCGCGTGCGGGGCGAAGAACCCGAGCGTCTGGTAGCCCCAGTAGTTGGTCAGCCCGCGGGCGACGAGGTGCGGCTCGCTGGCGAACGCCTGGATCGGGAGCAGCTCGAGCGTCGTGACGCCGAGGCTCGTCAGGTGCGCGATCGTGGCCGGGTGCGCGACGCCCGCGTACGTGCCCCGCAGCTCCGGCGGGACGTCCGGGTGCGTCGCCGTCAGGCCCTTGACGTGCGCCTCGTAGACCACCGTGTCCGCCCAGGGCACGCGCGGTCGGCTCAGCGGCGGCGGGCCGGGGTGGGACGCGACGACGACGGAGTGCGGCACGAAGGCGAGCGAGTCGCGGTCGTCGGCGGCGCCGTACCGTTCGGCCACCCACGACCGACCTTCCGGTGACTCGGGGGAATCCGGGTCGACCACCGCGCCCACGGCGCCGAGCGTCTCCGGGCCGTACGTGAGGTCACCCACCAGCCCGCGGGCGTACGGGTCGACGAGCAGCTTGGCCGGGTTGTGCCGGTGCCCGGCCTCCGGGTCCCAGGCGCCGTACGTCCGGAATCCGTACCGCTGGCCGGGCCGCACGTGGGGCACGTGGGCGTGCCACACGCCGTACACCGGCCCGTCGAGCGGGACCCTCCGCTCCACGTACCGCGCCGGGTCGTGCGCGTCGCGGTGCGGCTCGGCGACGTCGATCAGGCAGAGCTCCACCGCGTCCGCGTGCGCCGCCGCCACGGCGACGTCCACCCCGCCGTCCGGCGTCGGGTGCACCCCGAGCGGAGGCACGTGGCTGCGGCGTGCCGTCGGGCGCGTCAGCGGCGTGACCTTGGGGCGGGACTCCATGGGGACCTCCATGGGGGACATCGTGCCCGGGACGGCCGACAGCCGCGCGCGGCGGTGTGGACGCGGCGGCTGCCCCGGCGGTGCCGCGGGTAGGCTCGGCACCGTCGGCCGCAGCGCGTGCGGCCGCCGTCACCACCGTGAGCTGGAGGTCGCGCCCGTGCGCATCGTCGTCGCCGTGAAGTACGTGCCGGACATCAACGCGGACCGACGTTTCGTGGACTGTCGCGTCGACCGCGACCCGGGCGTCGGCACCCTGAACGAACTTGACGAGAACGCCCTCGAGGCGGCGCTGCGGATCCTCGACGCCCTGCCCGAGGACGAGCGCGCGGCGAGCGAGGTCGTCGCCCTCACGGTCGCCCCCGCCGACGGCGACGTGGCGCTGCGCAAGTCGTTCCAGATGGGCGTGGACCGCGCGGTCCGCGTCACGGACGACGCCCTGGCCGGCTCGGACTACTTCGGCACCGCCGCGGCGCTCGCGGCCGGGGTGCGGAGGCTGGAGGCCGACGGCGCTCCCGTCGACCTCGTGATCACCGGCATGGCCGCGCTCGACGGCCTGGGCTCCGTGGTCCCGGCGCTCGTCGCGGCCGAGCTCGGCCGCCCGGCGCTCACGCTGGCGAAGAAGGTGGACGTCGCGGACGGCACCCTGACCGTCACGCGCGAGACCGACGAGGCCACCGAGACGCTCGCCGCGCCCCTGCCGGCCGTCCTGTCCGTCGCGGACACCGCGAACACGCCGCGCATGCCGAACTTCAAGCTGATCATGGCGGCCCGCACCAAGCAGATCGAGGCGTGGTCGGCCGCCGACCTCGGCCTCGACCCCGCCGCCGTCGGCACCGCCGGGGCGCGCACCGAGGCGGTCTCCGCCGCCCCGCGCCCCGCCCGTCCCGAGGTCGAGCTGGTCGTCGACAAGGGCGAGGGCGGCACCGCGCTGGCCGAGTACCTCATCCGCAACGAGCTGGTCTGAGAGGACGCGAGATGTCTGAGCCCACCCGCAACCGCACCGTCCTCGTCCTCCTGGACCCCGCCACCGAGGTGCGCTCCGGCGCGCTCGAGCTGCTCACCATCGCGCGCCGGCTCGGCCGCGTCGAGGCCGTGACACTGGAGGCGCCGACCGTCGAGGCGCTCGCCCAGCTCGGCGCGTACGGCGTCGAGACGGTGCACCAGGCCGAGGTGCCCACCGACGCGCTCGCCGCCGCCGGGGGCGACGGCGCCCGCCACCTGCCCTCCGTCGTGGCCGCGACGCTCGCCGCGGCCGTGCGTCGCACCGACGCCGACGTCGTCCTGGCCCCCGCCACGTTCGCCGCGAAGGAGGCCGCCGCCCTGGCCGCCCACGCGCTCGGCGCCGGGCTGGTCATCGACGCCGCCGCCGTGGGGGAGGACGCCGACGGCCGGATCGTGGCCGGCAAGCGCGTCTTCGCCGGCGCCTGGGACACCCGCTGCGTGGTCACCGCCGACGTCGCCGTGCTCACGGTGCGCGCGAACGCCGTCGTGCCCGAGCCCGCCGAGGCGGCGGTCGCGACCGAGGTCGACGCGCTGCCGGTCGCGCCTGTCGGCACCGCCGGCGTCGTCGTCACGTCCCGCGAGGTCAAGGAGCGCGCCCCGGGTCGGCCGACCCTCGAGGAGGCGGCGGTCGTCGTCGCCGGCGGGCGCGGAACCGGTGGCGACTTCGGCCCGGTCGAGGAGTTCGCCGACGCCGTCGGCGCCGCGATCGGTGCGTCGCGCGACGCCGTCTTCGAGGGCTGGTTCGACCGCTACATCGGCCAGACCGGCGTCACCATCGCACCGCGCCTCTACGTGGGGGCGGGGATCTCCGGCGCCCCGCACCACCGCGGAGGGATGCAGGCGGCGCAGGTGATCGTGGCGGTGAACTCCGACCCGGAGGCGCCGATCTTCGAGATCTGCGACTTCGCCGTCGTCGGCGACCTCACCGACGTGCTGCCGCAGGCCGCGGCCGCCATCCGCGCCCACCGCGAGGGCTGACGGCTCGATCCGAACCCGGGGTCAGCCGCCCGCGAACGGCGGCAGCAGGTCGAGGCTCGCGCCGGCCGGCACGACGTCGGACGGCGCGGCCCGGCGGCCGTCGACCAGCACGCTGCAGCGGGCGAGCACGGGCCCGGCCGCGGGTGATGCGGCGGCAAGGCGGGCGACGACGTCGGCGACGGTCGCGCCCGGCGGGACGGCGAGCGTCTCCTCCGAGCGGCCGAGCGCGGCACGTGCGGCGGCGAAGTAGCGCAGCGCCACCGTCTGCTCGAGGGCCGGCGTCGCGTCCGTCGACCGGCCCGGCACCGTCGTCTCCTGAGTCATTCGTGTCATCCTCCGATGGCGCTCATGGTGCGCTCCGGCTGCGTGAACCCCGAGCTGTCCAGGTCGGTGCCGGAGCCGGTGTCGCTCATGCCGTGCCCGGCCTGCTTGGCCCACATGGCGGCGCGCCACAGGTCGGCCAGCACGGCGTCGTCGGCGCCCGCGCGCAGCGGCCCGAGCAGGTCCGTCTCGGTGTGCGCGAACAGGCAGTCGCGCACGCCGCCCTCCGCGGTGAGGCGGGTGCGGCGGCAGTCGTCGCAGAACGGCTCCGTGACCGACGCGATGATGCCCACCCGGCCCAGGCGGTCGCCGCGCGCGCCCCGCACGACGAACCGCTCCGCCGGGGCGCCGTCGCGCGGCTCCTCGTCGGGCTCGAGCGCGAACCGGGTGCCGAGCTGCTCGCGCACCTCGGCCGCGGTGACCATCGCGGCGCGGTCCCACGCGTGGTCGGCGTCCAGCGGCATCTGCTCGATGAACCGCAGCTCGAAGCCGCGCTCCAGGCACCAGGCGAGCAGCTCGGCCGCGTGGTCGAGGTTGACGCCGCGCACCAGGACCGCGTTGATCTTCACGAGGTCGAACTGCCGCGCCGCGGCGTCGATCCCCGCGAGCGTGCGCTCGAGGAACGGGCGCCGGGCGAGCGTGGCGAACGTGTCGGGGTCGAGGGTGTCGAGGGAGACGTTGACGCGGTCCAGCCCGGCCTCGCGCAGCGCGGCGGCGCGGGAGTCGAGGCCGACGGCGTTGGTCGTGAGGCTCAGCTCGGGCCGGTGCGGCAGCGCGGCGCACTCGCGCACGATGTCGACCAGGTCGCGGCGCAGCAGCGGCTCGCCGCCGGTGAACCGCACCTGACGCACGCCCAGGTCGCGCGTCGCGATCCCGACGAGCCGCACGATCTCCTCGCGCGTCATCACCGAGTCCTTCGGCAGGGTCGGCAGCCCCTCGGCCGGCATGCAGTACGTGCAGCGCAGGTTGCAGCGGTCGGTGAGCGAGACGCGCAGGTCGGTCGCGACCCGGCCGAACGTGTCGACGAGCCCGCCGGTGGCCGGCCGGTCCGCGGGCAGCCGCACGTCGGGCACGCCCGCGCCGGGCAGGCGCGGCATCCCGAGGGAGACGGTCGTCATCCGATCAGCTCCCCGCCCCGGACGCGGCGCCGGCGGCCGGGGAGCCGGGGCCCGGGTCCTGCCAGGAGAGCGCCGACGACGTCGCGCGGTCGAGGGCGTCGGACGACTCGCCGCGCGCCGCGGCCAGCCCCTCCGCGTACCCGACCGCGTACGCGGTGACGGGCGCGGCGGGCCGCGCCACCTGGTGCGCGGCGTCGCGCGCGAGGTCGAGCACCGCACCGACGTCCACGCTGCGCGGCGGCAGCTCGAGCTCCGCCTCGAGGGCGTCCACCCACCGGTCCAGCACGCTGGAGCCGGGCTCCGCGCCGCGGGGGGTGGCGGGGGGCGTCTGGTCGGTCATCGGTGTCCTCCCGGGCGGTCGGTCGGCGGTCGGTGCGTCGCGGGCTCCGTACCGGCGCGGGCCGCCACGACCGTGTGGCTTCCCGCGTGGCTTCCTGCGTGGCTTCCTGCGTGGCTTCCTGCGTGGAGTCCTACCGTAAGCCGTCGCAGGTCGTCCCAGGTGTCGACGTCCGCGCTCACGGCGTCGCGGTCGGGCACCTCCGCGCACGACAGCTCCGCGACGAGGCGGCGCACCGGCACCCCGACGAGCCCGCCGGGTATCCCCGGCCCGGCGACGACGTCGAGGGCGCGGCGCAGCGCGTCGCGCCGGTACAGGCCCACCAGCCACTGCGCGTGGCCCTCGCGGACCAGGTACGCGCCGTCGAGGTCGCCGGCGGGCGGGTCGACGGCGGCGCGCAGCAGCGGCACGGCGTCGCCCGCGCGGGGCACGTCGACGGCGAGCACGAGCACCCACGGCGGCGCGGCACGGCCCGGCGCCGCGACCGACGCCGCGTCCAGGGCCCGCAGCCCGGCGTCGAGGCCGGCGACGGGGCCCCCGAACGGCGGGTCCTCGCGGGTGACGAGCACGTCGCGGCCGGGCGGCAGGACGGGGTCGGGGCCGACGACGACGGTGCGAGCGGCGTCGCGGGCCGCGGCGAGGGCGCGGTCGAGCAGCGTGGCGCCGTCGAGCACCACGGTCGGCTTGGGCACGCCGCCGAGGCGCGTGGCGCGACCGCCGGCGAGGATCACGGCGTCGTGCCGGACGGGCGTCGTCCTGTCGGGGGCCACGTCAGCCCCCGGCGCCGAACGGCAGGTCGAGCGGCAGCACGTCGAGCCCGTCACCGGCCTCGACCTTCTCGACGTCCGGCGGGACGAGGGCGAGCGCGTCGGCGCCGAGCAGCGTCGACGTCGCGTGGCCGCCCGGGCGGTGGCCGGCGCCCGGCGCGGTGGCCCGCGCGACGGCGCCCGACGGCAACGTCCGCACCGGCACGACGTGGGTGCGTCCCGGCGGGCTCGGCCACGCCTCGGCGGCGGGGCGCCGCACCGGTCGCGGGGGCTCGCGGCCCGCAAGGTCGGCGATCGCCGGGCGTACGAACAGCGCGAACGACACGAACGCGCTCACCGGGTTGCCGGGCAGCGCCACCCACGGCACGCCCCGCCAGCGCGCGAGCGCCTGCGGCCGCCCGGGCCGCAGCGCCACGGCGGCGACGTCCACGTCCGCGAGCCGCGCGTCGTCGTCGGCCAGCACCGCCCGCACGACGTCCGACGCCCCCGCCGACACCCCGCCGGTCGTGACGACCAGGTCGACGGCCGCGCCCACGACATGATCGAGCGCGGCGCGGAGGGCGTCGGCGTCGTCGGGGACGGCGCCGACGCGCACGATGTCGGCGCCCGCGGCGCGCGCGAGCGCCGTCAGCAGCAGCGAGTTGGAGTCGGGGATCAGCCCGTCGCCGGCGATGCCGCCACCCTCGGCCGGCACCAGCTCCGACCCCGTCGACAGCACGGCCACGCACGGCCGACGGCGCACCGGCAGCGCGGTCAGCCCGCCCGAGGCCGCGACGGCGACCAGCGCCGGGGTGACGGCGTCGCCCGCCCGGCCGAGCACGTCGCCGGGCCGCACGTCCTCGCCCCGGTGCCGCAGGTGGGCCCGGGGCTGCCGGGCGAGCGTGACCTCGCGCTCCGTCGTCGGGCCGCCCGCGACGAACCGGCCCGTCGA
This sequence comes from Isoptericola sp. NPDC056134, assembly GCF_042264825.1. NCBI lineage: Bacteria > Bacillati > Actinomycetota > Actinomycetes > Micrococcales > Promicromonosporaceae > Isoptericola > Isoptericola sp. NPDC056134. The sequence goes on from NZ_JBHJVM010000011.1 coordinate 103,285, forward strand.
CGTGCGCTCCACCGGCACGACGGCGTCGGCCCAGACGGGCACCGGCGCTCCGGTCATGATCCGCACCGCGCCCCCGTCGCGCTCACCACGGTCGGGGGGCGAGCCGGGGCGGAGGTCGCCGACGACGGGCAGGGTCACGGGGGAGCCGTCGGTGGGGAGGTCGGCGAGGCGCACCGCGTAGCCGTCCATCGCCGCGGCGTCGAACGGCGGCACGAGCGCAGCGGCGTGCACGTCGGCTCCGAGCACGCGGCCCGGGCCCTCGACGGCGAGGGCGTCCAGACCGACGTCCTGGACGGGCAGCGGCCCGACCCGCGCCAGCACGGCGGCGGCATGCTCCGCGAGGCTGCGCGAGGTGCTCATGGGGCCACGCTAGGCCGACGACGTGTCGCCCGTGCGGCGCGCGCCTCACGACCGACCGCGCCCGGGGGTGAGACGGCGGGGCGTGCCGTCATCCGGCGTTCGCCCGCACGCGCTTGCGCACCGGGCCGAGCGTGAACAGCAGGGTGAGCAGCGCCGTCAGCGCGAGCAGGCCGAACCCGATGCCGTAGTCGCCCCGCGCGCCGTAGACGGCGCCCATGATCAGCGGCGGGATGAAGCCGCCGAGGCCGCCCGCGGCGCCGACGACGCCGGTCACGGCGCCCACCGTCCCGGGCGGGGCCATCTTCGCCACGAGGGCGAAGGTCGCGCCGGAGGAGCCGCCAAGCGCCGCCGCCATCGCGAGGAACGCGATCGTCGCCACGGGGATCAGGCCGGGCTGGAAGATGATCACGGCGGCCCCGACGGTCACGACCGCATAGCACACCAGGTTCACCGCGACGCCGCCCACCTTGTCCGACAGGGTGCCGCCGATCGGCCGGCAGATCACCGCGAGCACGACGAAGCCGGCGGTGCGGAACGACGCGTCGCCGGCGCTCAGGTCGTACGCGTTCTGCAGGAAGGTCGGCAGGTAGACGGAGAACGCGACGAAGCCGCCGAACCCGATCGCGTACAGCCAGGACAGCTGCAGCGTGGCGGGGATCTTCAGGGTCGCCCAGGTGCGCGCCCACATGCCGCCGCCGGCGCCGGGCGACCAGGCCGGGGAGTCCTGCAGCAGGGCACGCGAGGCGAGGGCGAAGACCGCCAGGAACACCGCCACGATGATGAACGGGGCGCCGTCGCCCCACGCGTCCCGGATCGGCACGGTCGAGAACGACGCGATGGCCGTGCCGCCCATGCCGGCGCCGAAGATGCCGATCGCGGTGCCGCGGCGGGCCGGCGGGTACCAGTTGTTCACGAACGGGACGCCGATGGCGAACGTCGTGCCGCCCAGGCCGAGGAAGAACCCGCCGATCAGCAGCCACACCAGGCTGTTCGCGACGAACCCGATGAACAGCACGGGGATGATCGTCAGCGCGGCGCACAGCGGGAACATCACCTTGGCGCCGAAGCGGTCGGTGAGCGCGCCGATCGGGATGCGCCCGAGGGACCCCACGATCACGGGGACGGCCACCAGCACGGAGACCTCGAAGTCGGACAGGTCGTACAGCTGCCCGTAGCTGTTGCCGAGCGGTCCGAGCAGCGCCCACGCCCAGAAGCAGATCGCGAAGCCGATCGTCGCGAGGGTGAGCTGGGTGACGTTGCCCTGCACGGCCGGGGCGGCCGGCGCGTCGGCCGGTCCCGGGGTGGCTGCCGAGGTCATGGTTCCTCCAGTCGTGACGGACGGTCGTGACGGACGGTCGGGATCAGCGGGGCGGCGTCGTCGTGGGGTCCCACCCGGGCCGCGGCGCCCGCGACGTCACGGACGCCTCCCGGGAGCGGTAGACCACGTAGGGCCGGAACGGGTACTGCACGGGGGCGGAGAACGCGTGCACCAGCCGTGTGAAGGGCCACAGCGCGAACAGGAGCATCGCCGCGACGATGTGCACCTGGAACGCCGCGGGCACGCCCTCCATGAGCGCGGGCTGCGGCTGGAGGTACCAGAGCGACCGGAACCAGGGCGAGATCGTCTCCCGGTAGTCGTACCCGTGCCCGCCCGCGAGGATCTGCGTCTGGACGGTGGCCCAGGCCCCCGACAGCAGGGACGCGGCGAGGAACACGTACATGGTCTTGTCCATGCGCGTGGTCGCGAGGAAGACCGGGCCGGTGGAGCGGCGCCGGTAGACGAGGATCAGCAGGCCGGCGACCGCCACGAGTGCGGCGATGGACCCCATCGACGTCGCGATGAAGTGGTAGAACCCCTCGCTGACCCCGACGGCCTCGGTCCAGGTGTTCGGGATCACGAGCCCGAGGAAGTGCCCGAGCACGACGAACAGCAGCCCGAAGTGGAACAGGGGCGAGCCCCAGCGCAGCAGGCGCTTCTCGTAGAGCTCGCTGGAGCGCGTGGTCCAGCCGAACTTGTCGTACCGGTACCGCCAGATCGACCCCACGACCAGGACGGCGAAGGTCACGTAGGGCAGCACGACCCAGAGGATGATCTTGTCGGCGGAGGCGTCCGTCAGGCCCATGGCAGGTCCTTCCCGTCGTTCCCGTACCCGGCGTCCCCGTACCCGCTCAGCCCCACCAGCTCCGCGGGCGGGCCGGCCGCCACGAGGTCGGCGACGCGCTCGGCGGTGGCCGCGTCGACGGGTGGGAGGGTGAGGCTCACGGCCTCGACCGCCGCCGTCCAGGGCGAGCGCTGCGCGGCGAGCGCCGAGCGCAGCACCTCGATGCCGTCCCGGTGGGCCGTGAGCAGCGCGCCGGCGATCCGGGCGCCGTCGGGCCCGCCGCGGGCGGACAGCTCCAGGACGGTGGGCAGGTAGTCGGGCAGCTCGTCGCCGGTGGTCTCGAACCCGGCGGCGCGGTACGCCTCGACGAACCGCACGAGGGCGGCGCCGCGCTTCCGGGTGTCGCCTGCCGCGTAGTACGACAGGTACATGGCGCAGCGGCGCTTGAGGTCGAACGTCGCGACGTACCGGGCCTGAAGCGCGTCGGGGTCGCCGTCGAGCAGCGTCGTGGCGAGCCCGGAGAGGCGGTCCCGGACCGGGTCGGGCAGGCCGGCGACGGCGTCGCGCACCGTGGGCGCCGCCTCGAGCGTCGCGTCGTCCGGGTAGGCGAGCAGCACCGACGCGGCCATGTGCGCGACGGCGCGGTCCCCGTCGCCCAGCGGCACCGGCGCGAGCGGGTCGAGGCGCTTGGCGCGTACGCCCGGGCGGGGCAGAAAAGCGAGGCTCACGACCGCCCCTCCTCGCCCGCGCCGTCCTCGCCCGGCGGGAACAGGCCCGTGGGCCGGCCGTTGCCGTCCCAGTTGAGCAGGTTGACGCGCCCGGGGGTGGACGGCCCGTAGGGGGAGTCCGCCGTCTGCCGGGCGGAGAGCGCGTGGAAGTTCTCCACCGCGACGGGGGTGGGCTGGCCGGACGACGAGCCGAACGGGCCCGCGCCGCCCATGCCGGGGCCGCCCTCGAAGTCGAGCGAGCAGGCCATCTCCTCCAGCTCGCGCGCCACCTCGGTGTGCGCGGTGGGGATGACGTACCGCTCCTCGTACTTGGCGATGGCCAGCAGGCGGTACATCTCCTGGACCTGGTCGCCGGTCATGCCGACGGCCTCGGCGTTCTCCTCCGGGAACTCACGCCCCAGGTTCACCTCCCGCATCCCTGACCGCATGGCCGCGAGCCGGCGCAGCACCCGCTCGACGGGGCCGGTGTCGCCGGCGGTGAACAGGCCGGCGAGGTACTCCAGCGGGATGCGCAGCTGCGAGATGGCGGCGAACAGGGTGCGCCCGTCCTCGCCGTCGTTGCCGGAGCTGGCGACGACGTCGACCACGGGGGACAGCGGCGGGATGTACCAGACCATCGGCAGCGTCCGGTACTCCGGGTGCAGGGGGAGCGCGACCTCGTACTCCGAGATGAGCTTCCAGATCGGGGAGCGTTGCGCGGCCTCGATCCAGTCGTCGGGGATGCCCTCGCGGCGGGCGGCGGCCATGACCTCGGGGTCGTGCGGGTCCAGGAACACCTCGCGCTGTGCGGCGAGCAGGTCGTGCTCGTCCTCGATGGCGGCGGCCGCGCCGACCTTGTCCGCGTCGTAGAGGACGAGGCCGAGGTAGCGCAGGCGGCCGACGCAGGTCTCGGAGCACACGGTGGGCAGCCCGACCTCGAGGCGCGGGTAGCACAGCGTGCACTTCTCGGCCTTGCCGGTCTTGTGGTTGAAGTAGACCTTCTTGTACGGGCAGCCGGTGACGCACATGCGCCAGCCGCGGCACTGGTCCTGGTCGACGAGCACGATGCCGTCCTCGACCCGCTTGTACATCGCGCCCGACGGGCAGGAGGCGACGCAGGACGGGTTGAGGCAGTGCTCGCAGATGCGCGGCAGGTAGAACATGAACGTCTGCTCGAGCTCCTCGGCGACGTGCTCGCTCATGTGCTTGAGGATCGGGTCGTCCTGCATCGTCGCGGTGGACCCGCCGAGGTCGTCGTCCCAGTTCGCCGACCACTGGATCGACATGTCCTCGCCGGTGAGCAGCGACTTCGGCTTCGCGACCGGGGTGTGCTCGCCCTGCGGGGCGCTGAGCAGCATGTCGTACTCGTACGTCCACGGCTCGTAGTAGTCGTGGATGGAGGGCAGCTTCGGGTTGGCGAAGATCGAGGCGAGCTTCTTGGCCCGCCCGCCGGCGCGGAGCTTGAGCTTGCCGCGCTTGGTGCGCACCCAGCCGCCCTGCCAGGTCTCCTGGTCCTCGTAGGTGCGGGGGTAGCCGAGACCCGGGCGGGTCTCGACGTTGTTGAACCACACGTACTCGGTGCCGGTGCGGTTCGTCCACGCCTGCTTGCACGTCACCGAGCAGGTGTGGCACCCGATGCACTTGTCGAGGTTCATCACCATCGACATCTGCGCCATGACCTTCACTGGTACCGCACCTCCTGGCTGCGACGCCGGATGACCGTGACCTCGTCCCGTTGGTTGCCCGTGGGGCCGAGGTAGTTGAACGCGTAGGTGAGCTGCCCGTAGCCGCCCGCGAGGTGCGTGGGTTTGAGCAGGATCCGGGTCAGGGAGTTGTGGATGCCGCCGCGACGGCCGGACGTCTCGGCGAGGGGCACGTCCACCGTGCGGTCCGTGGCGTGGTGCATGTAGACCGTGCCCTCGGGCATGCGGTGGGAGACGACGGCGCGCGCGACGACGACGCCGTTGCGGTTCACCGCCTCGATCCACTCGTTGTCCGCCACGCCGATCTTCGCGGCGTCCGCGGGGCTCATCCAGACGTTGGGGCCGCCGCGCGACAGCGACAGCATGAACAGGTTGTCCTGGTACTCCGAGTGGATGGACCACTTCGAGTGCGGTGTCAGGTAGCGCACCGCGACGGCGGCATGGCCGGTGCCGCTGCCGTCGGCGCCCCCGTCGTCGAACGCGCCGGGCGTGGGGGAGTCGCCGAACAGGCGGTGCAGGTCGAGCGGCGGCCGGTACACCGGCAGCTGCTCGCCCAGCTCGATCATCCAGTCGTGGTCGAGGTAGAAGTGCTGGCGCCCGGTGAGCGTGTGCCACGGCTTGAGCCGCTCGACGTTCACCGCGAACGCCGTGTACCGGCGCCCGCCGTGCTCCGACCCGGACCACTCGGGGGAGGTGATCACCGTCGTCGGGCGCGACTGCACGTCCGGGAAGGTCACGCGCTTGGCCTGGTCGTCGGCCGCCAGGTCCGCCAGCCGCTGGCCAGTGCGCTTCTCCAGGTGCTCGAACCCCTGCACCGCGAGGCGCCCGTTCGTGGTGCCGGACAGGGCCAGGATCGTCTCGCAGGCGTGGGTGTCGCGGTCCAGTCGCGGCCGACCGGCCGCGGGGCCGGACGCGACCAGGCCGTTGACCTGCCCGAGCCTGCGCACCTCCTCGTCCGGCATGAACGCGACGCCCTTGGTGGCCATGCCCTTGGAGTCGGTGAGCGGCCCGAGCGCGGCCATGCGCGCGGCGAACGCCGGGTAGTCGCGCTGCACCACCTGCAGCCGCGGCATCGTCACGCCCGGGACCAGCTCGCGCTCCGTGACCGGTGCGCCCGCGTCCGTGAGCGTGCCGTGCGGCACCGCGAGCTCGTCGGGGGAGTCGTGCAGCAGGGGCGTCGCGACCAGGTCCTCGCGCACGCCCAGGTGCTCCACCGACATCTGCGAGACCAGCCCCGCCAGCGTGTGGAACGTGTCGAAGTCGGTCTTGGTCTGCCACGGCGGGTTGATCGCCGGGTTGAACGAGTGCACGAACGGGTGCATGTCCGTGCTCGACAGGTCGTGCTTCTCGTACCAGGTGGCCGCGGGGAGCACGACGTCGGAGAACAGCGTGGTGCTCGTCATGCGGAAGTCCATCGTGACCAGCAGGTCGAGCTTGCCGCGCGGCGCCTCGTCGCGCCACGTCATCGACGCCGGACGGCGGCCCTCCGGGGCCTCGTCGGCCAGCACGGAGGCGTCCGTGCCGAGCAGGTGCTTGAGGAAGTACTCGTTGCCCTTGCCGGAGGAGCCGAGGATGTTGGCCCGCCAGATCGTCAGGACCCGGGGGAAGTTCGCCGGGTCGTCGGGGTCCTCGCAGGCGAACTTGAGCGTCCCCTTCTTCAGCTCGTCCACGACGTGCTGCTCCGGCTCCTTGCCCGCCGCGCGCGCCTCGTCGACGAGGTCCAGCGGGTTGCGGTCGAACGTCGGGTAGCTCGGCATCCAGCCGCGCTGCGCGGACTCCACCAGGGAGTCCGCCGTCGTGCGGCCCGCCAGGACCCCGGGCGCGAGGGGCGAGGCGAGCGCGTCGGCCGGCATCCCGTCGTAGCGCCACTGGTCCGTGGCCAGGTAGAACCAGCCCGTGCCGATCATCTGGCGCGGCGGGCGCACCCAGTCCAGGCCGCCCGCATACTGCGCCCAGCCGGTGATCGGGCGGCACTTCTCCTGGCCCACGTAGTGCGCCCAGCCGCCGCCGTTGACGCCCTGGCAGCCGGTGATCGTGGTGAGCGTGAGGAAGGCGCGGTAGATCGTGTCCGAGTGGAACCAGTGGTTCGCGCCCGCGCCCATGATGATCATCGAGCGGCCGCCCGAGTCCTCGGCGTTCTGCGCGAACTCGCGGCCGATCTGCGCGGCGTCCGCCGCCCGCACGCCGGTGATCTCCTCCTGCCAGGCCGGGGTGCCCGGGGCGGTCGCGTCGTCGTAGCCGGTGGGCCACTCGCCCGGCAGGTCGAGGTCCGCCCGCTCGACGCCGTACTGCGCCAGCAGCAGGTCGAACACGGTCGTCACCAGGTGCCCGCCCACGCGCCGGGTCGGCACGCCGCGCGTCAGCACGCCCTTGCCGCCGAGGTGCGCCTGCTGCGCGCCGTCTCCCGCACCGCCGTCGTCACCGTCGGGGACGACATCGAACCGGGGCAGCAGCACCGCCGCGGTGCCCCGCTCGCCGGACGCCGCGCCGTCGGCCACCGACAGCAGCGGGTCGACGTCGCCCAGGTCGAGGTTCCACCGCCCCTCGCCCGCCTCGCCGTACCGGTCGGCGAGGGTGCCGTTCGGCGCGACGACGGCGCCGTCGGCGCCCAGCAGCAGCGTCCGGAAGCTCGGGTTCGCCGCGGTCGACGCGCCCGGCAGGACGGCGTCGTCGACGTCCGCGGCGGTGAGGAACTTGCCCGGCACGTACGCGGTGCCGCCCGACTCCGTGGCCCGCTCGTCCAGCCGCACGAGGAACGGGGCGTCCGCGTACCTCTTGAGGTAGTCGACGAACGGCGCGGTGCGCTTCTCGACGAGGAACTCCCGCAGGATCACGTGCCCCATCGCCATCGCCAGGGCCCCGTCGGTGCCCGGCTGCGGCGCCAGCCACTGGTCGGCGAACTTCGTGTTGTCCGCGTAGTCGGGGGAGACCGACACGACCTTGGTGCCGCGGTAGCGCGCCTCGGCCATGAAGTGCGCGTCCGGGGTGCGGGTCACCGGGATGTTGGAGCCCCACATCATGAGGTAGGACGAGTTCCACCAGTCCGCGGACTCCGGCACGTCCGTCTGGTCGCCGAACACCTGCGGGGAGGCGACCGGCAGGTCCGCGTACCAGTCGTAGAACGACAGCATCGTGCCGCCCAGCATCTGCACGAACCGCGCCCCGACGCCGTGCGACACCATCGACATCGCCGGGATGGGGGAGAAGCCCGCGACGCGGTCCGGCCCGTGCGCCTTGATCGTGTGCACGTGCGCCGCCGCGACGATCTCCGCCGCCTCGTCCCACGTAGCCCGCACGAGGCCGCCCTTGCCGCGCGCGCTCTTGTACGCCCGCGCCGTCTCCGGGTCGGACGTCAGCCGCTCCCACGCGAGCACCGGGTCCCCTCCGACCGCGGCCTTCGCCTCGCGGTACGCCCGCAGCAGGACGCCGCGCACGTAGGGGTAGCGCACCCGCGTGGGCGAGTAGGTGTACCAGGAGAACGCGGCGCCTCGGGGGCAGCCGCGCGGCTCGTACTCGGGGGAGTCCGGGCCCACCGACGGGTAGTCGGTCTGCTGCGTCTCCCACGTGATGATGCCGTCCTTGACGTACACCTTCCACGAGCACGAGCCCGTGCAGTTCACGCCGTGCGTCGAGCGCACCACCTTGTCGTGCGACCACCGGTCCCGGTAGAAGACGTCACCCTCGCGCCCGCCCTTGAGGAACAGCTGGCGCAGGTCCTCCGACACGTCCCCCTTGCGCAGGTGCTTGCCGAGCCGCAGCAGGGCGTCGGCGGCCCCGGTCGGCGGCGCCGCCCCGAGGTCAGCGGTGACGGGCGGGCGGGTGGTCGACATGCGCACTCCTGGGGTTGGGGAACCGTAGAGTCACTGCTTCGCATCATGGGCCCGGACCTGCGACAGCGCATGTCGGGCAGGGGAGCCGGCGGGAGCGCCCGTCGGCGGCGTCGGAGCCGGGTTCCGTCCGCTGCTCCGCGGACGACCGGGCACGCCGGGACCTCACAGGGCTGCCCCAGAGTCTGTGCGTTCGTGCTCACGCGCATTTCACGGCCCGACGCCGGGCGTCGAAACACCGCCTTCCTAGCGTCGGACCTACCGGCCCGACGACGCGCCGGTGGTTCCAGACCACCGCCCGGCGTCGTCGGGCCCGCGCACAGGAGGACACGCGATGGCCGCACCGACCACCGTGACAACGCCGGCCCGACCCGACGCGCGTCCGGGCGCGATCGACCGCCCCGGCCGCTGGATCGACCGGTGGGAGCCGGAGAACCCGGCGTTCTGGGCGGGCGGCGGCCGCCGCGTCGCGCGGCGCAACCTCGTGATCTCGGTGTTCGCCGAGTTCCTCGGGTTCTGCGTGTGGGCGCTCTGGTCGATCGTCGTGCCGCAGCTCCCGGCCGCCGGCTTCGCCTTCTCGACCGACCAGATGTTCTGGCTCATCGCGGTGCCGTCGCTCGTGGGCGCCACGCTCCGTATCCCGTACACCCTCGCGGTGCCGGTCTTCGGCGGGCGCAACTGGACGATGGTGTCGGCGGGGCTGCTGCTGATCCCGACCCTGACCATGGCGTTCGTCGTCCAGCGCCCGGACACCTCGTTCGGCGTCATGCTCGCCGTGGCCGCGCTCGCCGGGTTCGGCGGCGGCAACTTCGCCTCCTCGATGGCGAACATCTCCTTCTTCTTCCCCGAGAAGGAGAAGGGTGCGGCCCTCGGCTGGAACGCGGCGGGCGGGAACATCGGCACCGCGGCCGTGCAGCTCGCGGTGCCGCTGGTCATCACCGCGGGCGCCGGGGTCGCGCTTCAGCGGGCCGGGCTGATGTTCGTCCCGTTCGTGGTGCTGGCCGTGATCCTCGCCTGGCGGTTCATGGACAACCTGTCGGCCGCGAAGGCCGACCCGCGCACGTTCGTCGTCGCGGTGAAGGAGCCGCACACCTGGATCATCTCGTTCCTCTACATCGGCACGTTCGGGTCGTTCATCGGCTTCTCCGGCGCGTTCCCGACGCTGCTCGCGGGGCAGTTCCCCGAGGTGTCGCTGTCCCTGGCGTTCCTCGGCGCGCTCGTGGGGTCGGTCACCCGCCCCCTGGGCGGCATCCTGGCCGACCGTGTGGGCGGCGCCGTCGTGACGGTGTGCTGCTACGCCATGATGATCGTCGGGGCGCTCGGCGCGATCTCCGCGCTCGGCAGCCACAGCTTCGGCCTCTTCTTCGCCTCGTTCCTCGTGCTCTTCGTGGCCACGGGCGTGGGCAACGGGTCGGTCTACCGGATGATCCCGGCCGCCTTCCGGGTGGCGGGCGCCGGCCGTGACCTGGCGGCGACGGCGAAGGCCGCCGCCGGCTGCATCGGCATCGCGGGCGCCGTCGGCGCCTTCGGCGGGTTCCTCATCCCGCGGGGGTTCGCGATGTCGACGTCGATGACGGGCTCGCTCGTCGCCGCGCTGTGGGTGTTCGTGGGGGCGTACGCGGTGATGGCCGTCGTCACCTGGGCGGTGTACGCGCGGCGCGGCACCGCGATGCGGGCGGCGCGCGTATGACGCCGTCGGGGGCCGCGGTCGCCACCCACTGCCCGTACTGCGCCCTGCAGTGCGGCATGGAGCTCGCGCCCGCCGGCGCCCCCGGGCCCGCGTCGGAGGGTCGGGCGACGCTGCCCGTGACGGTGACGCCGCGGCAGTTCCCCACGAACGGCGGCGGGCTCTGCCAGAAGGGGTGGACCAGCGCGACGGTGCTGCGCGCGAGCGACCGGCTCACGACTCCGCTGGTCCGCGGGGCCGACGGCGCGCTCGCCCCCGCGTCGTGGGAGGCCGCCCTCGACCTCGTCGCCGGGCGGCTCGCGGTGCTGGCCGCCGAGCACGGGCCGCAGACCGTGGCGGTGTTCGGCGGCGGTGGGCTGACGAACGAGAAGGCGTACGCCCTCGGCAAGTTCGCCCGCACCGTGCTGCGCACGCCGTTCATCGACTACAACGGCCGGTTCTGCATGTCGTCCGCCGCCGCGGCGGGCAACCGGGCGTTCGGCCTGGACCGCGGGCTGCCGTTCCCGGTGACCGACCTGGCCGGGGCCGGCGCGATCCTGCTGCTGGGCTCCAACGTGGCCGAGACGATGCCGCCGTTCGTGCAGCACCTCGCCGGCGCGCGCGCCGCGGGCGGGCTCGTCGTCGTCGACCCGCGACGGTCCGCCACGGCGCGGCTCGCCGGGCCGGGCGAGGGCGTGCACCTGCAGCCCGTCCCGGGCACGGACCTCGTGGTGCTGCTGGCGCTGCTGCACGTGCTGGTGGCCGAGCGCCTCGTGGACCGGGAGTACGTGGCGGAGCGCACCGCGGGGTTCGACGACGTCGCGCGGTCGGCCGCGGCCTGGTGGCCGGAGCGCGCGGAGACGGTGTGCGGCGTCCCCGCCGAGGAGCTGCGCCGGGTGGCCCGCCTGCTGGCCGCGGCGTCGCCGTCGCGCGGGGGGCGCGGGGCGTACGTGCTCACCGGGCGCGGCGTCGAGCAGTCGGCGCAGGGCACGGCCACCGTGACGGCGGCGATCGACCTGGCCCTCGCGCTCGGGCTCGTGGGCCGGGCGGGGTCGGGGTACGGCTGCCTCACCGGGCAGGGCAACGGGCAGGGCGGGCGCGAGCACGGGCAGAAGTGCGACCAGCTGCCCGGCTACCGCAAGATCGACGACCCGGCCGCCCGCGCGCACGTCGCGGGCGTGTGGGGCGTGGACCCGGGGTCGCTGCCCGGGCCGGGCGTCCCCGCCGTCGAGCTGCTCACCTCGCTCGGCGCCCCCGGCGGGCCGCGCGCGTTGCTGGTGCACGGCTCGAACGTCGTCGTGTCGGCGCCGAACTCCGACCGGGTGCGCGAAGGGCTCGCCGCCCTCGACCTGCTCGTGGTGTGCGACGTCGTGCCGTCCGAGACCGCGCTGCTCGCCGACGTCGTGCTGCCCACCACCCAGTGGGCGGAGGAGGAGGGCACGATGACGAACCTCGAGGGACGCGTGATCCGCCGGCGGCGGGCCACCGACCCGCCGGGGGAGGCCCGGTCCGAGCTGTGGATCCTCGCGGAGCTGGCCCGACGCCTGGGCTCCGACGTCGCGTTCCCGACCGACCCCGCCGTCGTGTTCGACGAGCTGGCGCGCGCGTCGGCGGGTGGCGTCGCCGACTACTCCGGGCTCAGCCACGACCGGCTCGACGCGCACGAGGCCGCCGGCGGCGCGGGGCTGTACTGGCCCTGCCCCGCCGCTCCCTCGGACAACTCGACGGGGCAGCACCCCGGGACGCCGCGCGTGTTCCTCGACCGGTTCGCGACGCCGGACGGCCGGGCGCGGATGGTCGCGGTGGACCACTCCGGCCCGTCCGACGACGTGCGCCCCGACGCGCCGACGTACCTCGTCACGGGGCGGGTGCTGCAGCACTACCAGTCCGGCGCGCAGACGCACCGGGTGCCCGAGCTGGAGCGGCTGGTCCCCGAGCCGTACGTCGAGCTGCACCCCCTGCTCGGGCTGCGGGTCGGCGTGCCGGACGGCGGCCGGGCGCGGCTGGCCTCGGCCCGCGGCGTCGTCGAGGCGACGGCCCGCTGGACCGACGCCGTCCGCCCGGACACCGTCTTCATGCCCTTCCACTGGAGCGGCGCGGGCAGCGTCAACCGCCTCACCACCGACGCCGTCGACCCGGTCTCCGCGATGCCGGAGTTCAAGGTCTGCGCGGTGTCGGTGACGCCGGCCGTCCCCGCTCCGGCCGCGACGGCCGAGCACGTCGAGACCCTGGAGGTCCTCGCATGAGTCACGACCCGCAGCAGGGGCTGCGCGTGCCGCACCGCGTGGTCGTGATCGGTCACGGCATGGTGGGCGCGCGCCTGGCGGACGAGCTGTCCCGGCGCGACGGCGACGGCGCGCTCGACGTCACCGTGCTCGGGGCCGAGCCCTACGAGCCGTACAACCGGGTGCTGCTGTCCGACGTGGTCGCCGGGCGCACGGACGTCGCGGCGATCGGCATGCCCACGGTCGACGACGGCCGCACCCGCGTGCTGCGGGGCACGGCGGTGACGGCCGTCGACCGGGACGCCCGCGTGGTCCTCACCGACGAGGGGACCCGCCACCCCTACGACCACCTGGTCCTCGCCACCGGCGCCGCCGCGCGCCTGCCCGACGTGCCCGGCCTCGGCACGGACGCCACGGCCCTGCCCGCCGGGGTGCACGCGCTGCGCACGCTCGACGACGCCCGCGAGGTGGTCGCCGCCACCGTGAACGCCCCGCGCGCGGTGGTCGTCGGCGGCGGGGTGCTGGGCGTGGAGCTGGCGCTCGGGCTGGCCGGGCGCGGCCTGTCCACGACGCTCGTGCACGGCGCGGGGGCGCCGATGGACCGGCAGCTCGACGACCAGGCGGGCGCCGTGCTGCGCGCGAGCCTGGAGGCGGCGGGCGTGGCCGTGCGCACGGGGGTGCGGCCGCAGGAGGTGCTCGTCGTCGGCGGCCGGGCCGTCGGGGTGCGGCTCGACGGCGCGACGACCGAACCGGGGGAGACGCTCGGCGCGGGCCTGGTCGTCCTCGCGTGCGGCACCGCGCCGGAGACGGCGCTGGCCCGACGGTCCGGGCTCGCCGTCGAGCGGGGCGTCGTCGTGGGCCCGGACCTGGCGAGCGTGACCGACCCCCGGGTCTTCGCCGTCGGCGACTGTGCGCAGCCTCCGGAGGGGTCGCGCGGCCTCGTCGCGGAGGGCTGGGACCAGGCGCGGAGGCTCGCCGAGCACCTCGTGGCGCTCGCGGCGCGCCCGCGCCCGGAGGCGCGGGTCGAGGGCCCGCGCGAGCACCTGCGGCTGCCGGGCGACGGCGCGGGGCCGTCGATGGCGGTGCGCCTGGGCACCCTGCTGTCCTCGCGCGCGCCGGGGGCGCGGGCGGGCGGCGTCGATGCCCGCGGGACCGACGTCGTCAAGGTCAAGGCAGGGCCGCTGAGCGTGGTCGCGATGGGGCGCTGCGGTTCCGGGCGCGTCCCGGAACCGGGGGAGCGGGCCGTGCGCCTCGGCGATCCGGCCGCGGGGCGCTTCGTCGAGGCCGTGGTGGCGGGCGGCGTCCTGGTCGGCGCGACGTGCGTGGGCGACGCTCGCGTGGCCGCCGACCTCACCGCCGCCTACACCCGCCGCACCCCCGTGCCCGCCGACCCGGCGTTCCTGCTGCTCACGCCCGTCATGCCGGCGGCCGAGCCGGCGTCCAGCCCCGAGCACATGCCCGACGACGCCACCGTCTGCCGCTGCAACGGCGTCACGAAGCACGACATCGCGGCCTGCGTGGCCGACGGCGCGATTACGCAGGACGACGTCGCCCGCGCCACGCGCGCCACCACCGGCTGCGGCAGCTGCACCGAGGCCGTGTGCGGGTTGGTGGAGTGGCTGTCGACCGCGCGGCAGGCGCGGTCGGAGACGGAGGGACAGGAGGCCGGGGAGGTCCACTCGAGCGTGTAGCGGAAGAACCGCCGCAGCCGACGTCGAGCACGCGGCGTCTCCGGCGCGGCAGGCGGCGCAGGATCCAGCCGTGGACGCGGTCGTTGTGGTTCCACGGATTCCGGTCGTTGAGCCGGCCGAGCCGTCGGCCGACGGAGCGGACCAGCGGGTTCGTCGTCGTGCGCCGATCGAGCTGCGTCGTCGGCATCGTCCTCGGCATGGCCGGCGAGGGTAGCGTCACGACCGTGCCGAACCTCGTCCTGCTGTGCGGCCCCGCCGGCGCGGGCAAGTCCACGCACGCCCGCCGCTACGCGGCCGACGGCTACGCGGTCGCGTCCGTCGACGAGCTCGCGTGGGCGGCCGGGCACCCGGCGGTGCACCCGCTGCCCGCCGGCGCTGCCCGCCGGGTGGAGGACGCGCTGCGGTCCCGGGTCGCGACGCTCCTCGAGGAGGGGCGCGACGTCGTCGTCGACTCGTCGTTCTGGTCCCGCGCGTCCCGGGAGGAGTACCGGGCGCTCGGCGCGACGCACGGCGCGGACACGCTGGTCGTCCACGTCGACACGCCGCGCGACGTCGCCCTCGCGCGCGTCGCCGCCCGGGCCGCCGCGCACCCGCACGACGTCGTCCTGACCCCCGAGGTCGCGGCGGCGTACCACGACGGCTTCGAGGTCCCGACGCCCGACGAGGGCCCGCTGGAGACCGTCCGCGGGATGTGACCGTCGAGCACGGGATCTGTACCGCGATGAGGTCCCATGGCGATACAGATCCCGTGCTCGACAGGGACAGGACGGTTCTCTCGCGCGGCATGTTTCGCGCGTGAGGCAGATGTTCCCGTGAGGTAACCGTGGCCTGACGGCCGCGACACGGCGGCTTTCTAGCGTCAGCGCCATGAACGAGACGCAGGGCACGCCCCCCAGCACCCGGCCGGACCCGCGGCACGTCGTCGTCGTGGGCGGCGGCATGGTCGCGCAGCGCTTCGTCGAGGCGCTGCGGGCGCGCGACGACGCCGGCGCCTGGCGCGTGACCGTCTTCGCGGAGGAGCCGCGCAAGCCGTACGACCGGGTCGGGCTCACGCGCTACTTCGAGGTGCGCGACGCCGAGGAGCTCACGCTCGGCGACCCGGCGCTGTGGGACGACCCGCTGGTCGACCTGCACCGGGACTGCGCCGTCGCGTCGATCGACCGTGCCGCGCAGACCGTGACCGACCGCCTCGGCCGCGTGCACGCCTACGACGAGCTGGTGCTCGCGACGGGCTCGAGCGCCGCGATGCCGCCCATCGACGGCAACGACCTGCCCGGCGTCTTCGTGTACCGCACCATCGACGACGTCGCGGCGCTGCGCGGCTGGGTCGAGTCCAAGCGCGAGGCGGGGCGCGTCGAGACGCGGGGCGGCGTGGTCGAGCGGCCGGTGCGCGGCGCGGTCGTCGGCGGCGGCCTGCTGGGGCTGGAGGCCGCGGGCGCGCTCAAGGCGCTCGGCGCGCAGGCCACGGTGATCCAGTTCGGCACGCACCTCATGGACGTGCAGATCGACCTGGGCGGCGGGCACGCGCTCAAGCGGCTCATCAACGACAAGGGCATCTCGGTCCGCACCGACACCGCGACCAAGGCGATCCGCCCGCACCGCCGTACCGGGCACGTGGGCCGCATGGACTTCGCCGACGGCGGCCGGCTCGACGTGGACGTCGTCGTGATGGCCACGGGCGTGCGGCCCCGCGACGAGCTCGCCCGCGCGGCAGGCCTGGAGGTCGGCGAGCGCGGCGGTGCCGTCGTCGACCTCACCTGCCGCACGGCCGACGCGCACGTCTGGGCGATCGGCGAGGTCGCCTGCATCGAGGGCCGCTGCCTCGGCCTGGTGGCACCGGGCAACACGATGGCGGAGGTCGTGGCCGACCGGCTGCTCGGGGGCGAGGCCACGTTCCCCGGCGCGGACACGGCGACCAAGCTCAAGCTCTCGGGCGTCGACGTCGCGAGCTTCGGCGACGCGCACGGCCGCACCGAGAAGTCGGTCGAGATCGTGTGGGCCGACCCGCTGCGCGGCGTCTACAGCAAGCTCGTGATGGCCGACGACGCGCGCACCCTGCTGGGCGGCGTCTTCGTCGGCGACGCCGGGCCGTACGCGTCGCTGCGCCCGATGCTCGGCGCGGAGCTGCCGGGAGACCCGTCGGCGTTCCTGCTCCCCGAGGGCGCGGGCGGCGCGCCCACGCTCGAGCTGCCCGACGACGCGAACGTCTGCTCCTGCAACAACGTCTCGGCGGGCACGATCCGCGGTGCGGTGACGGAGCACGACTGCACCGACGTCGCCGGCGTCAAGGCGTGCACGCGGGCCGGCACCACGTGCGGCGCCTGCCTGCCGCTGGTCACCAAGCTGACGAAGACGGAGCTGGCCAAGGCCGGCGTCGAGGTGAGCAACGCGCTGTGCGAGCACTTCGAGCTCTCCCGCGCCCAGCTCTTCGACGCCGTGCGCGTGGCCGACCTGCACACGTTCAGCGAGATCATCGCCCGGTTCGGGCGGGTGCCCGACGGCGCGAGCGACGCCGGCCGTGGCTGCGACATCTGCAAGCCGACCGTGGCCTCGATCCTGGCCAGCCTCGGCAACGGGCACATCCTCGCGGGCGAGCAGGCCACCCTGCAGGACACCAACGACCACATGCTCGCCAACATGCAGAAGGACGGGACGTACTCGGTCGTCCCGCGCATGCCGGGCGGCGAGGTGACGCCGGAGGGGCTGATCGTCGTGGGGCAGGTCGCGAAGGACTTCGGCCTCTACACGAAGATCACCGGCGGGCAGCGGATCGACATGTTCGGCGCCCGCGTCGAGCAGCTCCCGGAGATCTGGCGGCGGCTCGTGGACGCCGGCTTCGAGTCCGGGCACGCGTACGGCAAGTCGCTGCGCACCGTGAAGTCGTGCGTCGGGTCCACCTGGTGCCGGTACGGGGTGCAGGACTCCGTGGGCATGGCCGTCGAGCTCGAGCTGCGCTACCGCGGCCTGCGCTCCCCGCACAAGCTCAAGCTCGGCGTCTCCGGCTGCGCCCGCGAGTGCGCGGAGGCCCGCGGCAAGGACGTCGGGGTCATCGCCACCGACCAGGGGTGGAACGTCTACGTGGGCGGCAACGGCGGCCAGACGCCGAAGCACGCGCAGCTCCTCGCCGAGAACCTCTCGTCCGCCGAGCTGCTGCGCACCGTCGACCGCTTCCTCATGCTGTACATCCGCACCGCCGACCGGCTGCAGCGCACCGCGCCGTGGGTGGAGGAGTACGAGGGCGGGCTCGAGGCGATCCGCCAGGTGGTGATCGAGGACTCCCTCGGCATCGGCGCGGATCTCGACGCCGCGATGGCGCAGCACGTGGAGGGGTACGAGGACGAGTGGAAGGCCGTGCTCGACGACCCGGAGAAGCTGGCCCGGTTCGGCTCCTTCGTCAACGCCCCGACCACGCCCGACCCGGCGCTCGCGTACGTGCCCGAGCGCGGGCAGAAGCGCCCGGCCACCGCGGACGAGGTCGCCTCCGGCACCGCCGACCCCGATCTCGTCTCCGCCCTCACCAGCCCCGTCCTCGTCGCCGGCCCCACCCTGGAGGTGCGCGCATGACCGCCCTGACCCCGAGCCCCACCGCCACGACCCTCGTCGACGGCCCCGGCTGGACCGCCGTCTGCCCGCTGGGCGCGCTGGCCCCCGAGCGCGGCGCCGCCGCCCTGGTGACCGGCTCGGACGGCGAGGAGCTGCAGGTGGCGCTGTTCCGCCTGCTCGACGGCACGGTCTGCGCCGTGCAGCAGCTGGACCCGTACTCGGGCGCGAACGTCATGTCGCGCGGCATCGTCGGCACCCGCGGCGGCACGCCTACCGTGGCGTCCCCGGTGTACAAGCAGGTCTTCGAGCTGCACACGGGTCGCTGCCTCGACGCGGCGGGCAAGGAGCCCCGCGCGGGGCTGGCGGGGGACCTCGCGTCGTACCCGGTCGTCGTGTCCGGCGGCGTCGTGCACGTGGGGATCGGATGACGACGCGGGACGCGGCCCCAGGCCGCGTCACCCTGGTCGGCGCCGGTCCGGGCGCCGCAGACCTGCTCACGTACCGCGCGTGGCGCGCGCTGACCACGGCCGACGTCGTCGTCACCGACCGGCTGGTGCCGCGCGAGGTCCTCGACGACCTGGGCCCCGGCGTCGAGGTCGTCGATGTCGGCAAGACGCCGGGCCGGCACACGTTGCCGCAGGAGGAGATCGACGCGTTGATCGTGGCGCGCGCGCTCGCCGGCGAGCGCGTGGTGCGCCTCAAGGGCGGCGACCCGTTCGTCTTCGGCCGCGGCGGTGAGGAGGTCGCGGCCTGCCGTGCCGCCGGGGTACCGGTCGAGGTGGTGCCCGGGGTCTCGTCCGCGCTCGCCGCGCCCGCGCTGGCCGGGGTGCCGCTGACGCACCGCGGCACGACGACGGCGTTCCACGTCGTCACGGGCCACACCCGCGACGGCGCGGCGGGCGGCGACGTACTCGACGACGTCTCCGTCGCGTGCGTGACCTCGCGGGCGGCGACGCTGGTCGTGCTCATGGGCGTGGCCGCCCTGCCCGGGATCGTCGCCCGCCTGCTGGACGCGGGCGCCGCGCCGGGGACGCCCGTCGCTATCGTGGAACGAGGTTCGCTGCCCGACCAGCGGGTCACGCGCGTCGCCCTCGACCTGGCCGCCAAGCGTGCCGAGGAGGTCGGGGTCCGCGCGCCGGCCGTGGTCGTGATCGGCGACGTGGCCCACGAGGAGCTGCTGGAGGTCGCGCGTGACGCAGGAGGAGCCGCAGGGCAGGTCGGTGGCTGATACCGCGCCGGGCCCCCGGCCGGCGCTGGGCCAGGTGATGGCGGGCTGCACGGTGCTGGTCACGGCCGACCGCCGCTCGGGCGAGCTGGCCGCCGCCCTGGAGCGCCGCGGCGCCTCGGTCCGGCACGCTCCGGCGCTGAGCATGATCCCGCACGTGGACGACGACGCCCTGATCGCGGCGACGCGCGCCCTCGTCGCCGACCCGCCGGACGTCGTCGTCGCGACCACCGGCGTCGGTTTCCGCGCGTGGATCGAGGCCGCCGACGCGCACGGGCTCGCCGACGACCTGCTCGCCGTCCTGGGCCGGTCGCGGATCGTCGCGCGCGGCCCCAAGGCGCGCGGCGCCATCCAGGCCGCGGGGCTGCAGGCCGACTGGGTCGCGGAGTCTGAGACGTCGGCCGAGGTCGCCGAGGTGCTGCTCAGCGAGGGCGTGGGCGGGCTGCACGTCGCCATCCAGCACCACGGGGCGGGCGCCGACGGGCTGGACGCCGTGTTCGAGAAGGCCGGCGCCCGGGTGTCCGCGCTGGTCGTGTACCGATGGGGACCGCCGCCCGACCCGGCCGCCGTCGAGGACTCCGTGCGCGCCGCTGCGGCGGGCGAGATCGACGCCGTCGCCTTCACGTCCGCGCCCGGCGCCGAGGCGTGGCTGCGCGCGGTCGAGACCCAGGGCCTGCGGGACGCGGTCGTGGCGCGGTTCGTCGACGGGTCGATGGTCGCCGCCGCCGTCGGGCCCGTCACCGCGCGCCCGCTGGAGTCGCGCGGCATCCCGACCCTGCAGCCCGAGCGCGGCCGGCTCGGCGCGCTCGTGCGGTCGATCGTCGGGCACTACGAGCACCTGGAATCGGTGGCCCTCGCCACCGTCGCCGGGCCGCTCGTCATCCGGGCGCGCGTCGCCGTCCTGGACCAGCAGGTGCTGCCCCTGTCGCCGACCGGCGTCGAGGTGCTGCGGCTGCTCGCCGCCGCCGGAGGCGACGTCGTGCCGCGCGAGCGCGTGCTCGACGTGCTGCCCGGCAGCTCCCGCGACCCGCACGCCGTCGAGGTCGCCGTCGCCCGCCTGCGCGACGCCACCGGCCGGCGCGAGCTGGTCAAGACCGTCGTCAAGCGCGGCTACCGGCTGGAGCTCGCGCACGACGACGCGCACTGGACGGCCACCGAGGGTCACGCCGGGTAGACGTCGACCTCCGCGGCCTTGACCGACAGCCACACCGGCGCGCCGGGCACGAGGGCGAGCTCGGCGGCGGACTGGGGCGTGACGTCGGCGGCGAGACGGTCGGTGCGCACGCGCACCAGGTCGCCGCGCGGCTCGAGGGACCGCACGGTGGCGCGGAACGTGTTGCGCGGGGAGCCGTGCCGCTCGTCGAGGTACACGGCGACGGCGGCGGGTCGGAAGACGGCGGTCGTGGGTGTGCCCGCGGCGATCCCGTCGGCCGGGGTGCGGCCGTGCACCACCTCGCCCGCGGGGGTGCGCACGCCGTCGCCGGTCCACGACCCGGCCAGGAGGTTGAGCCCGGCGATCTTCGCCGCGAACGCGCTGCGCGGCCGGCTCAGCACCTGGGCGGTCGGGCCGCGCTCGACGACGCGCCCGCCCTCGACCACGGCCACCTCGTCGGCGAGCAGCAGCGCGTCGAGGACGTCGTGGGTGGTGATCACGGCCGTCTGCCCCTCGAGCAGGTGCCGGAGGGTCTGGCGCAGCTCGGGCGTGACGTCGACGTCGAGCGCGGCCATGGGCTCGTCGAGCAGCAGCAGCCGCGGCTCGGCCGCGAGCGCCCGCGCGACGGCGATGCGCTGCGCCTGCCCGCCCGACAGGGTCGACGGCGCACGGTCCGCCAGGTGCGCGAGCCCGACCTGCTCGAGCCTCCGGTCTGCCGCCGCGGCGGCCGTGCGCCGTCGGGCGCCCTGGGACCGCGGCCCGAACGCCACGTTCTGGCGCACGGACAGGTGCGGGAAGAGCAGCGGCTCCTGCGCGAGCAGCGCGACGTGCCGGTCGTGCGGCGGCACCCAGGTGCGGACGCGGCCGCCGGCGGCGCGCACGAGGGGGCGGCCGTCGAGCGCGATCTCGCCGTCGTGCGGGCGCAGCGTGCCCGCCGTGAGGCCGAGCGCCGTCGACTTGCCCGCCCCGTTGGGGCCGAGCAGGGCGAGGGTGCGGCCCTCGGGGACGTCGAGCTCGACGTCGAAGCCGCGGGCGGGCAGCGTGGCGGCGAACGTCAGCGTCACAGCGGGCTCCGGTCGCGTCGCGTGGCGGCGATGACGAGGACGGCGACGACGACGAGCAGGAGGGACAGCGCGACGGCGGCGTCGGGGTCGGTCTCGCGCTGCAGGTAGATCTCCAGCGGCAGGGTGCGGGTGACGCCCTGCAGGCTGCCGGCGAACGTGATGGTGGCGCCGAACTCGCCGAGGGCGCGGGCGAACGACAGCACCGCCCCGGACAGCAGGCCCGGCCACACGAGGGGGAGGGTCACGCGGCGCAGCACCGTCGTCGGGCGCGCGCCGAGCGACGCCGCGACCGCCTCGTAGCGTGCGCCCGCCGTGCGCAGCGCGCCCTCGAGGCTCGTCACGAGGAACGGCAGCGCGACGAACGTCTGCGCCAGCACCACCGCCGTCGTCGAGAACGCGATCTGCACGCCCGCCACCTCCAGCGTCTCGCCGAGCAGGCCGCGGCGGCCGAACGTGTAGAGCAGCGCGATGCCGCCCACCACGGGCGGCAGCACCAGCGGCACCATGACCAGCGAGCGCAGCAGGTCGATGCCGGGGAAGCGGCACCGCGCCAGCACGAGCGCCATCGGGACGCCGAGCACGAGGCACGCGACCGTGCTCGCGGCCGACGTCTGCAGGCTCAGCAGCAGCGCCGCCCGCGCCGACTCGCTGGTGATCAGCGACCAGTAGCTCGACCAGTCGACCCGCGTCGCCATCGCGACCAGCGGCAGCAGCACGAACAGCCCGCCCACCGCGGCGGGCACGAACGCCCATCGCGGCAGGCCGACGGCGGTCCCCCCGGTGGTCGAGCCCGGCGACACCCGCACGGGACGCCTACGGGGCCGCGAAGCCGAACCCGGCGAGGGTCCGCCGGCCGTCGTCCGACAGGACGAGGTCGACGAACTCTTGCGCGAGCTCCGCCTGCTCGGCGTCGGCGACGGGCGCGATCGGATACGTGTTGACGGCCTCGGACGCCTCGGGGAGCTCGACGCCCTCGACGTCGTCGCCCGCGGCGGCGACGTCCGTGACGTACACGAGCCCGGCGTCCGCCTCGCCCGCGATCACCTTGCCGAGGACGTCGGTCACGCTCTGCTCCTCGCTCACGGGCCGGAGGTCGAGGCCCGCGGCGTCGGCGACCTTCGCGGACGCGGCCCCGCACGGCACCTCGGGCGCGCACAGCACGAGCTTCACGTCCGGGGAGGCGAGGTCCTGGAGGGACTCGACGCCGGCCGGGTTGCCCGGCGGGACGGCGAACTCCAGCGTGTTGGTGGCGAAGTCCCGCGGGTCGGTCACCAGGTCGTCTCCGACGAGCTTGTCCATGTTCGCCGTGTCCGCGGAGGCGAAGACGTCGGCGGGCGCGCCCTGCTGGATCTGCGCCACCAGGTCGGACGACCCCGCGAAGCTGAGCTGGACGTCCACGCCGTCGTGCGCCGCCTCGAACTGCTCGGCGAGGTCCTCGAACGAGCCTTTCAGCGAGGCCGCCGCGAACACGGTGAGCGTCGTCGTGCCGCCGTCGTCGCCCGACGCCGGCGCGCCGCAGCCCGCCAGCGCCGTCACTGCGAGCGCCGCGGCCCCGGCGGCGATGTGCTTCCTCATGCGACACCCTTGTCCTCTGCCTCGATCACGACCGTCGTCGACTTGATGACCGCCACCGCCACGGAGCCGCGCTCGAGACCGAGGTCGCGCACGGCCTCGCTGCTCATGAGCGACACCACGCGGAACGGGCCGCACTGCAGCTCCACCTGCGACATGACCGGGTCGCTCTGGATGTCCGTGACGAGCCCGACGAAGCGGTTGCGCGCCGAGCTCTTCATCCCGCCGGGCAGGGCTGGGACGGTCGCGTGCTCGCGCGCCACCATCGCCACCTCGTACCCGTCGACGACCTTGCGGCCCGACGCGTCCGTCGTGGACCCGAGCAGCCCGCGGTCGATCCAGCGGCGCACCGTGTCGTCGCTGACGCCGAGGTACACGGACGCTTCCGAAACTCGCATGTGCGGCACGGGCAGCAGCATAGCCCCGCATCTGCGGGGAACGCTGCGGATGCGGCTCCCGCCGGGGACCGTGGGCGGCGGGGGACATAGGCTGACGCCCGTGCATGACGACGTGACGCGGCGACGGTCGGTGGCCGACCACGCGGCCGCGGTGGCCGAGGCGGTCGAGCCCGCCCTGGCGGCGGCGCGCGGGCGGGCGTCCGCGCGGATCGACGTCGCGACCCTGCTGACGCAGGTGGGCGCCGGCGCCGGGCTGTCGCCCCGCGTGCTGGCGCGCGACGCGACGGCCGCCGCCGCGCTGCCCGGCTTCGACAACTCCCAGATGGACGGCTACGCGGTGCGTTCCGCGGACCTCGCCGGCGCGTCCGTCGGCGACCCGGTGGTGCTGCCCGTCGTCGCGCCCGTCCCCGCCGGGACCCAGCCGCCGACGCTGGAGCCGGGCACCGCGGCCCCCGTGATGACGGGTGCGCCCGTGCCCGCCGGGGCCGACGCCGTCGTCAGGATCGAGGACGCCGACCCGCCGCGCTTCCCGGACCCGGCCACGTCCGCGGAGGTCCGGTTCGCCGTTCCCGTCACGCGGGGCACGTTCGTGCGGACGGCGGGCTCCGACGTCGCGGCCGGCGACGTGCTGGTCCCCGCCGCGACGCCGCTCGGAGGCCCGCAGCTCGGGGCGCTCGTCGCCGCGGGCGTCACGACCGTCGAGGTCGCGGCCCCGCCGCACGTGCTGCTCGTGTCGACGGGCTCGGAGCTCGCCCCTGCTGGGGCGCCGCTCGGCCCGGCGCAGGTGCACGACGCCAACGGCGCCGCGCTCACCGCGGCGCTCGGGCAGGCAGGTGCCCGGGTCACGACCCGCGTCGCGCCGGACCGGCCCGACGCGCTGCTCCGGGTGCTCGCCGACGCGGCGGGCGACGTCGCCCTCGTCGTCACGACCGGCGGCGTGTCCGCCGGGGCGTACGAGGTGGTGCGACAGACCCTCACGGACGCCTGGTTCGGGCACGTCGCCGTCCAGCCGGGCGGGCCGCAGGGCCTCGGCACGGTCACCCTCGGGTCCGGGCGGGACGTGCCGCTCGTCGCGTTCCCCGGCAACCCGGTGAGCGCGTACGTGTCGTTCGAGCTGTTCCTGCGCCCGGTGCTCGCCGCGGCGACGGGCGCGTCGCCGGCCCGCCGCGCGACCGGCCGCGCGCCGCTCGCCGAGCCGCTCGACTCGCCGCCCGCGCTGCACCAGGTGCGGCGGGGCGCGCTCGACACCGACGGCCGTGTGCGCATGACCGGCGGACCCGGCTCGCACCTGCTGACCCACCTCGCCGCCGCGACCGTCCTCGTGCACGTGCCGCCCGGCGTCGCGCACCTCGACGCCGGCGACCTCGTCGACTACCAGGAGCTCCGTTGACCGACCCGAACGACCCGACGCAGGGCCTGACCCACTACCGCGCCGACGGCGCTGCCCACATGGTCGACGTCTCCGCCAAGGACGTGACGAAGCGGCAGGCGACCGCGACGGGCGTGCTGCGCACGCGCGCGGACGTCGTCGAGCGGATCGCGTCCGGCGACCTGCCGAAGGGGGAGGCGATCGCCACGGCGCGCATCGCCGGGATCCTGGGCGCCAAGCGCACGCCCGACCTCGTGCCGCTGTGCCATCCGCTGCCGATCTCCGGCGTGGAGATCGACGTCGTGCCCGCCTCCGACGGGTCCGGCACCGTCGGGATCTCCGCCACCGTGCGCACCACCGGCCGCACCGGCGTCGAGATGGAGGCGCTCACCGCGGTCACCGTCGCCGGGCTGACGCTCTACGACATGATCAAGGCCGTCGACAAGGCCGCCGTGCTCACCGACGTGCAGGTGGTGGCGAAGTCGGGCGGCACGTCCGGCGACTGGGCGCGCGCGGCGTCCACCTCCGAGTCGGGCCGGGAGGACGCATGACCGGCACGCACGAGCACCACGCCGGCGCTCACGCACAGCGGCGCGTCGCCGTCGTCGTGGCCTCGGACCGCGCGGCGGCGGGGGAGTACGAGGACCGCTCGGGCCCGGCGGCCGTCGCGTGGTTCGCGGCCCGGGGCTGGCGCACGTCGCAGCCCGTCGTCGTGCCCGACGGCGAGCCGGTGCGCGAGGCGCTCGCCGCGCTGCTCGCACCGGGGGCGAGGGAGGCGCCGGACGACGTGCCGCACCTGATCGTCACCAGCGGCGGCACGGGGCTCGGCCCGCGCGACCGCACCCCGGAGGCGACCCGCGCCGTCCTGGACCGCGAGGTGCCGGGGATCGCGGAGCTCGTCCGTGCGCGCTCGACCGCGCCGACCGACCCCGCGAAGCGGGCCGTCCCGGCGGCGGCGCTGTCCCGCGGCGTCGCCGGGGTGGCCGGCCGCACGCTGGTGGTCAACCTGCCCGGCTCCGTCGGCGGCGTGACGGACGGCCTCGACGCGCTGGCCGACGTGCTGCCGCACGCCGTCGACCAGCTCGCGGGCGGCGACCACCCCGCGGGCCCCACGCCGCGAGGTCGAGCCTCAGCTGCCGAGGTCGAGCGCGCAGGTCTCGACCGGGACGCCTCCGGCTCGACCTCAGGGGAGCCGTCGGCGGTGGTGCTGCGCGCCGACGTCGTCGACTCGCCCCTGGACCCGCTGGTCGCGGAGCTCGGGGCGCTGGTGCGCGACGACGCGTGCGGCGCGGTGGCGACGTTCTCGGGCTACGTGCGCGACCACGACGGCGGGCGCGGGGTCCTGCGCCTGCACTACGAGGCGCACCCGGACGCGGCGACGGTGCTGCGGACGGTGGCGGAACGCGTCGCGCGCCGCACGGCCGCGGCGACGGGGGACCGCGTCCGCATCGCCGTCGTGCACCGCACCGGCGACCTGACGATCGGCGACGTCGCGGTGGTGGCGGCCGTAGCGGCGGGGCACAGGCAGGCGGCGTTCACCGCGGCGTCGGACCTGGTCGAGGAGCTCAAGGCCGAGGTGCCGATCTGGAAGGAGCAGGGCTTCGACGACGGCACGTCGGAGTGGGTGGCCTCGCTCGGCTGAGGTCGGACGCGAGGCCGACTCCGAGGTCGACTCCGAGGTCGACCCCGAGGTCACCTGCTGTTCACCTGAGGGTCGGTGTCACGACGGCCGCCCGCCATCGGTGCTCCCTACGTTCGGGCACGTCACCCCCTGTCCCGACACTGCTTCACCCTCAGGAGTGCCCGATGACGATCGCCCCCGAGTCGCGCCCGCTGCTGGAGCTCGCGGCCGCGCCTCACAGCCCTCACTACGCGCGCGGCAAGCGCAGCCCGGTCACGTGCCGGCTCAAGTGCGCCGACGCGTGCTCGCACCCCGCGCCCAACGAGTCCGCCAACGAGTACTTCCGCGACGTCGCGGCGCGGGCGCTGTCCCGCCGCGTCATGCTCGGCGGCCTGGCCGCCGCGGCCGCCACCGTCGTCGTGGGCGCCCAGGTGGCGGGCGCGCCCGGAGCGAGCGCCGTCACGGCCGCGGGCCGAGGCCACGGTGCCGGCAAGGGCCTCGCCTTCGGCGCCATCGCACCGCAGGACGCCGGCGTGGACGCGTTCGTCGTGCCCGAGGGGTACGAGTGGTCGCCGATCATCCGCTGGGGCGACCCGATACTGCCCGGCGGCCGCGCGTTCGACGCCGCGCGCCAGACGCCGGAGCAGCAGGCCAAGCAGTTCGGCTACAACGTCGACTACCTCGACATCCTGCCCGCCGACCCGGACGCCGTCCGGCCCCGCGGGACGACGAAGCGCGGCACGCGCGGCCTGCTGGTGAGCAACCACGAGTACACCAACGCCGGGATCATGTTCGACGACTCGTACGACGCCGCCACGCGCCGCGCGATCGAGCGCGCCGCCTGGGGGCTATCGGTGGTCGAGGTGCGCCGCGACCGCGAGGGCTCGCCGTGGACGTACTCGCGGATCAGCCGCTACAACCGCCGCATCACCGTGGACACGGAGTTCCACGTGGACGGCCCGGCCGCCGGCTCGTACCTCATGAAGACGGTCGAGGACCCGACCGGCACCCGCGTGCGCGGCACGCTCAACAACTGCGCGGGCGGTACGACGCCGTGGGGCACGGTCGTCTCCGGGGAGGAGAACTACAACGCGAACTTCCGCGTCAACGGCAAGGACCCGCGCGACGCGCGGTACGGCCTCAAGGACGCGGCGACGAGCTACGGCTGGGAGCTCGACGACCCGCGGTTCGACGGCCGCAACCCGGGCTACGAGTACGAGAGCCACCGGTTCGGCTGGATCGTCGAGGTGGACCCGTACGAGCCCGACGAGGCGCCCGTGAAGCACACGGCGATGGGTCGCTTCAAGCACGAGGGCGCCAACGTCATCCTGTCCCGCCGCGGCCACGCCGTCGCGTACATGGGCGACGACGAGCGCTTCGACTACGTGTACAAGTTCGTGTCGAAGAACCGCTTCCGCGACGGCAGCAGCCGCGGGGCGCGCCGCCACAACAAGACCCTGCTGTCCGAGGGCGACCTGTTCGTCGCGCGCTTCCGGGGCGACTCCCCGGCGTCGGAGATCGACGGCTCGGGCGCCGTCCCCTCCGACGGCGGCTTCGACGGCACCGGCGAGTGGGTCCCGCTCGTCAAGGACGGCGAGTCGCAGGTGCCGGGCATGACCACCGAGGAGGTGCTCGTCTTCACGCGGCTGGCCGCGGACGCCGTCGGCGCCACCAAGATGGACCGCCCGGAGGACGTGGAGCCGAACCCGCTCACCGGCCGCATCTACGTGGCGTGCACCAACAACACCGACCGCGGCAAGGACGGCAAGGAGGGCGCCACCGAGCCCAACCCCCGCACCACCAACCGCGACGGTCACGTCGTGGAGATCATCGAGGACCGCGGCGACCAGACCGCCACGACGTTCACGTGGAACCTGCTGCTCGTCGCGGGCGACCCGTCGGTGAACGACTCGACGTACTTCTCCGGCTTCCCCGCCGACCGGGTCTCGCCGATCTCGTGCCCCGACAACCTCGCGTTCGACGCCGAGGGCAACCTGTGGATCTCCACGGACGGCGCGCCGTCGACGATCCAGAAGTGCGACGGCCTGTTCAAGGTGACGCTCACGGGCCGCCAGCGGGGCCGTGTGGAGCAGTTCCTGTCCGTGCCGCGCGACGCCGAGACGTGCGGCCCGGTCGTCGACTCGCGCGACGCGATGGTCTACGTCAACGTCCAGCACCCGGGCGAGGACGGCACGTTCGCCGCGCCGAACTCCTACTTCCCGGACTACCTCGCCGAGGGCGAGCGGGCCCCCGCCGGCGCGTGGCGCGGGCCTCGCCCGTCCACGATCCAGGTCTACAGGACCGGCCGGGGCGAGCACCCCGGGAACGGCCACGGTCACGGGAACGGCCACGGTCACGGGAACGGCCACGGCAACGGGAACGGCAACGGGCACGGCAAGGGCGGCGACGGCTGGGACGGCCCCGGGCCGTTCCCGTGGCCGCGCCACCGCTGACCCCTGGGCGCGAGATAGAGAACCCCGAGTCGCGAGATAGAGAGGCCGCGACGAGGCCGCAGCGCTAGCGGCCCCGTCGCAGCCTCTCTATCTCGCGACTCGGGGTTCTCTATCTCGCGGTGGCGGTGGGCGCCGGCGCAGTTCGTAGACTGGGGGACCGTGACCACCCCCGAGGCGCCCGCCGGCGCCTACCTCGACCACGCCGCCACGACCCCGATGTCGCGGGCGGCGCTCGAGGCGTACGTGGCGGAGGCCGGCCGGACCGGCAACGCGAGCTCGCTGCACTCCGCGGGGCGCGCGGCGCGACGGGCCGTCGAGGAGTCGCGCGAGTCCGTCGCCGCGTCGCTGGGCTCGCGGCCCAGCGAGGTGATCTTCACCGGCGGGGGCACGGAGTCCGACAACCTCGCCATCAAGGGGATCTTCTGGGGCCGGCGCCGCACGGACCCGCGCCGCACCCGCGTGCTCGTCTCCGCCGTCGAGCACCACGCGGTGCTCGACCCGGCGTTCTGGCTCGCGGGGCACGCGGGCGCGGAGATCGTGCTGCTCCCCGTGGACGGCGACGGCCGGCTCGACCTCGCAGCCCTGCGCGCCGAGCTGACGGAGCACGGCGACGAGGTCGCGCTCGTCTCGGTGATGTGGGCCAACAACGAGGTGGGCACGCTGCAGCCGGTGCGTGACGTCGTGCGGCTCGCGCACCAGCACGGCGTCCCCGTGCACACCGACGCGGTGCAGGCCGTGGGCCAGGTCGACGTCGACTTCGCGGCCTCGGGCGTCGACGCGATGACGGTGACGGCGCACAAGCTCGGCGGGCCGATCGGCGTGGGCGCACTGCTCGCCCGCCGCGACCTGCCGCTCGAGGCCGTGCAGCACGGCGGCGGCCAGGAGCGCGGGGTGCGCTCCGGGACGCTCGACGTGCCCGCGATCCGGTCGTTCGCCGTCGCGCTCGCGGAGACCGTCGCCGCCCGGCCCGAGCGCGCCGCGGCCCTGGGCGCCCTGCGGGACCGGCTCGTCGCGGGCGTGCGCGCCGTCGACCCGGAGGCGGTGCTGCGCGGCCCCGACCCGGGCCCGACCGCGGGCGACGGCGCCGCCGCGCGGCTCCCGGCCAACGCGCACTTCACGTTCCCCGGCGCCGAGGGCGACTCGCTGCTCTACCTGCTGGACTCCGCGGGAGTGCAGGCCTCCACCGGGTCGGCGTGCCAGGCGGGCGTGCCGCAGCCGTCGCACGTGCTGCTCGCGATGGGCGTGCCGGAGCTCGAGGCCCGGGGCGCGCTGCGCTTCTCGCTCGGCGCGACGTCGACCGCCGCGGACGTCGACCGCCTCGTCGCCGCGCTGCCCCAGGTCGTCGAGCGGGCCCGCGCGGCGGGCCTCGTGTCCGCGCCGGCCGGTGCGGGGGGCACGGCATGAGGGTGCTGGCCGCCATGTCGGGCGGCGTGGACTCGGCCGTCGCCGCGGCGCTCGCCGTGGAGGCGGGGCACGACGTGGTCGGCGTGCACATGGCCCTGAGCCGCAACCGCGACCAGTTCCGCACCGGCTCGCGCGGCTGCTGCTCCATCGAGGACGCCGGCGACGCGCGCCGCGCCGCGGACGTGCTCGGCATCCCGTACTACGTCTGGGACCTCTCGGAGACGTTCGAGCAGACCGTCGTCGCCGACTTCCTGCGAGAGTATTCGGCCGGCCGCACCCCGAACCCGTGCGTGCGCTGCAACGAGCACATCAAGTTCGAGGCGCTCCTCGACAAGGCCACGGCCCTCGGGTTCGACGCCGTCGCCACCGGCCACTACGCGCAGGTCGTGACGCGCGAGGCCGCCGACGGCACCGCGACCCGCGAGCTGCACCGGTCGCCGAACGACGAGAAGGACCAGTCCTACGTGCTGGCCGTGATGGGCCCGGAGCGGCTGGCGCGCGCGATGTTCCCGCTCGGCGGCTTCGCCTCCAAGGCCGAGGTGCGCGCGGAGGCCGAGCGGCGCGGCCTGTCCGTGAGCGCCAAGCCGGACTCCTACGACATCTGCTTCGTGGCCGACGGCGACACCCGCGGCTTCCTGCGCGACCGGCTCGGATCGCGCCCGGGCGAGGTCGTGGACACCGACGGCGCCGTCGTCGGCGCGCACGACGGCGCGTACGCGTTCACGGTCGGCCAGCGCAAGGGCCTGGGCCTCGGCCACCCCGCCGCCGACGGGCGCGCCCGGTACGTGGTGGACGTGCAGACGTCGACCAACACCGTCGTGGTCGGGCCGGCCGAGCTGCTCAGCGTGGACCGGATCGAGGCGGGGAAGGCGGTGTGGCTCGCCGCCCCGGAGGGCGACGCCGGGAGCACGTGGCTCGACGACGTCGAGGTGCAGGTCCGCGCCCACGGCGCCCCCGTGCCCGCCCGCGTGCGGGCGACGACGGCGGACGGCGTCCCGGCGATGGAGGTGGAGCTCACCGGCCGCCCGCTGCGCGGCGTCGCGGCCGGGCAGTCGCTGGTGGTGTACCGCGGCACGCGGGTGCTCGGCCAGGGCACCGTCGCGCGCGCCTGGCGCGGCTGACGCCGTCCCCGAACGGGTCCGGACGGGCTCAGCCCCGCGCGAGCCGCTGCCGGCGCGCCTCGTACAGCACGATCGACGCGGCGTTCGAGGCGTTGAGCGAGCTGGCCGAGCCGGCCATCGGGATCGCCACCGTGACGTCGGCCGCCTCGCGCCAGCCCCTCGACAGCCCGGCGGTCTCGTTGCCGACGGCGAGGAGAACCGGGCCGGTGAGATCGACGTCGGCGGGCGCGGCGTCGCCGTCCTCGTCGGTCGCGACGACGGTCACCGGGCGC
Source organism: Isoptericola sp. NPDC056134 (assembly GCF_042264825.1). Classification (NCBI taxonomy): domain Bacteria; kingdom Bacillati; phylum Actinomycetota; class Actinomycetes; order Micrococcales; family Promicromonosporaceae; genus Isoptericola; species Isoptericola sp. NPDC056134. Next base: position 134,761 of record NZ_JBHJVM010000011.1, read on the forward strand.
CCGGCGGCACGGTGCGCGCCCACCCAGTCCATGACCTCGCCGTGCGAGGCCGCCCGGACGACGGGCAGCGCGAAGAGGGAGCCGGTGGTCGCGCGCACGGCCTTCGGGTCGTAGGGGTCGGCGGCGTGGCCGGTGACGACCAGGCCGTCGGCGCCGAACGCGTCCGCGGACCGCACGACCGCGCCGACGTTGCCCGGCTGGGTGGGGCGGTCGAAGACGACGCCCAGGAACGACGGACCCACCGGGACGCGCGCCAGGTCGTCTGCGGGCATCGCGACCACGGCCAGCAGCTCGCTGGCGCCCTCGTCCTTCTCGGCGAGCTCGGCGAGCAGGTCGGGCGACATCGCGATCGTCTCGGCGCCCGTGGCCTGCAGCATCTCCTGGGCCCACGACGACAGCCGGCGGTCCGTCTCGTGCAGCAGCGTGCGCACCTGCCAGCCCTGCTCGACCGCCATCGTGATCGGGCGGACGCCCTGCACCAGGAACTCCCCGGCGCGACCGCGCTTGGTGCGGTTCGTGAGCAGCGTCTGCAGCTGCTGGAAACGGGCGTTGCGCACGGTGATCCGCATGGGCGCAGTCTCCCACGGCGGCGGTGGCGCTCAGCGACGCAGCTCGTGCTCCCACCACACCTGGTCGCGCATGACCCAGTGCTCGGCCTCGAGCCCGTCGGCGACGCGCACCAGGTGCATCTCGCGCACGGTGAAGCGCCGGTGCGAGGGCGCGACGCCGAGGAAGAACCCCGAGTGCAGGGCGCTGAACGCGACGTGCAGCGACACCAGGTCGCCCTCGGTGACGGCGTGCAGCACCTCGACGCGCTGCTCGTCGAACGCGTCGTGGAACCAGTGCATCGTCGCCACGAGCGCGTCGGGGCCGCCGGCGCAGCCCGGCAGCACGTCGTGGTTGCGGAACCCGGGCGCGAGCTGGCGCCGCAGCACCGCCTCGGCGCCCGACGGCATGGCGTTGGCGTGGACGCGGGTGGCGACCGCCCGGGGGGTGGACAGCACGGTCGACGACCCGCCCGAGGGGTGCACGAGCGGTGACGTGGGGGCCCGGCCCGCGGGTGCCGCGGGCGCCTGGTCGAGGATGACGGACATCGGGACTCCTTCGTCGGACCGTTACCGTGCTCCTACCCTTCGAGAGCGGCGACCGGCCGTGCCATGACGGGGTGGGAGAGGTGACATCGGGTGACATCGGGCGACAGCGTGGTGGAGGTCGTGGGCGGGCGCCCGGCCGGAGCGAGGGCGGACGCGTGACGGCGGTCTCCGGCCACGGGCCGTGGCCCGGCGGCGCGCGCGACGAGCTCGTGGCGCAGCAGACCGTGCTCGACGACCTGGCGTCGCTGCCGACCGGCGTCGACCCGGTCCCGTTCCTCGCCCAGCTCACCGGTCGCGGGCCGGGGGCCGACGCCGTCGGCCGGACGGCGGCGCTGCTGGCGGAGATGCCGGTCGAGCTGGGCCCGCACGGCTGGAAGCTGACCGACCACCCCGGCGCCGACCTGCGCCGCGCGGAGTCCCTGCTGCGGGAGGACCTGTCCGCGCTGGCGGTGGCGGCCGTGGGGCACGACGGCCCGCTCGCCGTCGAGCTCACCGGCCCGTGGACCCTCGCCGCCCAGCTGTGGTCGGCGCGCGGCGACCGCGTCCTGGCCGACGCCGGCGCCCGCCGCGACCTGTCGCTCGCGCTGGCCGAGGCGGTCCGCCGCCACGTGGCGGACGTGCGCGCCCAGGTCCCCGGCGCGACGCCGGTCGTGCAGCTCACCGAGCCCCTGCTGGGCCAGGTGCACGCGGGCGTCCTGCCCAGCTTCTCCGGCTACTCCCGCCTGCGGGCGGTGCCCGGGCCCGACGTCGTCGAGGGGCTGCGACCCGTCGTCGACGCCGCGCACGAGGCCGGTTCCCGCGTCGTCGTGCACCTCGGCGCCACCTGGGTGGGCGTGCCGCCCGTCGCGCTGGCGGGGGCGGACGCCGTCGGGCTGGACCTCGCCGACGTCGGCGGCGCGGGGGAGGCGGCGGGCTGGAACGAGCGCGCCTGGGAGCTGCTCGCCCGCGCGACCGAGCGGGGCATGGGCCTGTGGGCCGGGCTGCCGCCCGCCACCGTCTCGCAGTGCTCCGGGCCGCAGCTCGGCGCGCTGGTCCGCCTGGTCGCCGAGCCGTGGCGCCGCATCGGGCTGCCCGCGGCCGGGCTGGCCGACGTGACGCTGCTCGCCGCGTCGCGACGGAGCCTCGCCGACGTCGACACCCGTCGCGCGGAGCTGGCGAACCTCGGGCGGGTGGCGGAGGCGCTCGCGGAGCGGGCCGCCGCCTGACCGGAGCTGACCTGGCCTGAGCGGGACGGGACCGGGACGGTCGTGGGACCGATCCGCGAAGATCTCACCGAGGCGCGGCGCGTGCTCCCGGAGCGCCCCGGTGACTGCGTAGGCTGAACCCCGGCGTCGGCCCGCAGGGGGACGGTGCCCGCGACCCGACCCCGACCCGCGAAGGACGCCCGTGACCAGCCTCCGAGCCGTGCTGTTCGACCTCGACGGCGTGCTCACCCCGACCGCCGAGGTGCACATGCGGGCGTGGGAACGCCTGTTCGCGCCCTACTGCGAGGCCCGTGGCCTCGCGCCGTACACGTCCGCCGACTACTTCGCGCACATCGACGGCAAGCCGCGGTACGACGGCGTGGCGACGTTCCTCGCCTCGCGCGGCGTCGAGCTGCCGCACGGCACCGCCGACGACGCGCCCGGCGAGGACACCGTGTGCGCGCTCGGCAACCGCAAGGACGCGATCGTCAACCGGATGTTCGACGAGGAGGGCATCGCGCCCTACCCGGGCTCGGTGCGCTTCCTCGACGCCGTGACGGCCGCGGGCGCGCAGGTCGCCGTGGTCTCGTCGTCGCGCAACACGCCCGCCGTGCTCGCCGCGGCCGGGCTGACCGAGCGGTTCGAGGTCGTCGTGGACGGCAACGTCGCGGCCCGCGAGCACCTGCCGGGCAAGCCCGCGCCGGACACGTACCTCCGGGCCGCCGAGCTGCTCGGCGTCCCGACCGCCGAGGCGGTCGTCGTCGAGGACGCCCTGTCCGGCGTGCAGGCCGGCGCGGCGGGGCCCTTCGGCCTCGTCCTCGGCGTCGACCGCGGCGTCGGGGCGCAGGCGCTCGCCGCGCACGGTGCGGACCGCGTCGTCGCCGACCTGGGCGAGCTGGACGCGTCGATCCTGGACGAGCCCGCCGACCGGCAGGAGGGTCGGGCATGATCCGCCGCACCGCCGACGAGCAGCGGTCCGTGGACCGCCTGCGCTTCCCCGCCGAGCCGTGGCGCCTGGTGGAGGCCGAGTTCTCCGCGGAGGACCTCGGGGTCACCGAGTCCCTCTTCGCGGTGGGGAACGGCTACCTCGGGATGCGCGGCAACGTCGAGGAGGGGCGTGAGTCCCACTCGCACGGCACGTTCGTCAACGGCTTCCACGAGACGTGGCCCATCCGGCACGCCGAGGAGGCGTACGGCTTCGCCAAGGTCGGCCAGACCATCGTCAACGCCCCGGACACCAAGGTGATCCGGTTGTACGTGGACGACGAGCCGCTGCTGCTGCCGGTGGCCGACCTCATCGGCTACGAGCGCGCGCTCGACCTGCGCGACGGCGTCCTGCGCCGCGAGATCCTGTGGCGCACGCCGTCGGGCAAGCGGGTCAAGGTGGCCTCGGAGCGCATGGTGTCGTTCGTCGAGCGGCACCTGGGCGTCATGACGTTCGAGGTCACGCTGCTCGACGCCGACGGGCCGGTGGCGATCTCGTCGCAGATCCTCAACCGGCAGGACGGGCAGGACGAGTACCACGTGCCCGCCGCGTCGCTGGGCGAGGGCTTCGACCCCCGCAAGGCGGAGGCGTTCGCCGGCCGGGTGCTGCAGCCGCAGACCCGGTGGGGCGACGACGAGCGGCTCGTGCTGTCGTACCGCTGCACCAACTCCGGCATGACGCTCGCCGTGGCGGCCGATCACCGCCTGGAGACCGTGGACGAGTGGGACGTGCGCACGCAGGTCGACGACGACCTCGCCAAGCACGTGTTCCGCGTCGACGCGAAGGCGGGGCACACCATCCGCCTCACCAAGGTCGTCACCTACCACACGTCCCGCGGCGTCCCCACGCGCGAGCTCGTCGACCGCTGCCGCCGCACCCTGGACCGGGTGCGCGCCGGCGGCATCGAGGAGCAGTTCACGCACCAGCGCACCTGGCTGGACGACTACTGGGCGCGGTCGGACGTCGAGATCGAGGGGCGCCCGGAGATCCAGCAGGCGGTGCGCTGGAACCTGTTCCAGCTCGCCCAGGCGACCGCGCGGGCCGAGGGCTCCGGCGTCCCCGCCAAGGGCCTGACCGGCAGCGGCTACTCGGGCCACTACTTCTGGGACACGGAGATCTACGTGCTCCCGTTCCTCACGTACACGAGCCCGCGGTACGCCCGCAACGCCCTGCGGTTCCGCTACCAGATGCTCGACGCCGCGCGCCGGCGCGCCAAGGAGCTGTCGCAGAAGGGCGCCCTGTTCCCGTGGCGCACCATCAACGGCGAGGAGGCGTCCGCCTACTACGCGGCGGGCACTGCGCAGTACCACATCGACGCGGACATCAGCTTCGCCCTGGTGCAGTACGTGCGGGCCACGGGCGACACGGACTTCCTGCGCCGCGAGGCGGTGGACGTGCTGGTCGAGACGGCGCGCATGTGGGAGGACCTCGGCTTCTGGCGCGCCAACGGCGACGACAACTTCCACATCCACGGGGTGACCGGCCCCGACGAGTACACGACCGTGGTGAACGACAACCTGTTCACCAACGTCATGGCGCGGTTCAACCTGCGGGCCGCGGCGTTCGTCGTGGAGGCGATGCGCGAGGACTTCCCGGAGGACTACGAGCGCCTCGCGGACCGCCTGTCCCTGGGCGTGCACGAGACCACCGAGTGGACCCGGGCCGCCGACCACATGTCGATCCCGTACGCGGAGAGCATCGGCATCCACCCGCAGGACTCCCACTTCCTCGAGCGGGAGATCTGGGACCTGGCCGCGACGCCGGTGACCAAGCGCCCCCTGCTGCTGCACTACCACCCGCTGGTGATCTACCGGTACCAGGTGCTCAAGCAGGCGGACGTGGTGCTGGCGCTGTTCCTGCAGGGGCAGCACTTCTCGGCCGAGCAGAAGCTGGCCGACTTCGAGTACTACGACCCGCTGACCACCGGCGACTCGACGCTGTCCGGCGTCGTGCAGTCGATCGTCGCGGCCGAGGTCGGGTACCACGAGCTCGCGCTCGAGTACTTCGTGTCCTCGCTGCTCGTGGACCTGGCGAACCTGCACGACAACGCCGCCGACGGCGTCCACGTGGCGTCGGCGGGCGGCACCTGGTCGGCGCTCGCGTTCGGCTTCGGCGGCATGCGGGACCACGACGGGGTGCTGTCGTTCGACCCGCGCCTCCCGCAGGGCTGGGAGGCCCTGACCTTCCGCGTGCAGTGGCAGGGGTCGCGCCTGCGCGTCACGGTGCGGACGGACGAGCTCGAGCTCGTCGCCGAGACCGGCGAGGGCGCGACGGTCTTCGTGCGGGGCGAGCAGGTGGCGGTCACCGCGGACGAGCCGGTCGTCGTCGCCCTCGACGGCCAGGGTCCGGTGCGGCCGGGGCGCCCCAGCCTGCGTGCCCTGTCCGGCAACCGCCGCGACGACGGCACCCTCATCACCGCGACGGTGCCGCACTCCTGAGCCGCCGGTCGAGGCCGCCCCGAACCCCCCCCCCCCAAAGTCCACCCCCCCAACCCCCCCCCCCCCCCCCCCCCCCCCCGACCCGCAGGCCCGCCGACACCCTTGCCGCCCCGGCGGCGCGTCGCTAGGGTCGTCGACCAGTGCGCATCGATGCGCATCGATGACCTTCGCCGGGACCCGGCGACGTCCGCCGACGACGGGAGACGACGTGCCGAAGGGGCCGACCAGCGCCGACGTCGCGCGCGAGGCCGGGGTGTCGCAGTCGACGGTCTCCTACGTCATGAGCGGCAAGCGCCCGATCTCCCCGGAGACGCGGCGGCGCGTCCAGGACGCCATCGACCGCCTGACCTACGAGCCGCACGCCGGGGCGCGGGCCCTGGCGGGGCACCGCACCAGCACCGTCGCGGTCGTGGTGCCGGTCGACCCGGACTCCAGCGTGCAGCGTCTCATGGTGTTCGTCGAGGAGATCCTGTTGGCCGCGCGGCGGCGCGACCACGACGTGCTCCTCGTGACCGCCGACGAGGGCCCGTCCGGGTTGCGCCGGGTGGCGGGTCGCTCGCTGTGCGACGCCCTCGTCGTCATGGGGGTCGGCACCGACGACGACCGCGTCGACGTGGCGCGGGAGCTGCCGCTGCCCGTCGTGTTCATCGGGATCCCGGACGACGCCGAGGGGCTCGACTGCCTCGACTTCGACTTCGAGGCCGCGGGCGGGCTGCTCGTGGCCGAGCTCGCCGACCTGGGGCACCGGACGGTGGACGTGCTGGGCTGGGGGCCGGACGTCACCGCGCAGGGCGTCAACTTCGTGCCGCGGTTCGAGCGCGGGGCGCGCACGGCGGCCGCGGGGCGCGGCGTCGAGCTGCGCTGGCACGAGCCGGCCGGCGAGCCGGACGTGGGGCGGGTCGTCGACGGCGCCCTCGCGTCCGGCGAGGTGCCCGGCCTCGTGCTCGCGACCGCGGTCCCCGCGACGTTCCGCGCGCTGGCAGACCGGGGTCGCCGGCCGGGTCGGGACGTCGACGTCGTCGGTCTGGCCCTCGACGCCGAGGCCGAGCCGCACGGCCTCACCGCCACGTCGCCGCGGCCGCGCGACGTCTCGAGGCGCGTGATGGAGCGCGTCTTCGCCCTGCTCGACGGCGACGCGCCGCCCGGCGGCGAGCGGGAGCTCGCGCCCGCGGTGCTGGTGCGGCGCAGGTCGACACGGACCACGCCGGCGGCCGGCTGACCCGGCCCGACCTGCCACCCACGGCCACGCACCGACCCGCCACCGCACCGACCCGGCACCGAGCGAAGGAGACATCATGACCGCACCGATCCGCGTCACCGTCTGGGGGGAGAACCGCCACGAGCAGCTCGAGCCGTCGGTCGCCGCCCGCTACCCCGACGGCATGCACGGCGCCGTCGCGCAGGGCATCGAGGAGAACCTCGGCGACGGCGTGCGCGTGCGCACCGCGACGCTCGACGACCCCGAGCACGGGCTCACCGAGGAGGTGCTGCGCGACACCGACGTGCTCACCTGGTGGGGCCACGCCGCGCACGGCGAGGTCGCCGACGAGGTGGTCGAGCGGGTGCACCGCCACGTGCTGGAGGGCATGGGCCTCGTCGTCCTGCACTCCGGGCACTGGTCGAAGATCTTCATGAAGCTCATGGGCACCACCTGCACCCTGCGCTGGCGTGCGGAGCACGACCGGGAGCTGGTGTGGACGGTCGACCCGACCCACCCGATCGCGCAGGGGATCCCGCACCCCATGATCATCGAGGAGGACGAGATGTACGGGGAGTTCTTCGACGTCCCCGCCCCGGACGAGACCGTCTTCCTCAGCACCTTCTCCGGCGGAGAGGTCTTCCGCTCCGGCATCACCTACCGGCGCGGCTTCGGCAAGATCTTCTACTTCCGCCCCGGCGACCAGGAGTACCCGACGTACTTCCACGACGGGGTCCGCAAGGTCATCTCCAACGCCGTCGGGTGGGCCGTGACCGTGCGTCCCGAGCGCACGACCCCCACGCTGCTGCGCTACGAGACCGAGGACTTCTACCGCGGCCAGGGCTACGGCGGCGCGCTGGACGACGAAGCCCGCGCCGCCGCCGCGGAGGCCGCGCGGTGAGCGTGCCGCTGGTCCTCGTCGGCGCCGGGGGGATGGGCCGGGCCTGGCTGTCCGCCATCCGGGCCGAGCCGGGGGCCGAGCTCGCCGGCGTCGTCGACCTCGACCTCGACGCCGCCCGCGGGGCGCTCGCCGACGCCGGGCTCGCGGACGTCCCGGTCGGGACGGACGCCGTCGCGCTCGCCCGGGAGACCGGTGCGCGCGCCGTCGTGAACGTCACCGTCCCGGCCGCGCACCACCCCGTCACCACGGCCGCGCTGTTCGCGGGGCTGCCCGTGCTCGGCGAGAAGCCCGTGGCCGAGTCGGTGCCGCGCGCGCTCTCGCTCGTCGCGGCCGCGGAGGTGACGGGGGAGCTCTTCGTGGTGAGCCAGTCGCGCCGCTACAACCGGCAGCTCTTCGCCTTCCGGGAGCAGGCGCGCACCCTGGGCGACCTGGGGGTGCTCACCACGGAGTTCTTCAAGGCGCCCCGCTTCGGCGGGTTCCGTGACGCGATGGCGCACCCGCTGCTGCTCGACATGGCGATCCACCCCTTCGACACCGCCCGGTTCCTGCTGGGTGCCGAGCCCGTCTCGGTGTACTGCGAGGAGTTCAACCCGTCGTGGAGCTGGTACGACGGCGACGCCGCGGCGACCGCGATCTTCGAGATGACGGGCGGCGTCCGCTACTCCTACACGGGCAGCTGGTGCAGCCCCGGCCAGGAGACGTCGTGGAACGGGGCCTGGCGGCTGTCGGGCCGCGACGGCACCGCCCGCTGGGACGGCGACCACGAGCCGGTCGTCGAGGGGCCGCGTGACGCGGCGGAGGGTGCGGACCCCGGCGACGGGATCGCCGGGTCGCTGGCGACCTTCCTCGCGGCGCTCGACGGCGGTCCCACGCCCATGGGCGAGGTGCACGAGAACGTGCTCAGCCTCGTCATGGTGGCGGCGGCGGTCGAGTCGGCCGCCACGGGCGCGAGGGTCCTCGTCGACGACCTGCTCGAGCGCGCCTACGCCGAGGCCCTCGCCACGGAGACGCGGGAGGACGTGCGCGTGCAGCTCGCGTCGTGGACGTCGGTGCGCGCGGCCCTCGGGCCGGCCTGACACCGGGTCCCGGCGGGTTGCCCGCCGGGGCCCGGCCGGTCAGGCGAGGCGCTCGCGCAGGAACGTCCAGGCCAGGGCGGACATGTGCGCGGCCTGCGCGTTGTTGGCCGCGCCGCCGTGGCCGCCCTCGACGTTCTCGTAGTACGTGACGTCCGCGCCGGGCCCGCCCGTGGCCAGCATGAGCGCCGCCATCTTGCGCGCGTGGCCCGGGTGCACGCGGTCGTCCTTGGTCGACGTCGTGAACAGGACCGGCGGGTAGGCGCGGTCGCCGTCGAGCAGGTGGTACGGCGAGAAGGTGCGGACGAACTCCCAGTCGTCGGTGTCGGGGTCGCCGTACTCCGCCACCCACGACGCGCCCGCGAGCAGGTGCGAGAACCGCTTCATGTCGAGCAGCGGCACCTGCACCACGACCGCGCCGAACAGGTCGGGGTACTGCGTGAGCATGTTCCCGGCCAGCAGCCCGCCGTTGGAGCCGCCCTGCGCGCCGAGGTGCCCGGGCGTCGTGATGCCGCGGGCCACGAGGTCGCGCGCGACGGCGGCGAAGTCCTCGTACGCCTTGTGCCGCCGCTCGCGCAGCGCGGCCTGGTGCCACGCGGGCCCGTACTCGCCGCCGCCGCGGATGTTCGCGACGACGTACACGCCGCCGCGGGCGAGCCACGCCCGCCCGACCGTGCCGGAGTATCCCGGCAGCAGCGGGATCTCGAAGCCGCCGTACCCGTACAGCAGCGTCGGCGCGGTCCCCGGCGTCGTCGGGTCGGACGGGTCCACCAGGTCCTCGCGGCCCACGACGAAGTACGGGACGCGCGTGCCGTCGTCGGAGGCTGCGAAGTGCTGCACCGCGACCATGCCGTCGGCGTCGAAGTACGCCGGCGCGGCCTTGAGCGGCTCGGGCGCGCCGGGCTCCGCCCCGGGCCCCGCGACGGTCGCCAGCGCGAGGGTGGACGGCGTGAGGTAGCCGGTGGTCGTGACCCAGACGTCGTCGCTGTCGAGAGCGTCGACGGCGCGCACGCCGACGGTGAGCAGCCCGCCGCCGAGCGGGAGCTCCGAGCGGGTCCAGGGCGCGCCGGCCGCCGTGCCGGGGGACGTGCCGGCGGGCGGGGTGAGCACGTGGACGGCGTTCTTCACGTCGTCGAGCACGTTGACGACCAGGTGGTGGCGGGTCCACGTGGCGCCGACCAGCGACGTCGACGGCGTGGGCTCGAACAGGACGGTGAGGTCGCGCGAGCCGGCCAGGAACGCGTCCGCCGGCGCGGCCAGCAGCGAGCCCGCGGCGTAGGTGGTGCCCGCCGGCGCCCAGTCGTCGCGCAGCTCGACCAGCAGCCACTCGCGGTGAAGCCCGACCTCCGCGGACTCGGGCACGTCGATCTTCACCAGCCGCTGCTCGGGCGTCCCGACCGCCTCGACGAGGAAGGTCTCCGACCGGTAGAAGGCGATCGAGCGGCTCACGAGGTCGCGCTCGAAGCCTGGCGTGCGCGAGCGGCGCGCGGAGATGTACATGTCGTCGTCGGTGCCCTCGTAGACGACGACGGCGTCCTCGATCGGCGTGCCGCGGCGCCAGAGCTTCGCGATGCGCGGGTACCCCGACGGCGTCGTCGTGCCCGGGCCGAAGTCCGTGAAGGCGTACACCGTGTCCTCGTCGGCCCACGCCAGTCCGCCCTTGGCGCCGGTGCGGCCGTCGTCGCGCGCCGTGTCGCGCTCGAAGCCGCCCTCGGCGGCGGGGACGAACCGCTTGGCGACGAGGTCGAACTCGCGCGTGACGTCCGCGTCCGAGCCGCCGGGGGAGAGGTCGACCAGTGCCCGGCGCCAGGGCTCGCCCGCCGCGAGCTGCTCGGGCGTCGGGCGCAGCAGCGACGCGCCGTGCCACACCCAGCTCTCGCCCTCCGCCGCGGCGAGCGCGTCGAGGTCGAGCACGGTCTCCCACTCCGGCGCGTCGGTCCGGTAGGAGCCGAGGGTGGTGCGGCGCCACAGGCCGCGCTCGTGCGCGGCGTCGCGCCAGAAGTTGTACAGGTGGTCGCCGATCCGGGAGACGTCGGGGATGCGCTCGTCGGAGTCGAGCACCTCGCGGACCGCCGCCTCGGTCTCCGCGAACCCGGGGGCGGCACCCACGGTCGTGTGCGCGTGGTCGTTGCGGCCGCGCACCCACGCCAGCGCCTCGGTGCCCTCGACCTCCTCGAGCCACGCGAACGGGTCCGGCCGGGCCGGGTCGAGCGGGGACGGCGGCGCGGCGGGCGGGGCTGACGGTGCGGCGGTGTCGACGTGCTCGGCGGTCATGCTCGGCACCCTAGCCGCCGGGCGCGCCGAGGGGCGCGGGTGCCTTTCACCCGGGGGGTGCCCGTGGTAGAAACTCCTGGTCAGGGCATTGATCCCGCTATGGACGTTCCAAGGGTTTCGCGGAGAACGCCGCTTTCGGAGCGGCACGGTCACGTCCGCCGGAACCCGATCCTTCCACCCACGGGGGTGCGGTGAGCACGACGACCTCTGCCGGAGCGCGCGCGACGACGCGCGTGCCGGCCCAGCTCTGCGCGGCCGCGGCCGTCCTCTGCCTCGCGGCCGTGCCGCTGCTCGGCGACCGGCTGTCGCCCGCGGGCGCGGCGTCGCTGTCCGGCGCCGCCGCGCTGCTCGTCGTCGTCGCGGCCGTGGCCCTGTCCCGCGCCGTCGCGCGCGGCGACCGCGACCGGGCGGCGCTGCGGGCGGAGCGCGACGCGCTGGCGGCCGAGCTCGCGACGGCCGCCGGGGCGCTCGAGGACGCGACGACCGGGCTCGCGCGCACCCGCGAGGCACGCGACGACCAGCGCGCCGCCGTCGAGACCGCCGTCGTCGCCCTGGGGCGCAAGGTGCAGGCGTCGGCGCACCGCATCCAGGAGGAGGCGGCGCGCATGGTGCAGCGGCACGCGGCCGACCCCGACGTGCTGCAGACGTCCATGCGGATCGACCACGCCGCCGCGCAGCACGCCCGTCAGGCGCAGAACCTCGTCGCGCTCTGCGGCCGGCGTCCGGGGCAGACGTGGGACGACCCGCTCGCCCTGCCCGACGTCGTGCGCGCAGCCGCCGGGCGGATCACGGCGTTCCAGCGCGTCGAGGTCTCCGGCGACCCGGGGCTGGCCGTCGTCGGGCGTGCGGTCGAGCCGGTCGTGCACGTCCTCGCCGAGCTGCTCGCCAACGCGACGCAGTGCTCGCCGCCCAGCACCCAGGTGCTCGTCGCGATCCGGCAGGTGCAGCGGGGCGCGGTCGTCGAGGTCGACGACTGCGGCGTCGGGATGGCCGCCCGCGAGCTCGAGCGGGTGCGCGCCGTCGCGTCCGGCGCGCGGCCCGTGGGCATCGCCGACCTGGGCGAGGTACCGCAGACCGGCCTCGCGGTCGTCGGGTCGTACGCCCGCGCCCTGGACCTGCGGGTGGATCTCACGGAGTCCGTGTACGGCGGCCTGCGCGCCGTGGTCATGGTGCCCGCCGAGCTCGTCACCGCGGCGGCCGCGGCTCCCGGCACGCTCGCCCCGAGCGTCGACGACCCGTGGCCCGGGCCCGCCCCCCAGGCCCCGGCCACGCCGGAGACGGCGGCGGCCGAGGCCCAGAGCACGACGCGGGGACCCGACGGCGCCCCGGCCCTGCCGCAGCGGCGCTCGCGCCGCGGCACCGCCACGGGGACCCAGCGCGCGGTGCCCGCCGCGCCCCCGTCCGCCCCGACCGCGGCCGTCCCGGCGCAGACGGCGGAGGAGGCCGGCGCGTGGATCGGCGCGTTCTTCTCCGCCGACCGCGACGCCACCGCCGACGGCGCCCCGACCACCGACCATCCCAGCCAGCAGCCGTCCGCCGTGCCGGACGTGACCTCGGAGGACTCATGACGACCCCGACCACCGATGCGACGCCCGCGCCCGCGCACCCGGACAGCTGGATGCTCGACCTCGTCGCGGGGGTGCGCGGCGTGCGCCACGTCGTCGTGCTCAGCTCGGACGGCCTGGTGAAGGTCCGCACGGACGTGACGCCCCCGGACACGGCCGACAAGGTCGCCGCGGCGTGCGCCGGCCTCGTCGCGCTCGGCATGAGCATGGGGCGGGAGTTCGGCGCCGGCGACGCGCTGCGCCAGGTGCTCGTCGAGTTCGACGGCGGTTTCCTCTTCGTGCGCGGAGCGGGCGACGGCTCGCGGCTGGCGGTCGTCACCGACGCGGCGGTCGACCCGGGGCTCGTGGCCCAGCAGATGCAGGCCCAGGTGCTGATGATCGGCGAGCGGACGCTCGGCACGGACGTCCTGCGCCCCGCCGCCGTCCCCGCCCCCGTGCCCGCCGACGGGGAGGCGCGATGACGGACGGCTACCGCGACCACCCGGTGCGCTCGTACGTCCTCACGGGCGGGCGCGCGCACCCGAGCCGCAACACGCTGCGACCGGAGACGCTGCTGTGCGCGGTGGACGACGGCCGCGAGCTGCCCGTCGGCGCGGGCCGGCACGAGCGGGCCCTGCTCGAGACCTGCCGCGGCACGCTGGCCCTCGCCGAGCTCGCCGCGTACCTGCGCCTGCCCACCAGCCTGGTCGCGGTCCTCGCCTCCGACCTGCTCGACGCCGGCTACCTGGCGGTCCGGTCGCCGGCGACCCACGACCTGCCGGGCGTCGACCTGCTGGAGGAGGTCCTCGATGGTCTCCGCCGGTTCTGAGGCGCCACCCGTCGACCCGGCCTCCCTGCACCTCGCGTCCACCGTCGAGCGGTCGGTCAAGGTGCTCGTGGTGGGCGCGTACGGCGTCGGCAAGACGACGCTCATCGGCGCGGTGAGCGAGATCCCCGTGCTGAGCACGGAGGAGACGATCACGGCGGCCAGCCTGGGCGTCGACCCGCGGCTGGGGGAGAAGACCACGACGACGGTCGCGATGGACTTCGGGCGCGTCACCGTGGGCGGCACCACGGCCCTCTACCTGTTCGGCACGCCCGGGCAGAAGCGCTTCTGGGACCTGTGGGCGGGGCTGGCGGACGGCGCGGTGGGCGCCCTCGTGGTCGTGGACACGCGGCGGCTGGAGGACAGCTTCGAGGTGCTGGACCAGCTCGAGGAGCACACGGCGCTGCCGGTGACCATCGTGGTCAACGAGTTCCCGGACGCGCCGCGGCACACCACCGACGCGGTGCGCGCCGCGCTCGACCTGCCGGCGGACACCCCCGTCGTCGCGGGGGACCTGCGCGAGCGACGCCAGGCCGTGGAGGCGCTCCAGGCGCTCGTCGCGCACGCGGTGCGCCTCGCGCGCGCAGGCGACGCCGCATGAGCCTCACCGGGGCGGTGCGCGTGGTGCGGCTCGAGGACGTGGCCGACCGGCCGCTGCTCGCCGACCTGGCGGGCGCGCCCGACCCGGCGGCTCGGTACGAGGCGCTGCGTTCGCGCTGGGGCGCCCTCGCGCCCGTCGACCTGGAGCCGGGCGTGCCGGCGTGGCTCGCGCTCGGCCACGCCGAGGTCGCCGCCGTCCTGCGCAACGAGGCGATGTTCTCCCGCGACGCGCGCCACTGGCGGTACGAGGCGGAGGGCCTGGTCGGTCGGCGCTCGGCGACCCGCGCGCTCCTCGCGCCGCGCGACGGCGCCCACGACCGCGACGGCGCGGAGCACCGGCGGCTGCGCACGCCCCTGGCCGACGCGCTCGACGCCGTCGAGGACCGCCGCGTGCGGCGCACGACGGACGTCGCGTGCGCGTCGGCGCTGGACCGCCTGGCCGCCCGCGGCACGGCGGACATGGTCGCGGAGTACGCCGTCGACGTCCCGGTGCGGGTGCTGGCCGACCTGCTCGGCATGACGCTCGCGGACGCGCGCCGGATGCACGAGCTCACCGTCGCCCAGCGCTCCGGCGCGGACGACGCCCACCCGGCGTCCGTCGAGGCGGAGGACCTGCTCGCGGGCTTCGTCGCCGGGCGTCGCGCGGAACCGAGCGACGACCTCACGTCCGCGCTGCTCGCGCACCCCGCGCACGAGAACGACCTCGAGGTGATGGCCGCCGTCGGGCTCGTGTTCGCCACCGCGCACGACGCCGAGATCGCGTGGATCGCCACGACGCTGCAGCGGCTGCTCGCCGACCCGGCGTTCGCCGCCCGCCTGCACGGCGGCCGCCTCTCGCTCGACGACGCGCTGGACGAGGTGGCGCGCGACGCGCCCCCGCTGCCGCACCTGCGGCCGCGCTACGCCCTCGCGGACGGCGAGCTGGGCGGTCAGGCGATCGCCGCGGGCGACGCCGTCGTGCCGGCGGTGGCGGCCGCCAACGCCGACCGTGCGGTCCGCGCCGCTGACCCGTGGGAGCAGGTCGACGCGCGCTTCCACCTCACCTGGGGGACGGGCGCGCACGCGTGCCCGGCGCACCGGACGGCGCCGCTGATCACCCGGACCGTCGTGGGGCACTTCCTCGCCCGGGTCGCGGACATGGAGCTCACCGTCGCGCCGGCCGACGTCGAGCCGGTGCGCTCGGCGTGGGCGCGCTACCCGCAGGAGCTGCCCGTCCGATTCCGGTGACCGGCGGACCGGCGGACCCTGACGGGTCGGCCGATCCGCCCGCGGTCAGCCGATCCGTGCGCGCAGCCGGCCGGGCAGGTGCCGGTACGCCTTCGGGTCCACCGGCAGCAGCCACTGGCCGGCGCGGGTGGTCGCGGGCAGCTGCAGGTCGAGGTCCGTCAGCATCTCGTCGATCTGGTGCAGCGAGAACGGGATGACGTTGGTCCCGCGGGCGTGCTTGCCCTCCGTGCGCTTCTCCATCCATTCCACGCGGCTCGCGACGAGCTCGCGCCGCTCCTCGACGGGCGGCACGTCGACGGCGTCGGCGAGGTGGGCGGCGGTCCACAGCGCTGCGACCTCGGCCGACAGCGGGCTGAACAGCGACGAGTTGTACCCGGCGAAGGTCAGGTGCGGCACGTCGTGCGGCAGCACCTGCCGGTAGAGCTGGAAGTTGCCGCGGTCGTCGAGCAGGCGTGCCTGCAGGTCGTCGTCGAGGAACGGCACGCGCTGGTGGAAGCCGGTGCCGCACACCACGAGGTCGGCGCGGACCGTGGTGCCGTCGTCGAGCACGGCGACGGGGGCGCCGTCGTCGTCGACGGCGAGGCGCTCGATCTCGGACTCGCGGTGCACGTCGATCCTGCCCTCGGACACCTGCTCGAAGAAGCCGTCGGTGGCGAGCGAGACGGTGGAGCGGGCGATGTCGGCGAACTCGCCGCGCGGCACGAGCCCGAGCTTCTCCAGGTGGAACTGTTTGACCGACACCGCGCCGACGCTGGCGAGCATCGACTTCCGCACACGGTCGCCGGGGCCGTGCAGGAACTTCTCCATGCCGCCGGACAGCGTCTCGTAGCGGAACAGGCCCTCGCCCATCCGGGTGAGCAGGAGGTACTTGTAGTTGAGCGCGTTGCCGAGCCGCTTGGGCAGCTTCCACAGCAGGTGCCGCGCGACGACCTGGGTGCTCGCGGCGACCGGGGCGATCTCGGCGGCGACGTCGCACGCGGACTTGCCGTACCCGACGACGACGACGTGCTTGCCGCGCGCGTCCTCGAGGGACGTGAGCTGGCTCGAGGCGACGACCTTGCCGCCGGCGCGCAGCAGCTGCGCCAGGCCCTCGAAGCGCGGGATCACCGGGTCGGAGAAGATGCCGTTCGCGACCACGACGTGGTCGAAGCGCTCGGGCTCGCCGACCGGCTCGCCCGCGCGTCGCGCGGTGACGAACCAGCCGTCCTCCGCGGGGGTCAGCTCGGCGCGCACCACCTCGGTCGACAGCCGGAGCGAGCCGCGCAGGTCGTGGAGGTCGACGTACCGCTCGAGGTACGCCTGCACCTGCTGGCCGCTGGGCCACTCGGGGTAGTCCTTCGGCATGGGCAGGTCGGAGAAGGCGTACGAGCCCTTGTTGTTCTGCGTGGTGAGGCCCGAGTAGCGGCGGCTCGCGCTCCACACGCCGCCGACGTCGGGGGCCTTGTCGAGCACGGTGACGTCGTGCCCGAACTCGCGGAGCACCTTGGCGCTGGCCAGGCCGGCGAAGCCGGCGCCGACGACGGCGATCTTCATGGGCGTCCTTGCTGTCGGTCGAGAGGGGGCCAAAACGCCAGAATCGTAGCGGTTCGGACAGCATCGGGACAGGCCTTCTCGCAGGTCGGGCGGGTCGAGGTGCCCGACCCGGCCGGTGTCGGCGGCACGCGGCAAGATGGGCCCGTGACGGACACCGAGAACACCCTGCTCGACGAGGCCACCGCACAGCGCCGCTGGGCCGAGCTGGTCGCCCTCGTCGAGGAGGACCAGCGCGCCTACTACGAGGACGACGCCCCCCGGGTGTCCGACGCCGAGTACGACGCGCGGATGCACGAGCTGGAGGCGATCGAGGCCGCGCACCCGGCGCTGCAGACTCCCGAGTCGCCGACGCAGCGGGTGGGCGGCGCGGCCGCCGCCGGGTTCGCGACGGTCGAGCACGTCGAGCGCATGCTCAGCCTCGACAACGTGTTCTCCGTCGACGAGCTGCGGGCGTGGGACGCCCGCGTGGCCCGCGACCTGGGCGCCGAGCGCGTCGGCTACCTGTCCGAGGTGAAGATCGACGGCCTCGCGATCGCCCTGCTGTACGAGAAGGGCCGGCTGGTGCGCGCGGCGACGCGCGGCGACGGCCGCACCGGTGAGGACGTCACGCAGAACGCGCTCCGGATCGCCGACATCCCGCGACGACTGGCGGGCGAGGGCCACCCCGACCTCGTCGAGGTCCGCGGGGAGGTCTTCATCCCCGTCGCCTCGTTCGAGCGGCTGAACGCGCTGCAGGCGGAGCTGCGCGACCGCGTCGTCGCCGAGTCCCGCGCGCGGCACGACGGGCGCACGACGTCCGCCCGCCCGTTCGACGAGGAGCGCGCCCGGGTCGCCGCCCTCCGCCGCTTCCCGCAGTTCGCCAACCCGCGCAACGCGGCGGCCGGCGGGCTGCGCCAGCTGCTCGACAAGAAGGAGGGCATGGAGCTCGAGGCCGGGGTCGCCCGCGTGGAGTCCCTGCGCCTCTACGTGCACGGGATCGGCGCCCTGCAGTGGACGGCGGGGGAGCACACCGAGCTGGCCCGGCAGTCCGAGGCGTACGAGCACTTCGCGCGGTGGGGGCTGCCGGTCTCGCCGCACAACCGCGTCGTCGAGGGGATCGACGGCGTCGTCGAGATGATCGAGTGGTTCGGCGCCCACCGCCACGACATCGAGCACGAGCTGGACGGCATCGTCGTCAAGGTCGACGCGCTGGGCGACCAGCGGCGGCTCGGCGCGACGAGCCGCGCACCCCGGTGGGCCATCGCCTACAAGTACCCGCCGGAGGAGGTCACCACCCGCCTCGTGGCGATCCAGGTGGGCGTGGGCCGCACCGGCCGCGCGACGCCGTACGCCGTGATGGAGCCGGTCCTGGTGGCGGGGTCCACGGTGCGGCAGGCGACGCTGCACAACCGGGACGTCGTGAAGGCCAAGGGCGTGCGCATCGGCGACATGGTCGTGCTGCGCAAGGCGGGCGACGTCATCCCCGAGATCCTCGGGCCCGTCACCGCGCTGGCCGACGACGGCTACCCGCGCGAGGAGTTCGTCATGCCCGAGCGGTGCCCCGAGTGCGGCACCCCGCTGCGGGCGATGAAGGAGGGCGACGTCGACCTGCGCTGCCCCAACGCCGAGTCCTGCCCGGCGCAGGTGCGCGGCCGGGTGGAGCACATCGGCTCGCGCGGGGGCCTGGACGTCGAGGTGCTCGGCGAGGTGACGGCGTCCGCGCTCACCCAGCCCGAGGTGCCCGAGGTCCCGCCGCTGCGCACCGAGGCGGGCCTGTTCGACCTCACGCTGGACCAGCTGCTGCCCATCGAGGTCGTCGTGCGCGACGCCGAGACGGGGCTGCCCAAGCTCGACGACGACGGCGTGGCCCGGCGCAGGACGCCGTTCCGCAAGAAGGTCACCTACACCAAGGCCCGCCGCGCCGAGGCCGAGGCGGCGGGGGAGACCCTGCCCGAGCTCGAGCCGACGGCCGCGGCCACCAAGCTCCTCGACGAGCTCGAGCTCGCCAAGACGAAGGACCTGTGGCGCATCCTCGTCAGCCTCAACATCCGGCACGTCGGGCCCGTGGCGGCCCGAGCGCTCGCGGGCTGGTTCGGCTCGCTCGACGCGGTCCGCGCGGCGACGCGCGAGGAGCTCGCCGCCGTCGAGGGCGTGGGCCCGATCATCGCGGACGCGCTGCTGGCCTGGTTCGACGTCGAGTGGCACCGCGAGATCGTCGACCGCTGGCAGGCGGCCGGGGTGCGCACCTGGATCCCGGACCACCCGGGGCCGGAGGCGATGGCGGCGCAGGCGGACGAGGGGCCGACCGGGCCGCTCGCCGGCCTGACGGTTGTGGTGACGGGCTCGCTCGAGGGGTACAGCCGCGACGGCGCCAAGGAGGCCGTCCTCGCCGCGGGCGGCAAGGCGGCGGGGTCGGTCTCGAAGAAGACGGACTACGTCGTCGTGGGCGAGAACGCCGGCTCGAAGGCGGCGAAGGCGGAGGAGCTCGGCCTGCCGATCCTCGACGAGGCCGCGTTCACCCGGCTGCTGGAGGGCGGACCCGCGGCGCTGGACGGCTGACGCCCGGGGCTACGATGCGCGGGTGCCGGACACCCTCGCCCCGAACCAGACCGCCCCGAGCCTGCGCGGCGCCCACCTCGTGGGCTCCGTGAACCTGCCCTCCGCGCGGGACACCCTGCGCACCGTCGCGGCGCGGCTCGGCGCGCACGTCCGCCGGATCCCCGACGGCGAGGTGGGCGAGCGGTTCCACTGGATCCTGTTCCAGGGCT
Organism: Isoptericola sp. NPDC056134; assembly: GCF_042264825.1. Taxonomy (NCBI): domain Bacteria; kingdom Bacillati; phylum Actinomycetota; class Actinomycetes; order Micrococcales; family Promicromonosporaceae; genus Isoptericola; species Isoptericola sp. NPDC056134. The sequence continues at coordinate 154,385 of NZ_JBHJVM010000011.1, forward strand.
CGCGGTTCGAGGCGGTCGAGGGGCTGGTCCGCGTGGGCGACGAGCCCGTCGTCGTGGCGGGCTTCGACGTGCGGCCGCACGTGCTCGACGGCTCGGTGCCGGCGGACGGGCTGCGCTTCGGGCCGCTGGGCTACGCGGACGCGGCGCGCGCCTCGTACGCGGACTTCGTCGCCCTGCGCGCGGAGGGCGTGATCGCGCCCGGCACGCGGTTCCAGGTCTGCCTGCCCTCGCCGCTCGCGGCCGTGACGACGTTCGTCGCGCCCGCCGACCGCGCCGCCGTGCACCCGGTCTACGAGGCGGCGCTCGTGCGTGAGCTCGAGGAGATCCTCGCGGCGGTCCCGTCCGAGGACCTCGCCGTGCAGGTCGACCTCGCCACGGAGTTCGCCTTCGTCGAGGGCGCGAACCTCGGCGGCGGCGCCGCGCGGGCGTGGTTCGACGCCGGCGCCGGCGGGGACGAGGGCGTCGTCGAGGGGTGCGCGACCCGGGCGGCGCGGTTCGCGGCGCACGTGCCGGAGGGCGTCGAGCTCGGTTTCCACCTCTGCTACGGCGACGTGGCGGAGAAGCACTTCGTCGAGCCGGCGGACACCGGCCACCTGGTGGAGATGGCGAACGCGCTGGTCGCGGCGCTGCCGCGCCCGATCACCTGGGTGCACCTGCCCGTCCCGATCGACCGCGACGACGTAGCGTACGTCGCCCCGCTCGGCGACCTCGCGCTGGACCCGGCCACCGAGCTCTACCTCGGCGTCCTGCACCACGAGGACGGCATCGAGGGCGCCGCTCGCCGCCTCGCCGCCGCCGCGCAGGTGCTGGGCGGCCGGACCGTCGGCGTCGCGACCGAGTGCGGCTTCGGTCGCGGCCCGAGCGAGCGCACGGCGGCACTGCTGGACCTGCACGTCGCGGTGCTCGAGCGCGCGGCCTGACGATGGCGTCGTCGCCTGCACGACGACGCCGTCCGCGCCGGCGGACACGGCCGTGCCGACGAGGCCCCAAGGCCGCCCATGTCGACCGACCCGTCCTCGGCCGGCGGGGTGATCGGAGAGGCGAGGCGTCCGGTGGGCGCCGAGGTCGTGCCGCGCACCGTAGGGGCGGCGCGCTCAGGCCGTGAGCGCGTCCACGGCCTCGGGGGACAGCGCGTGGTCGGCGGCCATGGCGGCGGCGCCGAGCACGCCGGCCTGCGCGCCGGTGCGCGCGACGGCGATGCGCAGGTGCTGGGTGGCCAGCGGCAGGGACCGCCGGTAGACGACCTCGCGGATCCCGGCGAGCAGGTGCTCGCCCGCCTCGGCGAGGATGCCGCCGAGCACGATGACGGATGGGTTGAGCAGGCTGACGGTCGCCGCGAGGACGCTGCCGATCTCGCGCCCGGCCTGGCGCACCGCGCGGCCTGCGGTCACGTCGCCGCCCCGGACCAGCGCGACGACGTCGGAGGGCCCGGACACGTCCAGGCCCTCGGTGCGGAGCCGGACCGCGAGGGCCTGCGCGCTCGCGATCGCCTCGAGGCAGCCGACGTTGCCGCAGCGGCAGACGATGTCCTCCGCCCCGGGCACGGCGATGTGCCCGACGTCGCCCGCGGCGCCCTGCGCGCCGCGCCGCAGCGCGCCGTCGGCGATGATGCCCGCGCCGATGCCGGTGGCGACCTTGACGAGGATGAGGTCGGGGACGTCGGGCCAGGCGATGCGGTGCTCGCCGAGCGCCATGATGTTCACGTCGTTGTCGACGAGCGCCGGCGCGTCGAAGTGGCCGCGGAGGATGCCGGGCACGTCCGCGTCGTCCCAGCCGGGCATGATCGGCGGGTTGTTCGGGTGCCCGGTCGCGTGCTCGACGGGGCCGGGCAGCCCGACGCCCACGCCGGCGAGGTCGCCCAGCGAGCGGCCCGCGGTCTCGAGCAGCTTGCGCCCGGTGTCCGCGACCCAGCCGAGCACGGGCTCCGGCCCGTCGGCGATGGCGAGGGGCGCGTCGAGCTCGGCGAGCACGGTGGACGCGAGGTCGGTCACGGCGAGCCGGGCATGGGTGGCGCCGAGGTCGACGCCCAGCACCACCTGCGACGACGGGTTGAACGCGAAGGTGGCGGGCGGGCGTCCCCCGGTCGAGGTGGCCTCGCCGGCGGGGGCGATGAGGCCCGCCGCCATGAGGGCGTCGATCCGCCCGGCGACGGTGGACCGGGCCTGCCCGGTGAGGGTCGCGAGCTCGGCTCGGGTGCGGGCCCGGCCGTCGCGCAGGAGCTGGAACATCTCGCCGGCCCCGGGGGTGCGAGGCCCGATCGCTGCGCCTTCCGTCATGACCGTAGTCAATCACGATCGAATAACACCCGTCTTTTGCTTGACGATCGACAGAAGTGCGGCCTAGGTTCGGACTCATGGTCGACGTGGACCGCGACGACGCGGCACCGCCGGAGGGCAGCGACGCCCCCGCCCCTCTGCTGCGCATGGAGGGCATCGTCAAGCACTTCCCGGGCGCCAAGGCGCTCGACGGGGTGGACCTCGACGTGCTGCCGGGCGAGGTGCACTGCCTGCTCGGTCAGAACGGCGCCGGGAAGTCCACGCTCATCAAGGTCCTCGCGGGGGCGCACCAGCCCACCGCCGGCCGGATCGTGCTGGACGGCGAGGAGGTCGTGATCCCGCACCCGGTCGCGGCCCTGCAGCGCGGGGTCGCGACGATCTACCAGGAGCTCGACGTCGTCGACGGTCTGACCGTCGCGGAGAACGTGTTCCTCGGCCACGAGCTCGACCGCGGCGGGTTCACCCAGCGGCGCGAGGTCGCCGCCCGCACGCGCGAGCTGCTGGCGCGGCTCGGCCACCCCGAGATCGCGCCCCACCGCGAGGTCGGCCAGCTCTCGGCCGCGGGCAAGCAGGTCGTGTCCATGGCGCGCGCCCTGTCCCACGACGCGCGCGTCATCGTCATGGACGAGCCGTCCGCCGTGCTCGACGCCGGGGAGGTGCGCAACCTCTTCCGCGTGGTCCGCGCGCTCACGGAGGAGGGCGTCGCGGTCGTGTACATCTCCCACCGCCTGGAGGAGATCCGCGAGATCGGTGACCGCATCACGGTCCTCAAGAACGGGCGCACGGTGGGCCGCGACCTCCCGGCGGCCACCACGCCCACCGCGGAGCTCATCCGCCTCATGACCGGGCGCAACGTCGAGTACGCGTTCCCGGAGCGCCCGGGCGTCCCCGACGACGCCCCGGTGGTGCTCGACGTCGAGGGGCTCGGCCTCGGGGGCACGTTCGACGACGTCTCGTTCCAGGTCCGGGCCGGGGAGATCGTGGGTCTGGCCGGCCTCGTCGGCGCGGGACGTTCGGAGATCCTCGAGACGCTCTACGGCGCGCGGCGGCGTACGGCGGGCAGCGTGGCGGTGAACGGCCGCACCCTCCGCGCAGGGTCGGTCGACGCCGCGGTGGCCGCCGGCATCGGCCTGTGCCCCGAGGAGCGCAAGAGCCAGGGCCTCGTCCTCGACGAGCCCGTCTACCGGAACGTCACCCTCTCCACGTTCGCCCGGTTCGCCCGAGGCGGCTGGCTCGACGAGCGCGCCGAGCGCGCGGCGGCGCGCGAGCAGGTCGCGGCCCTCGACCTGCGGCCCACGGACGTCGACCGCGCGGCCCGCACCCTGTCCGGCGGCAACCAGCAGAAGGCCCTGCTCGGCCGGTGGCTCGTCCACGGCTGCGACGTGCTGCTACTCGACGAGCCCACCCGCGGCGTCGACGTCGGCGCGCGGTCGGAGCTCTACTCCCTCGTGCGCCGGCTCGCCGACGCCGGGACGGCGGTGGTCGTCGTCTCCAGCGAGATCCCCGAGGTCCTCGGCCTCGCCGACCACGTGCTCGTGGTCTCCGAAGGGCGCGTCGTGCACCGGGCACCCGCGCAGGACATCGACGAGCACGGCGTGCTCGACCTCGTCATGGAAGGAACCACCGCATGAGCACCCAGGTGGAGTCGCCGGCCGCCGGCACGTCGCGGCCCTCGTGGCTGTCGGGCCCGGCAGGCCGCACGATCGGGCTCGTCGTGGCCCTGGTCCTCGTCGCCGTGGTCGGCGTGATCACGGGCGGCGAGCGTTTCGCCAGCCTCGACAACGTCATGACCATCCTCCGGCTGGCATCGGTCACCGGGGTCCTCGCCATCGGGATGACCTTCGTCATCACGGCCGGCGGGATCGACCTCTCGGTGGGGTCCCTGACCGGGCTCGCCTCCGTGTGGGCCAGCACGCTCGCCACGCAGACGATGGCCGAGGACGTGCACTGGACCGTCATGGTGCTCACGGCGCTCGTGGTCGGCACCGCGGCGGGCGTCGTCAACGGGCTGATCATCGCGTACGGCAAGGTCGTGTCGTTCATCGCGACGCTGGCGATGATGATCGCCGCCCGCGGCCTCGCGGAGATGATCTCGGGACGCCAGACCCAGGTCGTCAGCGTGGACGGGTTCCTGGACTTCTTCCGCGCCGACGTCATCGGCGTGCCGGTGCTCGTGTGGATCTTCGCGGTGGTCGCCATCGCCGGGTGGTTCCTGTTCAACCGCACCACCTTCGGACGGCGCACGGTGGCCGTGGGCGGCAACCTCGAGGCGTCGCGGCTCGCGGGCATCAAGGTGCAGCGGCACCTGCTGTACATCTACGCGCTGTCCGGGCTGACCGCCGGCATCGCGGGCGTGATGATGCTGGGCCGCACCACGGCGGGCACCTCCACGAACGGCCTGTACTACGAGCTCGAGGTGATCGCGGCCGTGGTCGTCGGCGGCACGCTGCTCATCGGCGGTCGCGGCACGATCGTCGGCACCGTGATCGGCGTCCTCATCTTCGCGATGCTGACCAACGTCTTCACGATCAACAACCTGTCGATCTCCGCCCAGAACGTCGCCAAGGGCGCGATCATCGTCGTCGCCGTCCTGCTCCAGCAGCGCTTCGCCCGGCGTTCCGCGTCCACCTGACGCGCCGCCGCCCTGTCCCTCCCCGCATGTCCCTGCAGCACCCCGCACCATCCCGCACCGGGCCACCCGCCCGGGTCGGCCGGACCGAATCGAGGATGATCACATGTCCGCACGCACCTTGCTGAACAGTCGCGCCCGGCGCAGCGCCGCGGTGGCCGCGGTGGCCGTGTCCGCCGTCCTGCTCGCCGCCGGCTGCACCAGCAACGAGCCGCCCGAGGACGAGGGCTCGGCCGCCCCGCAGGTCGCCGCCGAGGGCAACGACGAGCCGGGCGAGAAGGTCGTCATCGGCTTCTCCGCCCCCGCCGCCGACCACGGCTGGATGGGCGCCATCACCAAGTCGGCGGTCGACACCGCCGGGCAGTACTCGGACGTCGAGCTCCGGCAGGCCGAGGCGACCAACGACGTCAACGTCCAGATCAGCCAGATCGAGCAGTTCATCAACGACAAGGTCGACGCCATCGTGCTGCTGCCGTTCGACGGCGCCGCGCTCACCGAGGTCGCGACCAAGGCGATGGAGGCCGGCATCCCGGTCATCAACGTCGACCGCGAGTTCTCCAGCCCGTTCGCCGCGCGCGCCACGGTGCTCGGCGACAACTACGGCATGGGCGTGAGCGCCGGCACCTACATCTGCGAGCAGCTCGGCGACAACCCGGACGCGATCGTCGCCGAGATCCAGGGCATCGAGTCGCTCCCGCTCACCCAGGACCGCAGCAAGGGCTTCGAGGACGCGCTGTCCGACTGCGGGCTCGACGTCGACCGCCGGGTCGCCGCCGACTTCACGGTCCAGGGCGGGGAGACGGCGACGTCGAACCTGCTGCAGGCGGAGCCGAAGATCGACGCCATCTGGAACCACGACGACGACCAGGGCGTCGGCGTGCTCGCCGCGATCGAGAACGCCGGCCGCGACGAGTTCTTCATGGTCGGCGGCGCCGGTTCCCTCGACGTCATGGAGCACATCCAGGCGGACGACTCGGTGCTGAAGGCGACCGTCGTCTACCCGTCGACGCAGGCGGCCGACGGCATCAAGCTGGCCCGCCTGGTGGTGCACGACAAGAACATGGGCGACCTGGTCTCGGCCGGGGTCCCGCGCACCACCCAGCTGTTCGCCCCCGTGGTCACGGCGGACAACGTCGACCAGTACATGTCCATCGGGTTCCGGTCCTGAGGTCGGACGGGTCCCGCAGAGCACGCACGGACGCACGACAGCCGCACGAGGAAACGGAGGTCGCTCGATGAGCGAGCACGCCACGGCAGGGGGCACGCCGACGCTGGGCGTCGGGATGGTCGGGTACGCGTTCATGGGGGCCGCGCACTCGCACGCGTGGCGGACCGCGCCGCGGTTCTTCGACCTCCCGCTCGCCCTGCGGATGCGGGTCGTGGCGGGCCGCAGCGCCGACGGGGTGCGGGCGGCCGCCGACCGGCTCGGCTGGGACGACGCCGTCACCGACTGGCGCGAGCTCCTGACGCGCGACGACGTCGACCTCGTCGACGTCTGCACGCCGGGCGACACGCACGCCGAGATCGCCGTCGCGGCGCTCGAGGCGGGCAAGCACGTGCTGTGCGAGAAGCCGCTCGCGAACTCGGTGGCCGAGGCGGAGGAGATGGTCCGGGCGGCCGACGCCGCGGCCGCGCGCGGGGTGTACGCGTCGGTGGGGTTCACCTACCGCCGCGTCCCGGCGATCCAGCTCGCGCGCCGCCTGGTCGAGCAGGGGCGGATCGGCGAGGTGCGGCAGGTGCGCGCGCAGTACCTGCAGGACTGGCTGTCCGACCCGGCCACGCCGCTGTCGTGGCGGCTCGACAAGGCGAAGGCCGGCTCCGGGGCGCTCGGCGACATCGGCGCGCACGTCGTCGACCTGGCGCAGTTCGTCACGGGGGAGCGGCTGGTCGGCGTGGCGGGCATGCTCGAGACGTTCGTGCGCGAGCGGCCGGTCCCGGCGTCGTTCTCCGGCCTGTCCGGGGAGGCGGGGGAGGGCACGGGTCCCGTCACCGTCGACGACGCGGCGATCTTCTTCGGGCGGCTGTCGGGCGGAGGGACGGCGACCTTCGAGGCCACGCGGTACGCGTGGGGGCGCAAGAACGCCATCCGGCTCGAGGTCAGCGGCACCCGTGGCTCGCTCGCCTTCGACTTCGAGGACATGAACCTCCTGCACTACTTCGACGCGGAGGACGACGCGGAGGTGGCGGGCTTCCGCCGCATCGTCGTCACCGAGCCGGAGCACCCCTACGGCGGTCACTGGTGGCCCGCCGGGCACGGGCTCGGCTACGAGCACGCGTTCACCCATCAGGTCGTGGACCTCGTCGGGGACCTGGCGGCGGGGAAGCAGCCGACGCCGTCGTTCGCCGACGGCCTCGCCGTGCAGCGCGTGCTCGACGCCGTCGAGCGCAGCTCCGACGCCGGCCACACCTGGGTCGACCTGCCCGGCTGACCACGCCCCGCCCGACGCCTGCACCTGCACCGCCGATCTCGACGAGGAGAACCGCACCATGGCACGACCGATCACCCTGTTCACGGGCCAGTGGGCCGACCTGCCCCTGGAGGAGGTGGCCCGGCTCGCCTCGGGCTGGGGCTACGACGGCCTCGAGCTCGCCTGCTGGGGCGACCACCTGGACCCGTGGCGGTGGGACGACGACGCGTACGTGCAGTCCCGCCTCGATCTGCTGGAGCGGCACGGGCTGAAGGTGTACGCCATCTCCAACCACCTCAAGGGCCAGGCCGTCTGCGACGACCCGATCGACGAGCGGCACCGCGACATCCTGCCGGACGTCGTGTGGGGCGACGGCGACCCGGAGGGGGTGCGGCAGCGCGCGGCGGAGGAGATGAAGCACACCGCGCGCCTGGCGGCGCGGCTCGGCGTGGACACCGTCGTCGGGTTCACGGGGTCGTCGATCTGGAAGTACGTGGCGATGTTCCCGCCGGCCACGGAGGCGATGGTCGAGGCGGGCTACCAGGACTTCGCCGACCGGTGGAACCCGATCCTCGACGTCTTCGACGAGGTGGGCGTGCGGTTCGCGCACGAGGTGCACCCGAGCGAGATCGCCTACGACTACTGGACCACCGTGCGCACGCTGGAGGCGATCGGGCACCGCGAGGCGTTCGGCCTCAACTGGGACCCGTCGCACATGGTGTGGCAGGACCTCGACCCGGTGAGCTTCCTCTGGGACTTCAAGGACCGGATCTACCACGTGGACTGCAAGGACACGAAGAAGCGGATGGGCAACGGCCGCAACGGGCGCCTGTCGTCCCACCTGCCGTGGGCGGACCCGCGGCGCGGGTGGGACTTCATCTCCACGGGCCACGGCGACGTGCCGTGGGAGGACGCGTTCCGGATGCTCAACACGATCGGGTACGCGGGGCCGATCTCGATCGAGTGGGAGGACGCCGGCATGGACCGCCTGGTCGGCGCCCCCGAGGCACTGGAGCTGGTGCGTCGGCTCGCGTTCGACGCCCCGGAGGCCGCCTTCGACGCGGCGTTCTCGCAGCGCTGAGACCGACCTCCCGCAGCTCGTGACGGCTCGCGGCGGCGTGGCGCCGGGTGGTCCGGCGTCCTGATCGAAGGGGATCAGCATGACCGGTCGTCCCGAGCTCGACCGCCGGACGTTCCTGCGCCTGGCGGGCTCCACCGTCGCGGTGGGTGCCGCGACCGTCACGTCCGTGGGCCTGGGCGCGGCGACGGCCTCGTCGGCGCTCGCGGCCGGCGGAGGACGCCGGCTCGTCCCGCCGGGCAAGCTGGGGATCCAGCTGTACTCGATCCGGGACAAGGTCAACGCGCTCGGGTTCCGGGCGGTCTTCGAGCGGCTCTCGACGCTCGGCTACCGGGAGGTGGAGTTCGCCGGGTACACGCAGGGCGCGGTCGGGGCGATCACGCCGGCCGAGATCCGCACGCTGCTGGACGACAACGGCCTCGTCGCCGTGGGGTCGCACCGAGGCATCACCGACTTCGCCCGGAACATGGAGGCCGAGCTCGACATCGCCGAGACCCTCGGCACGGGGCACGTCGGCACGGCGAACGCGCCGACGAGCGACCGCACCGTGGGCGGCTACCTCGACGCCGCGGAGCAGTTCAACGGGTTCGGCGCGGCGGCCGCGGCGCGCGGGCTGAAGTTCTACCAGCACAACCACCAGCACGAGTTCGGCTTCGCGACCGACGACCCTGCGACGCGGCTGTACGACGTCTTCCTGGAGAACACGGACCCGGCGGCCGTCTTCCTCGAGATGGACGTGTTCTGGGCGTTCGTCGGCCGACACCTCTACCCGGGGTTCGAGCCGGTGGAGTACGTGCTGGCCCACCGGGACCGCTACCCGATGTTCCACCTCAAGGACGGGCGCGTGAACCCGCAGTCGTCGAACGGCTACGACATCGTCGAGTTCGGGGTGGGCGACCTCGACTACCAGGCGTTCCTCGGCGCGCTGAACGGGTCCGGACGCCAGCACGGCATCTGGGAGCAGGACAACGCGTCGACGGTCGCCGAGCCGCCGTTCCCCGTCGACTCCTTCGGCAACGCGGAGCGCAGCGCCGACGCGATCCTCGCGCTGCGGGGCTGAGGACGGCGGGAGCGCGGCCGGCGGGAAGGCGCACGAGTCGCCCCGCCCGCCGTGTCGCGCGCGGTCAGGCCGGTCGACGGATCATGACGACGTCGTCGTGCCGCACGCCGCCGACGTCGTAGGTCCGCGTGCCGGCGACCTCGAAGCCGTGCTTGCGGTAGAAGGACTGCGCCCGGGCGTTCTGCGCGTTGGTGCCCAGCCACACGGGCGCGTCGCCGCCGAGCTCTGTGGCGGCCGAGACGGCCGCGTCGAGCAGCCGCGCCGCGACCCCGCTGCCGAGCGCGTCCGGGTGCACGTAGATCTTGGAGAGCTCGACGTACGGGGCGGTCCCGACGACGGAGCGGAGCACGCACTGCTCCTCGTCGCCGGAGGGCTCGCCGAGGGACACGAGCGCGTAGCCGAGGGGAGCCGTCGGACCGTCGGCGCGCGCGTCGAGCTCCTCGTCGACGGCGACCAGGAGAGCGTGCGCGTCGGACCGGACCCACCCGCGGACGGCGGAAGGGGACAGGTGGGTGGCCACGTGAGCGGCCATCGTGGCCACGGAGGTCCCGGGCGGGCACGCCAGCGGGAACGTGAGCGCGGCGAGCCACGCGACGTGGGCGCTCTCGTCGGGACGTGCGGGCCGGACGACGACGGACGCCGGGGGCTGAGGGGCGGTCTGCGGGGTGCTCACGGCACGATTCTGGACCCGGTCCCCAGCCCTCGTCCGAGGGCGGGGTGGGGTGTGCCCCGCGTCACCGCGGACGGAGTTGGCCGCGCGCTCCGGAGCGTGTAATGTTCTACGACGTCAGCCCGACAGGGAGACGGACACCAAGGAGCACGATCCGGGAGACCGGAGCTCAGGTGGCCGACCGGGGCTGGAACTCACATCGAGGATCAGGTCGCATTCGTGCGCCCCGAGCACCGGTGTGGGGGCTTTCCGACGACTTCGGGCAGTTCGATCGACTGGAAACGGGCGGTCGGAACGGCCGAAAAAGTCTGGTAAGTTTGAGGGGTTGCCCCGGCGGGGTCGGAACTGAGAGTGGTTCTGGTTCTGCGGTGTGCGTCGGTTGTTTGAGAACTCAACAGTGTGTTTGATAGTCAATGCCAAATTTTTGAACCCTTTGTGGTTCCTTTGGATCGGACTGAGCAGTTCAGCTTGGTCTGGCCAGTATCGTTGAATGCTGCGGGCTCTTTCGGGGGTTCGTGGTGTTTCTCTTCTTTTACGGAGAGTTTGATCCTGGCTCAGGACGAACGCTGGCGGCGTGCTTAACACATGCAAGTCGAACGGTGAAGTCCCAGCTTGC
>NZ_JBHJVM010000012.1:0-41691 GCF_042264825.1 Isoptericola sp. NPDC056134
CTCGCGCCGCACCTCCCGTTGCCCGCGCTGCCCCCCCGCGCGCGGGCGGCCAGCGACGACGGCGGCGCGTCCGCGCAGGCGTGGCTCGTCTCGCGGCTCACCGCCGAGCACACGCGCCGGATGGACCGCCTCGGCCTCGCCGCCTGACGCCGACCGACGCCGCCTGACGCCGACCGACGCCGACCGACGCCGCGCCGACGCCGCGCCGACGGTCAGAGGGCGCCGAAGCCCACCCGGGCCTGCTCGGTGGCGCCCACCTCGACGTAGCCGATCGTGGCGGTCGGCACGAGGATGGTGCGCCCCCGCGAGTCGGTGAGCTCCAGGAGCCCCCCGTCGGCGATCGCGCTGCGCACCGCGGCGGTCACGTCCTCCGCCGTCTGGTCGGTCTCGACGACCAGCTCGCGGGCCAGGTTCTGCACACCGATCGTGATCTCCACGTTGTCTCCTTCGCGAGCCGCGCCGGTCGTGCCGGCGCGTGTCTGTCGGCCGTCTAGCGGCCGTCCGTCGTTCCCGGTCGTCCCGGACGTCTCGTCGATCCTAGCCACGGCCGCGCGCCGCGACCGGCCCGGACGGCGCTTGTCAGCGGAGGGTGAAACTGCTCGTCGCACGGGGCGGGGCGGTCGGGTCGGTCGGGCTGTCGGTGGGGCTGTCGGTGGGGCATGGTCGAATCGGTCCCGTGACGTCAGCTCCCTCCACCGCCGTGCGCCTCGTGGCGCCGGAGCCCGCCGCCGTCGGTAGCGCCGACGTCGTGCTGGACGCCACGCAGGAGGCGGCCGTGGAGAGGGCGCTCGCCGGCGACGTCACGCTCGTGGTCGGCGCGCCGGGCACGGGGCGGACGACGGTCGCGACGGCGGTGGCGGTGCGGGCCATGGCGGGCGGCGAGGGGGTGCGCGGCGTCGATCCGTCGCGCGTGCTGGTGCTCGCGGCGTCGCGCCGGTCGGCCGCACGGCTGCGCGACGAGGTGGCCGCGCGCGCGGGCCGCACGGTCGGGGCCCCGATGGTGCGCACGCCCGCGTCGGCGGCGTTCGCGGTGCTGCGGTCGCGGGCTGCGGCGCACGGTGACGCCGCGCCGACGCTGGTCTCCGGGCCGGAGCAGGACCTGGTGCTGGCCGAGCTGCTCGAGGGGCACCTGTCCGGGGAGGGGACCGACCTCGCGCTGCCGCCGGGGCTGCCCGAGGAGTCGCTCGGCCTGCGCGGGCTGCGGCAGGAGCTGCGCGACCTGCTCATGCGCGCCGCAGAGCGCGGGCTCGGCCCGGTGGACCTCGACGAGCTGGGCCGCCGGCACGACCGCCCCGAGTGGGTGCTCGCCGCGCGGCTCTACGAGGAGTACCTGGACGTCACGACGCTGCGCCTCGGCACGCCGGACGCGGGCGCCCGGTACGACCCGGCGGGCGTGATCGACGAGGCGGCGCACGCCCTCGCGGGCTGGGACGACGAGCTGCCGGACGTGCCGCGCCCGTCCTGGGACCTCGTCGTCGTGGACGACTACCAGGAGGCGACCGTCGCCACGGCGCGGCTGCTGCACGTGCTGCACGACGCCGGGGCCCGGCTCGTGCTGCTGGCCGACCCGGACTCCGCGGTGCAGGGGTTCCGCGGCGCGTCCCCGGGTCTGGTCGGGCGCGCCGCCGCGCCCGCGCGCGCCGGCGTCGTGGGGGCGTTCGACGCGCGCACCGTGGTGCTGGGCACCGCGTGGCGGCAGCCGGAGGGGCTGCGGGAGGTGACGCGGGCCGTGACGTCGCGCATCGCGACCGTCTCCGGCGCCCTGCACCGCGGCGCCGCCCCGCGGCCCGACGACGACGGTCCGGTGGGTGACGGCGGCCCGGACGCGGACGGCGAGGACGGGTCGAGGGCTGCGGCGTCGCCCGGCGCGGGGGACGGGCCCGAGGCCGTGGGGCCGTCGGGCGTGCAGGTCGCGGTGCTCGCCGGGCCGGCCCAGGAGGCCGCGTTCGTGGCGCGGGAGCTGCGCGCGGAGCACCTGCTGCACGGCACGCCGTGGGAGCGGATGGCGGTCGTGGCGCGCAGCGGCGACCGGCTGGCCTCGCTGCGCCGCGACCTGGTCGCGGCGTCGGTGCCGGTGGCGCTGCTCGGCTCGGACCTGCCCCTGCGCGACGAGCCGGCAGCGTCGCCCCTCCTGGCGGCGCTGCGCGTGTGCGCGGCCGGCGGCGGCGTGGACCGGCTGCTCGCGGAGGAGCTCGGGGAGCCCGGCGTGGGCTCCGCCCTCGACGCCGAGACGGCGGCGCTGCTGCTCACGTCCCCGGTGGGCGGGCTCGACGCGGTGGCGCTGCGCCGCCTGCGGCGCGCGCTGCGGGCGGAGGAACTGTCGGGCGGCGGCGGACGGTCGTCGGACGCGCTGCTGGTCGAGGTGCTGGACGACCCGGCGCGCGCGGAGACGCTGCCGACGCCGGTGCGGCGCGGCCCGCACGCCGTCGCGCGGGTGCTGGCCGCGGGCCGGGCGGCGGCGGGCGAGCCGGGCGCCACCGCGCAGACCGTGCTGTGGGCGGTGTGGGCGGCCACCGGGCTCGCGGACCGGTGGCGCGACCAGGCGCTGGCGGGCGGCCCTGCCGGGGCGCGCGCGGACCGCGACCTGGACGCCGTCCTGGCCCTGTTCCGCGCGGCCGAGACGTACGTGGACCGCATGCCCGGCGCCCCGGTCGCCGCCTTCGTCGACTACCTCGCGTCGCAGGACCTGCCCGCCGACTCGCTCGCGGCGTCCGCGGTGGGCGCGCACGCGGTCGAGGCGCTCACCCCGGCGGGCGCGGCGGGGCGCGAGTGGGACGTCGTCGTGGTCGTGGGCGTGCAGGACGGCGTGTGGCCGGACCTGCGGCTGCGCGACTCGCTGCTCGGCTCGCAGGCGCTCGTGGAGCTGCTCGCCGGGCGCTCCGACGACGCGCACGGCATGGGCCCGGAGGCCCGCCGCCAGGTGCTCGCGGACGAGCTGCGGGCGTTCGCGGTCGCGACGTCGCGGGCGCGGCGCCGGCTGGTCGTGACGGCGGTCGAGGACGCCGAGGACGCGCCGTCGGTGTTCCTCGACCTGGTCGAACCGCCCGACGGCGACCGGGCGGGCGCCGAGGGGGCCGACCCGCGCCGCGTGACCGTGGGCCCGCCGCTCGACCTGCGCGGCGTGGTGGCCGAGGCGCGCGCGACGCTCGTCCGTGCGGGCGGCCGTACCGATGACGACGGACCGGTCGACGTGGCCGCCGCGCTGCTCGCCGACCTGGTGGACGCGGGGATCGCCGAGGCCGACCCGCGCACCTGGTACGGCGTGGCCGCGACCTCCAGCGACGCGCCGCTGTGGGGGCCGGACGACGTCGTGACGGTCTCGCCGTCCAAGGTGGAGACCGTGAGCACGTGCGCGCTGAAGTGGGCGTTCGAGTCGGCGGGGGCCACGGCACCCGACGCCACGCACCAGACGCTCGGCACGCTGGTCCACGCGATCGCGGAGGACCTGCCGAAGGCGTCGCTCGGCGAGCTGCGCGCCGAGCTGGACCGGCGCTGGCCGGAGCTCGCGCTGCCCGACGGCTGGCCGTCGCGCCAGCTGCGGAACCGCGCCGAGCAGATGATCGAGCGCCTCGCCGCCTACTACGGGCAGGCGGGCGACCCGCTGCTCGTGGAGCCGGCCTTCGAGCTCACCGTGGGGCGGGCGCGCCTGCGCGGCAAGATCGACCGCGTCGAGGACGCGGGCGACGACGGCGTGACGGTGGCCGACCTCAAGACCGGCCGTAGCGCGCCCGCCCGCGCGAAGGCCACCGAGCACCCGCAGCTCGGCGCGTACCAGCTCGCGGTGTCCGAGGGTGCGCTCGACCTGCCGCCCGGCACGCCCAGCGCGGGGGCGCGGCTCGTGTACGTGGGGACGCCGACCGTGGCGCCGACGCTGCGCGACCAGCCCGCGCTCCAGGTCGGCGAGGACGGGTCGAGCTGGGCGCGGGCGCTGGTGGAGAGCGCCGCCGACACGATGGCGGCGGGCCGCTTCACCGCGCACGAGAACGACCTGTGCCCCATGTGCCCCGTGCGCCGGTCGTGCCCCGTGCAGCCCGAGGGAAGGAATGTGATCGAGTGACCGGCGACGGCACCACCGGCCCGGCCGTTCCCGAGCCGCAGGACGACCGCCCCCACGGCGGTCGCGACGACCTCGCCGGGGCGTTCGCGGACGAGACGTGGGCCGCGCTGGGCGAGCCGGGCCGCGAGGCCGGCCTCGGGTTCCCGGAGCTCGCCGGCGTGGGCCTCGCGTCGCCGGACGCGGTGCTGTTCGACGACGCCGCGCTGCTCGGCGACTCGCTGCTCGGCGGCGCGACGGCGGACGACGGCCCCGGGACGTCCGGGCGCCGCGCTCCCGCGGAGCCGCGGCTGTCCGCCCGCGAGATCGCCGAGCTGCTCGGGCGGCCCTCGCCCACGGACGAGCAGGTCGCCGTCATCGAGGCGCCGCTGGAGCCCGTGCTCGTCGTCGCCGGGGCCGGGTCGGGCAAGACGGAGACGATGGCGGCGCGCGTGGTGTGGCTCATCGCGAACGAGCTCGTGGCGCCCGAGGAGGTGCTCGGGCTGACGTTCACGCGCAAGGCGGCGGCGGAGCTCACCCAGCGGGTGCAGTCCCGTCTCGCGCAGCTCGCCCGCGCGCAGGGCCGCGCGACGTCGGGGCTCGACCTGCTCGCGCGGCCCACCGTCGCGACGTACAACGCGTACGCGGCGTCGCTGGTGGCCGACCACGGGCTGCGGCTCGGCATCGAGCCGGGCTCGCGCCTGCTGGGCGAGGCGAACCAGTGGCAGCTCGCGGCGCAGGTCGTGGAGTCGTGGGCCGACGACCTCGGCACCGACAAGGCGGTGAGCACCGTCACCGGGGCCGTCCTGGCGCTGTCGGGCGAGCTCGGCGAGCACCTGCTGCCCGTGGACGAGGCGCGCGACGCGCTGGCCGACGTCGTCGCCCGCCTGGAGGCGCTGCCGCTCGGCCCACGGCAGAAGAAGCGGACCAAGGAGATCCAGGGGCTGATCGACTCGGTGGCGGAACGCACCCGCCTGCTCGACCTCGTCGCGGAGTACCGGCGTCGCAAGCGTGTCGCGGACTCGCTGGACTTCGGCGACCAGATCGCGTTCGCGGCCGAGCTCGCGCGGTCGGTGCCGGCGGTCGGGGCCACGGAGCGCTCCCGCTTCCCGGTCGTGCTGCTCGACGAGTACCAGGACACGTCGTACGCCCAGGTCGAGCTGCTCGCCGGGCTGTTCGGCGGCGGGCACGCCGTGACCGCGGTGGGCGACCCGCACCAGTCGATCTACGGCTGGCGGGGCGCCTCGGCGTCGGGGCTGGCCCGCTTCGGCGAGCGGTTCCGCACGCGCGGGGGAGCGCCGGCCGCCGTGCGCTACCTGAGCACGTCGTGGCGCAACGACGCGGCCGTGCTCGCGGCCGCGAACGTCGCCGCGGCGCCGCTGCGCGAGCGCGCGCGGCACACCGGCACGGGCGTCGACGTCCCGCCGCTCGACCTGCGGCCCGGCGCGGGGACGGGCGTCGTGCGCGCGCACGTCGCCGCCACGAGCGAGGAGGAGGCGGAGGCGGCCGCGGAGTTCGTCGCGGCGCGCTGGCGCCGCGCGACCCGCCGGGACGGCTCCGACCGGGTGACGGCCGCCGTGCTGTGCCGGGCGCGGTCGCAGTTCGCGGCGGTCGAGGTCGCGCTGCGCCGCCGCGGGCTGCCGGTCGAGGTCGTGGGCCTGGGCGGGCTGCTGTCCACGCCGGAGGTGGTGGACGTCGTCGCGCTGCTCGAGGCCGTGCACGACCCGTCGCGCGGCGACTCGCTGCTGCGGCTCCTCACCGGGCCGCGGGTCAACCTCGGCGCCGCGGACCTGCACGCCCTCGGCTCGTGGGCGTCGGACCTGGCCCGCGCCGACGGCGCACGGCCGGGCGACCGCACCGCGGCACGGGACGAGGTGCCGGAGGGGGAGGACGGCGACGCCCCCGTCGTCGTCGAGGGCGACGTCGTGGACCACCGCTCGATCGTCGACGCGCTCGACGACCTGCCGGCGCCGGGCCGCCCCGCCCGCGACGGCCGCGTCCTGTCCGCCGCGGGCCACGGCCGGCTGGCCGCCCTCGCCCGGCTGCTGCGCGAGCTGCGGGGCCTCACCTACCTCTCGCTGCCCGAGCTGGTGGTGGCGGCCGAGCGCGCGCTCGGGCTCGACGTCGAGGTCGCCACGGCGCAGGTGCTCGCGGACACGCTCACCCCGGTGACCGGCCCCGGGGGCGGCGGAGCCACCGCGGGGGTGAGCCTGCGCGGGCGCGAGCACCTCGACGCGTTCCGCGACGTCGCCGCGAGCTTCGCGCAGTCGGCCGACGTCGCGACGCTCGGCGCGTTCCTCGCGTGGCTCGGCGTGGCCGGCGACCAGGAGCGCGGGCTCGACATGCCGGTCCGCGAGCCCGACCCCGACGCCGTGCAGGTCATCACCGCGCACGCCGCGAAGGGGCTGGAGTGGGACGTGGTGGCGGTGCCGGGGCTGGTGGACGGCGTGTTCCCGAGCCAGGCGGAGTCGGCGCAGGGGCGCCTGGACAGCGGCTGGCTCACCGACGTCTCCGCGCTGCCGTACCACCTGCGCGGCGACGCCCCGGACCTGCCCGAGTTCACCTGGGCTGAGGCGGCCGATACCAAGGACCTCGCCGCCCGGCGCGACCAGTTCCGCGCGGACAGCGGCACGCACCGGCTCGCCGAGGAGCGGCGGCTCGCCTACGTCGCGTTCACGCGCGCCCGCCGCGAGCTGTTCCTCACCGCGCACTGGTGGGGCACGGGCAGCACGCCGCGGCGCGTCTCGCCGTTCCTCGCGGAGCTCGTCGAGGCCGGGGTGGTCGACGCGGGCGGCTGGGCCGACCAGCCCGACCCGGCGACGGGCAACCCTCGCGACGCCGTGGAGCACGCCGCGCCCTGGCCCGCGCCGGAGCAGGCCGCCGGGTCGGGAGCGGCGGACGACGCCGAGCCCGACCCTGCGGCCGGAGCACCGCCCGGGCCCGTCGACGCCGAAGGCCCGACGCCGCGCGACGTCCTGCGGGCGTCGGCGGCCCGGGTCGACGCGGCGCGCGCCGACCTCGCGAGAGCCGAGGGCGAGGGCGTCGCGACCGGCGTGCTGCGCGACGCGGCGGGGCGCGACCTGGTGCTGCTGGCCCGCACGCTGCTCGTGGAGCGCGGGGAGCGGGGGGCGCGGCAGGTCGAGATGCCGGCGCACGTGTCGGCGTCGGGCCTGGTCCGGCTCGCCGGGGACCGCGACGGCTTCGCTCTCCAGCTGCGCCGGCCGGTGCCGCAGGAGCCCACGGTGCACGCCCGCCGCGGCACGCACTTCCACGAGTGGGTGGAGCGGTTCTTCACCTCGTCGTCCCTGGTCGACGTCGACGACCTGCCGGGCGCCGAGGACGGCGAGATCGCACCGGACGTCGATCTGGAGACGCTGCGGCAGCGCTTCACGGAGTCCGTGTGGGCGTCCCGCACCCCGCTCGCTGTCGAGGTCGACGTCGAGACCCCGGTGGGCGGCGTCATGCTGCGCAGCCGGATCGACGCCGTCTTCCCCGACGACGACGCGCCGCCCCCCGCGGAGGGCGAGCCGCCGGCCGTCGTCGTCGTGGACTGGAAGACCGGGCACGAGCCCCGCGACGCGGGCGCACGCTCCGCCCGCGAGGTGCAGCTCGCGGTCTACCGGCTCGCCTGGTCCCGCTACACCGGGCTGCCGCTCGACAAGGTCTCCGCCGCGTTCGTCTACGTCTCCAGCGGCACGACCGTCCGCCCCCGACGCCTGCTCGACGAGGCCGAGCTGGAGGCGCTGGTGCGGGGCGCGCCGCACCAGCGGTAGGGCTCACCAGCGGTAGTCGAGGAACTTCCCGTCGAGGGTCACCACCACCCGGTCGCCGTCCGGGTGGGCGCGCCGGGCGATGTCGACCTGGAAGTTGATCGCCGACATGATCCCGTCGCCGAACTCCTCGTGGATGAGCTCCTTGAGCGCCGGCCCGTACACGGCCAGCGCCTCGGTGAAGCGGTAGATCGTCGGGTCGGTGAGCACGGCCTCGTCGCGCACGCGGTAGGGCTGCAGCCGCAGGGCCTCGGCGACGTCCTCGCCCAGGCCGAGCAGCGTGCACGCCGCGGAGGCCTGGTCCGCCGTCATCGGGTGGTTGCCGAGCAGGGCGGCCGTCGTCCAGACGACCGGGGCGCCGACCTTGTCGGCGATCTCCTGCCAGGTGAGGCCGGAGCGGAGGCGGGCGGTGACGACCTGCTCGGCCGCGGCGGCCTTGGTCATGATCGGGTCCACGGGTGTCCTTCGTTCGGGGGTTTGCTGTCTGACGGCGGCGGGGGCGGCGGCTCAGCCGACCGGCGTGGCCACGCGCTCCTCGGCGACGGTCTCGACCGGCGCGGGACGACGGCGCTCGGGCCGGGTGCGGTAGTGCGTGAGGTACAGGGGCAGCCCGACGAACGTCAGGCCGCCGACGAGGTTGCCGAGCACGGTCGGGATCTCGTTCCAGACCAGGTAGTCCATGACGGTGAAGTCGCCGCCGAGCAGCAGGCCCGAGGGGAACAGGAACATGTTCACCACGGAGTGCTCGAAGCCCATGTAGAAGAACAGGAACACCGGCATCCACATCACGACGGCCTTGCTGATCGTGTCCTTCGACATGAGGAACGCGACGACGCCGGTGGAGACCATCCAGTTGCACAGCACGCCGCGCACGAACAGCGTGAGCATCCCGGCCGCGCCGTGGTCGGCGTACCCGACGGTGCGCCCCTCGCCGATGTGCCCGATGGCCTGCCCGATCTCGTTGGGCGGCGTGGAGAACCCGTACGTGAAGGTGATCGCCATGAGCACGGCCACGGTGAACGCGCCGGCGAAGTTGCCGCAGAACACGAGGCCCCAGTTGCGCCACATACCGGCCCAGGTGGCGCCCGGGCGGCGGGCGATGACGGCGAACGGCACCAGCGTGAAGACGCCGGTGAGCAGGTCGAAGCCCATCAGGTAGAGCATGATGAAGCCGATCGGGAAGAAGGCCGCCCCGAGCAGCGGGTTCCCGGTGTTCGTCGAGATGGTCACGGCCATCGCGGCGGCCAGGGCGAGGATGGCCCCGCCCATGAACGAGCGGATGAGCGTGTCCCGGGTGGACATGAACAGCTTCTTCTCGCCGGTGGCGATCATCTGCGAGACGAAGTCCTGCGGCATCACGTACGACATGGCGGACCCTTCGGCGGGAGTGGAGGCGCTGGTGTGCCGCCGAGTCTCGTCGCCGCAGGTTGTGGCCACGTCGCCGTGGTGTTGAGGTCGTGTTTCGGCCCGTCCCGAAGTGGTGAGCCCGCGGTTTCCGCGACCTCGCACCGGCGCGCGCGGGCCGGTGAGGCCGGTCAGGCGGGGGCGTCCTCGCGGGTGGCCTCGTCGAGGTCGGCGAGCATGGCCTCGGCGTCGGCGACGACGTCGCCCAGGCCGCGGCGGACGCCGTGCAGCAGCCAGCGGGCCAGCGCCAGCTCGCCCACGAGCAGCGCGCGGTCGACGAGGCGCGCGTCGTGCAGCTCGGTGCGGCGCAGCTGGTAGGCCTCCATGATCGAGTCGACCGCGTCCGGCGGGGCGGCGACGAGCAGCCAGGCGAGGTCGTCGGCCGGGTCGGCCACGCGGGCGTCGGACCAGCCGCTGATGGCGGTGACCCGCCCACCGGTGACGAGCATCTGGTCGGTGGCGAGGTCCCCGTGCACGACGACGGGCTGGAAGCGCCAGAGGGCCACGTCCTCGAGCGCGGCCTCCCAGCGGCGCAGCAGCGTGGGCGGCACCTTGCCGGTCGCGGCGGCCTCGTCGAGCTCGACCAGGCGGCGCTCGCGGTACTCGGCCGCGGTGTACGACGGGAGCCCGCACGACTCGACGACGGACGCGGGCAGCTCGTGCACCGCGGCGAGGGTGCGGCCGAGGTCGGCGGCGAGGCCGGGGCCGGGCCGCAGGGCCTCGAGGTCGAGCGCGGTGCCCGTCACGTGCCGGTGCACGACGGCGCGCCCGCCCTCGGGCAGCAGCGCGAAGCCGGCCACCTGCGGCACGGTGAAGGGCAGCACGCCGGCGTCGACGTACAGGTGCAGCGCCTCGAGCAGCTCGGTCTCGGCCTCGAGGGCGGCGCCGGCCATGGTGGTGCGGGGCGCGCGCACGAGCCAGTCGACGCCGTCGTCGGCCGTGACGACGGCGACGTCGTAGTCGCCCGGGAGCTCCTCGGGGCGGACCGAGCGGGCGTCCAGGCCCGGGACGGCGGCCGTCGCGAGGGCGGCGAGGGCGAGCGGACTGCGTGGCACCCGCCCACCGTAGACGCTGCCGGGGTCCGCCCGGGAGCACCGCGGCGCGCGTGTCCGCCGTCGTCCCACCGTCCTCACGCCGTGCGCCCGGGGCCCCGCCGCCGCGGGTACGGTCGAGGCGTGACGGCCCCCTCTGCGATCCCCGACCTCTCCTTCACGCACGCCACCCACGACCGGGCGGCCGAGCGCCGCGCCGAGCCGGGGCTGCCGGCCCGGCTGCTGGGCGACCCCGCCACCCGGGTCGTGCTGGTGCTGCGCGGCCGCGTCGCCGTCGACGCCGCGGGCGACCTGCTCCTCGTCGACGTCGCGGCGGTCGACGGGCTCCCGGCCGAGCCCGAGCGAGCCGACCGGCCCGACGCGCACGTGCCCGGGCACCGCTGGCTGTTCCTCGGCGAGCAGGACGGCGCGGGGCTGCTGGGCCTCGTGCTGCCCGACGAGGCGGACGCCGACGCCGTGGGGATCGAGGGCGTCTCCCCGGCCGCGCCCGCCTCGCGGCTGGCGCGCGAGCACGCGTGGGCCGGGCTGCGCGAGGTGGGCGGGCGGCGTGGTGACGCGCTCGCCGCGGAGGCGGTGGCCCTGGCCGCGTGGCACGCGTCGCACGAGCGCTGCCCGCGGTGCGGCGAGCCGACCGTCGTCGAGCAGGCCGGTTGGGTGCGCCGCTGCGTGGCGCAGGACGTCGAGGTCTACCCGCGCACCGACCCGGCGGTGATCATGGCGGTCGTCGACGACGCCGACCGGCTGCTGCTGGGGCACGCCGCGCACTGGCCGGAGGGCCGCTACTCGACGCTCGCCGGCTACGTGGAGCCGGGGGAGGGTCTGGAGCAGGCGGTGCGCCGGGAGGTCGCCGAGGAGACGTCGGTCGTGATCGGCGACGCGCCCGGCGACGTCGTCTACCGCGGCAGCCAGCCGTGGCCGTTCCCCGCGTCGCTCATGCTCGGGTTCCGGGCGCGGGCCGTGGCGACCGACGTCGAGGTGGACGGCGCGGAGGTGACCGCGGCGCGCTGGTTCACCCGCGAGGAGCTGGCCGCGGGCGTGGCTGCGGGCGAGGTGGGCCTGCCGGGCCGGCCGTCGATCGCCCGCGCCCTCGTGGAGGAGTGGTACGGGAAGGAGCTGCCCGGCTGACGCGGCCTCCGACGGCGGGTCAGGCGGTCAGGCGCGCCTTCACGTCGAGCAGCGACGGGTTGGTCGCTGCGGTGCCGTCGGGGAAGACGACGGTCGGGACGGTGCGGTTGCCGTCGTTGACCTGCTCCACGAACTCCGCCGTCCCCGGCTGCTCCTCGATGTCGACCACCGTGTACCCGATGCCCTCGGAGTCGAGCTGGGTGCGCAGCCGCCGGCAGTACCCGCACCACGCGGTCGAGTACATGGTGACGGTGCCCGGGGCGGGGAGCTGCGGCGTGACGACGGTCATCGGGATCCTCCTGTGACGGCGGCTGGGGACGACGGGAGCGGGGTGTCGGCGACGGCTGCGAGAATCGCAGACGATGCCGACCACCACCAACTCCCCGAGCGCCCCGCTTCATCCCGACGCGATCCTCGACGCCCTCGACCCCGAGCAGCGCGACGTGGCGCTGGCCCTGACGGGGCCGGTGTGCGTGCTCGCGGGCGCGGGCACGGGCAAGACGCGCGCGATCACGCACCGCATCGCCTACGGCGTGCGGAATGGCACCTACAAGCCGACGTCGGTGCTCGCGGTGACGTTCACCGCCCGGGCGGCGGGGGAGATGCGCACCCGGCTCCGCGACCTGGGGGTGGTGGGCGTGCAGGCGCGCACCTTCCACGCGGCGGCGCTGCGTCAGCTCGGCTACTTCTGGCCACGCGTCGTGGGCGGCGCGCCGCCGCGGATCCTCGAGCACAAGGCGCCCGCGGTCGCCGAGGCCGCCCGCCGCGTCGGCGTCAGCGTCGACCGGGTCGCCGTGCGCGACCTGTCCTCCGAGGTGGAGTGGGCCAAGGTGTCGCTCGTCACGGCGGAGGACTACGTGAAGGCGGCCCAGGTCGACGACCGCCCGGCGCCGTCGGGCTACGACCACCAGACGGTCGCCCGCCTCATCACGGCGTACGAGGACGTCAAGACCGAGCGCGGCGTCATCGACTTCGAGGACGTCCTGCTCATGCTCGCCGACATGCTGAACTCCCACCGGCAGGTGGCCGACGAGGTGCGCTCGCAGTACCGCCACTTCGTCGTCGACGAGTACCAGGACGTCTCGCCGCTGCAGCAGTTCCTGCTCGACCAGTGGCTCGGGGACCGCAAGGAGCTCTGCGTGGTGGGCGACCCCTCGCAGACCATCTACTCCTTCACGGGCGCGACGCCGCACTACCTGCTCGACTTCACGCGGACCTACTCCGAGGCCCAGGTGGTCCGGCTGGTGCGCGACTACCGCTCCACGCCGCAGGTCGTGCACCTCGCGAACCAGGTGCTGCGCCGCGGCCGGGTCCCCGGGGCGCTGGAGCTGGTGGCGCAGCGCCCGGCGGGTCCGCCCGCGAGCTTCACGGCCTACGACGACGACGACGCGGAGGCCACGGGGATCGCGGCCCGCGCGGGCCGGCTGATCGCGTCGGGCGTGCGGCCCAGCGAGATCGCGGTGCTCTACCGCACCAACGCGCAGTCGGCGGCGTTCGAGTCGGCGCTCGCGGACGCCGGGATCAGCTATCTCGTCCGCGGGGGCGAGCGGTTCTTCCAGCGCAAGGAGGTGCGCGACGCGATCGTCCTGCTGCGCGGCGCGGCCCGGTCCGCCGACCCGGACCAGCCGATGCCCGAGCAGGTGCGCGACGTGCTCACCACCGCCGGCTGGACGGAGCAGCCGCCCGCCGCGCGGGGCGCCGCGCGCGAGCGGTGGGAGGCGATGCAGGCGCTCGTCGGGCTGGCCGACGACGTCGCGGCCGCCGCCCCGCAGGACGCGCCGGCCACGATGGCCACCCTCGTCGGCGAGCTGGAGGAGCGGGCCTCGGCGCAGCACGCACCCACCGTCGAGGGCGTCACGCTGGCGTCGCTGCACGCGGCGAAGGGGCTCGAGTGGGACGCCGTGTTCCTCGCGGGGGTGAGCGAGGGGCTCATGCCGATCTCGCTCGCGGAGACGGACGAGGCGGTCGCCGAGGAGCGCCGCCTCCTGTACGTGGGGATCACCCGCGCCCGCGAGCACCTGGAGCTGTCGTTCGCGCGGTCCCGCAACCCGGGCGGCCGGGCCACGCGCAAGCGCACCCGCTTCCTCGACGGGCTGTGGCCGGACGACCCGTCGGACCGGCGTGGCCGCGGGCGGGCGGTGCGCGGCCAGGCGCGCCAGCTGCTCACGGGGGAGCACGACGTCGCCCTGTTCGACGCGCTGCGCGAGTGGCGGCTGTCGGTGGCCCGCGAGACGGACAAGCCGGCGTTCACGGTGCTGGGCGACGCCACGCTGGCCGCCATCGCGGAGCTCAAGCCGACGTCGGTGGCGCAGCTCGCGCGTGTGAACGGCGTGGGCCCGGCGAAGATCGACCGGTACGGGCCGACGATCCTCGCGATCGTGGCGGAGCAGGCCGGCTGAGCACGTACGGCATAACCCGTATTTGTGAGCGGACCTGCCGAAAGGTCTTGTAGGCAGGTCGCAGGGCTGCCAGATTGTCGGGGTCCGTCCCCGACGAGAGGTGTCCTCCATGTTCCCGGCACGGTTCCCGCCCCACCGTTCCCGGTGCCCCCGTCCCGACGGCCGTCGTACCCGCACGGCGCTGACGGCGGGCGCCGGCGTCGTCCTGGCCGTCCTGCTGGCGGCCTGCTCCGCCGGCGGCGGCGAGCCGGGTGACGGTAACGGCCCGCGTGGCGGCGGCGACCACGCCGACCACGGCGGATCTCAGGGGACCTCGGAGGGTCACGCCGCGCACGTGATGCCCGAGGGCTTCACCGAGGCCCTCGAACGGGTCACGACCGACCGGGGGACCGAGATCCTCGAGGACGGGCTGATCACCAGGGCCGAGGTGCAGGACCTGCAGCAGGTCCAGGTGGACTGCCTCGTCGACGAGGGCTTCGACGCGAGCCGCGGGGACGGCGGGCTGCAGGTCCGGGCGGTCCCGGACGGCCTCGACGACGCGGGCGTCGCGGCCGCCGTGGAGGGCTGCCTGGGTGACCTGAAGGTCATCGGCCCGCTGGAGGCGGCGACCTCCTCGGGGGCCTGAACGGGTGCCCGAAAAAACTCGTCGAAGAAAATCTCGAAAAAGATGTGGCGGCCTGGGCGGGGCCGTCTATGCTCGGAGAGTCCCAGACGGAGTGGCGTCTGCCGAGAGGCGGAGGTCCGAGAGCAGTGAGGAGGTGGGTGCACAAGATGGACACGATGACTCAGATCGTGATGGCGACCGCGTCTGCCGGCGCGCCCGGGTACACGTCTGCCCGTGGCGAGCTTGACGCCGTTCGTCCGTTCCGCGCGCGTCAGCACGGAGCAGGCAACGCCGATCTCCACATCGCACCCGACTCCGCCTCCTGGAGACATCCGGTCTAGAACCGGATCCAGGCCGCGGAGTCCCCCCGGGACCCGCGGCCTTCGTCTTTCCGCTCAGGGAAGAAGACCTCACCAGGTCGTTCGAGCCGGACCTCTGACTCCAGAGGTCCACCCGCAGGTCCTGAACACCGACGTTCACATCAACACTCAGGACCTGACGGAGGAACTCGTGCGTCTCGCACAGCTGTTGGACGAGCGGCTGCTCGACACGATCCCCCAGGGCGGAAACGGCCCCTGGACCCCGCATCAACCCCTCACCCAGAGCCCGGCCGAGGTGGCCGAGCTCGACCGCCAGTTCGCGGCGCTGCTGCCGTGCCGTACCAACGACCCGGAGCTCTGGTTCGCCGAGCACACCACCCAGGTCGAGGAGGCCAAGGCGCTGTGCCGTGGCTGCCCGCTGCAGGCCGGCTGCCTCGCCGGTGCCCTCGAGCGGCAGGAGCCCTGGGGCGTCTGGGGTGGTGAGGTCTTCGTCGACGGCAAGGTCGTGGCCCGCAAGCGCGGTCGCGGCCGGCCCCGGAAGTCGGAGACCGTCGCAGCATGACCGCGCAGTGCGCCCGGGACCCCCGGCGTGCTGACCAGGCAGGAACCATCACAGGCCTCCGGCGAGACCTCGGGGAGCGCGCCCGCACCACGTGCGGCCGGCTCTCCGCGGTCTCGCCCGGGGCCTGTCCTCATTCCGGCAGGCGGGTGCACCCGCAGTCCGGGTGCGGCGCGACGTCCCGCGCCCGCGGTACCGCCTCGGGCAGCGCGACCTCGAGGCTGCGCCCCACGGTCGCGGGCATCGCGCCGTCGAGCAGCGCGAGCACCTGCCCGGCCGCGAGCGCCGCGGCCGTCGCCGCCAGCATGGTCTCGTGGGCGACGTCGTCGTCCGGGCGGAGCGCGAGGTCCGCGGCGACGAAGGGCCAGCGCCGGTCCGCGTCGGCGGCGTGACGGTCGCAGCACCCCACGCACGGCGAGCGGCCCGGCAGCACGAGCGGGCCGACCACCACGTCGGCCTCCCGCACCACGACCGGGAGGTGGGGGACCCCGGCGCCGAGCAGCCGCTCGTAGCGCTCTGGGCGCGCGGCGTGACCCTCCACCACCACGACGGCGTCCGGCAGGCGGGGCTCGCCGGCCGCCGTGACCGGCAGCGCGCTGCCGACGCGCAGGCGCGGGTGCGCGGACGCGAGCCGAGCGGCGGCGGACTGCTCCCGCGGGCGACCGACGTCGCCGGGTGCGTGGCCCCCGAGCCCCAGGTCGCCCACCTGGACGGGTACGCGGTCGTCGAGCACGAGGGTGCCGACGCCGGCGCCCGCGAGGAGGCCGGCCAGGGCGGTGCCGGTCCGGCCGAGGCCGCGCACCCCGACGACGCGGGCGCCGCGGACGGCGAGCGTGGCCGTGCCCGCACCGTCGGGGCGCAGCGCGCCCAGCACGGTGGCGTCCGGGGTCCAGCCCGGCGCCGCGTCCGCGGCCTCGAGCGGCCGGTCCGGGGCGGCGCGGACGAGGAACCCTCCGTCGGCCAGCGCGCGCACGATCTGCTCCTGGCGCTCGGGGCTCACGCCCCAGTGCCGCGCGCCGCGGGCCAGGGAGCGGTGCCGCCGCGCGCCGGCGTCGCGCAGCCACCGCGCCTCGTGGTCGTCCAGCCCGGACAGGACGAGGCTCCAGCGAGGGTCCGTCCCGAGCTGGACCTCGCCGGCTCCGTGGTCGAGGACCGGGGTCGCCGGGCGCAGCGTGAGGAGGGGCCCCGCCGAGGTGGTCGGGCTGTCGGCGTCTGCCATGCGGTCACCCTGGCACGCACGTCGGAGGCCGGCCGGGCGTCGTCCACAAGCCCGACGCCCGGGCCTCGTGGCCGCCCGGTTCGTGTGTTGTGACACACAAAGTTCACGATTCCCCGGTACCGTCGTGCCGTGGCCCACGACACGATGATGACGTCGGTGGAGGTCCGGCGCAGTCGCCGGCGGACCGCCACGGTCAGCGCGTACCGCGACGGCGAGCGCACCGTCGTGGCCATTCCCGCGCGCTTCTCTCGTGCCCAGGAGCGTGAATGGGTGGCGAAGATGCTCGCGCGGCTCGAGGACAAGGAGCGTCGTCGGCGCCCGTCCGACGCCGAGCTCGTCCAGCGGGCCAGGGAGCTCTCCGAGCGGTACCTGGACGGTCGTGCCCACCCGACCAGCGTGTCCTGGTCGCCCCACCAGGGCCGACGCTGGGGGTCGTGCACGCTGGTCGACGGCTCGATCCGGATCTCCACGCGCGTGCAGGGGATGCCCGAGTGGGTGCTCGACTACGTGCTGCTGCACGAGCTGGCGCACCTGCTGCACGCGGGGCACGGCGCCGCTTTCTGGCAGCTGCTCGAGGGCTACCCGCGCACCGACCGCGCGCGGGGGTTCCTCGAGGGCGTCTCCTTCGTCCAGGACGACGGCGGCGCGCAGCCCGGGCCCTCCGGCGGCGACACCGCCGGCTGAGCCTGCCGGCCGTCGAGCCTGTCGGAACGAGCCCCGCGCGACGGTCCCGACAGGCCGACCGGCGACAGGTCAGGAGCTCGGGGAGTCCCCGTCCTCGGCGTCGCCGTCCTTCGCCGAGCGGTCCGCGGCGTCCAGGATCTGCGCCAGCGCCGCGTCGACGTCGGACTGCTCCTCCGCCTGCTCCTGACGGCGCGTGAAGTAGCCGGCGGGGTCGTCGAGGTCCGCGGTGCCGGGCAGCAGGTCCGGGTGCTCCCAGACGGCGTCGCGGGCCTGCGGGCCGCCCTCGGCGAGGACGTGCGCGAAGAGCGCGGTGGCGTCGCGTGAGCGCCGCGGGCGCAGCTCGAGCCCGACCAGCGTGGCGAAGGTGTGCTCCGCGGGGCCGCCGGCCGCGCGGCGGCGGCGGATCATCTCGCGCAGCGGGTAGGTGTGCGGCAGGTGGGGGAGGGCCGCGGTGGCGGCGACCTCCGTGACCCAGCCCTCGACGAGCGCGAGCGCGGTCTCGAGGCGCAGCAGCGTGGCCTCCTGCTCGGGGGTGTGCTGCAGCCCGAACACGCCGCCGGTCAGCGCGCCGCGCAGCGCCTCGGGGTCGCTGGGGTCGATGTCGCGCACCTGCTGCTCGAGCACGTCCAGGTCGATGGTGATGCCGCGCGCGTACTGCTCGACGAGGCCGTGCAGGTGCGCCGCGAGCCAGGGGACGTGCGTGAACAGCCGGGCGTGCGCGGCCTCGCGCAGCGCGAGGAAGTGGCGCACCTCCTCCAGCGGCGCGTCGAGCCCGTCGGCGAACGCCGTGACGTTGGTCGGCAGCAGCACGGTGGCGGGCTCGGACAGGAGCGGGACGCCGACGTCGGTCGCGCCGAACACCTCCCGCGACAGGGTCCCCGCGGCCTGCCCCACCTGCATGCCGAACACGGCCGACCCGAGCCGGCGCATCATCTGGGCGGGGTCGAACGCGCCGCCGCCCAGGGCGCCGGCGGGCAGGCCCGCGAGACCCGGCATGTCCAGCGCGTCGTCTCCGAGCTCCCCGGGGAGCTGGTCGCGCAGCACGGTGGCGAGGGCGTCGGCGACGGACGTCGCGACGGGTGCCACCAGCCGGTTCCAGGCGGGCAGTGTG
Organism: Isoptericola sp. NPDC056134; assembly: GCF_042264825.1. Lineage (NCBI taxonomy): Bacteria > Bacillati > Actinomycetota > Actinomycetes > Micrococcales > Promicromonosporaceae > Isoptericola > Isoptericola sp. NPDC056134. Next base: position 18,281 of record NZ_JBHJVM010000012.1, read on the forward strand.
GCCTCGACCCACTCCGAGCGGCTCCACGCGTGCGCGCGACCGCCGGCGGGCGGCAGGTCGGTCACGGCGTCGAGCCACAGCTCCGCCACGCCGAGGGCGTCGGTCGCGGCCTTGGCCTGGCCGCCCGTGAGCGACGGGTCGCCCTCGGCGACGGCGACCTGCCGGGCGATGTCGTGCGCGACGTCGGTGTTCACCGGGCCGTCCCCGGACGCGGACAGCAGCCGCTGCACCTGGGCGAGGACGTGCTGCATGGTCGCCGGGTCCGGGGTGCCGGCGCCGGGCATTCCCGCGAGCGCGGCCGGGTCGATGCCCTGCGCGCGCATCTGGGCGAGGACCTCGTCGGTGCGGTCGCCGAAGAAGCCCTCCAGCATCGAGCGCAGCATGCGCTCGCGCTCCTCGGCACCCTCGGGGTCGTCGGGAAGGTTGCTCATGCGCGGGGCTCCTCGGCTGTGCGGTGGAGGGACGTCGGGCGACGGCGGCCGTCTTCCGACTGGTTCACCGTAACCACCGACGACGTCCGGTCGGGTCGTGGGGTTCCGGCGGTTCGCTCTGGGCGCAGATCTCCCGGACACCCTGACCCGGGGACGGGTCCCGGCCGCGCCACCGACCGTGCCCGTGACCGGGCGCAGCGTCCAGGAACGTCGGCGATGATGTGCCCGTGACCTTCGACCGCGACATCCTCGCGCCCGACGACCCGTCGTCGCCCGACGAGGACACGCTCCCTGGCGCGCGTGCGTCGCGCCGCAGCGTGACGCTCGGCGTCTCCCTGCTGACGACGGCGCTCCTCGCGGCCGTCCTCCTGGTGCTCCCCACGCCCTACGCGATCCGGGCCCCGGGGCCGACGGAGGACACGCTCGGGCTGCAGGGCGCGGACGTGCAGAGCGGTGCGGACGAGACGTCGAGCGGAGGCAAGAGCGCGACGGCGAAGCCCGTCGTCGAGATCGAGGGCGCCGAGACCTACGACGTCTCGGGCGAGCTGCGACTCACCACCGTGTCCGTCTACGGCGGGCCCGGCGGGGACGTCCTGCTCGGCGACGTGCTGTGGGGCTGGGGCTCGCGCGAGCGCTCGGTGCAGCCGGTCGAGTCGATCTTCCCGGAGCAGACCACGCGGGAGCAGCAGCAGGAGGTCGGCCAGGCGCAGATGGCGGGGTCGGAGTCGGCCGCGACCGTGGCCGCGCTGACGGAGCTGGGGTACGAGGTGCCCGCCACCCTCACCGTCGCGGGCACCGTGCCCGACTCCGGCGCCGACGGCGTCGTCGAGGCGGGGGACGTCGTGCGCAGCATCGACGGGCACCAGGTCACGACCCACCAGGACCTGCTCGCCGCCCTCGACGACGTGACGCCGGGCGCCGACGTCACGCTGGGCGTCGAGCGCGACGGCGAGCCGACGGACCTCACGGTGACGACGTCGGAGGGGGACGGGCGGGCCGCGCTCGGCGTGCTCCTCGACCCGGCGTACGACTACCCGGTCGACGTGACCATCCGGCCGGGCGACATCGGAGGGCCGAGCGCCGGCACGATGTTCGCGCTGGCGATCATCACGAAGATGACGCCCGAGGACGAGCTGGACGGCGCGCACGTGGCGGGCACGGGCACGATGAGCGTCGACGGGCTCGTCGGCCCGATCGGCGGCATCCAGCAGAAGCTCTTCGGCGCGGTCGACGCCGGCGCGGACTGGTTCCTCGCCCCGGCGGACAACTGTGACGAGGTCGTCGGGCACGTCCCCGACGGGCTGCGGGTGGTCCGGGTGGCCACCCTCGACGACGCGCGGACCGCGATCGAGGCGATCGGTGCGGGGGAGGGCACGGACCTTCCGACGTGCTCGTGACCGGCGAGTGAAGGGCCGGTCGCCCACCCGCGCGCGAAGCGTGGGAACCTGAGGGATGACAGGGACGTTCCACACCAGAACGTCCGTCCGTCCCGAGCACGAGTGAGGTGCCCGCACCGTGTCCTTCGCTGCCCCACCCCGTCGACGGCCAGGCGGCCCGCCCGCCAAGCGCCGCCGCAGCCCTCTGGCGATCACGCTGGTCGTGATCGCCGCGGTCGTCGTCGCGCTGCTCCTGCTCGCGCAGTTCTGGACCGAGATCATGTGGTTCGACGCGCTCGGCTTCGGCAACGTGATCTGGACGGAGTGGATCACCCGCGGCGTCCTGTTCGTCATCGGCTTCCTCGTGATGGCGGCCGCCGTGTTCTCGTCGTTCGCCGTCGCGTACCGGGTGCGCCCGGTCTACGCGCCGTCGACGCCCGAGCAGGCGACCCTCGACCAGTACCGCGAGGCCATCGAGCCCCTGCGGCGCGTCGTGACCATCGCCGGGCCGGTCGTCGTCGGATTCTTCGCCGGTGTCGCGGCGTCCGCGCAGTGGCGCAGCGTGCTCCTGGCGATCAACCCCTCGTCGTTCGGCGAGAAGGACCCGCAGTTCGGCATCGACCTCGGGTTCTACGTCTTCTCGCTGCCCGCGCTGCGGTTCATGGTGAGCTTCCTCATGGCGGTCGTGATCATCGCCGGCATCGCCGCGCTGGTGACGCACTACCTGTACGGCGGGCTCCGGCTCGGGCCGGTGCCGGCGGGCACCCCGCGCACCACGCGCGCGTCCCGCGTGCACCTCGCCGTGCTGGGCTCCGCGCTCATGCTCGTGATCGGCGCGAACTACTGGCTCGACCGGTACTCGTTGCTGACGGCGACGAACGGCGGCAGCACCGCGGCCACCTACAACGGCGCGTCCTACTCGGACGTGCACGCCGTCATCCCGTCGAAGGAGATCCTCACGGGCGTCGCGGTGCTCGTGGCGCTCCTGTTCGTCGTGGCGGCGGTCCGCGGCACGTGGCGCCTGCCGGCCATCGGCGTCGGCCTCATGGTGGTGTCGGCGATCGCGATCGGCGGCATCTACCCGGCCGTGGTGCAGCGGTTCCAGGTGAACCCCAACGCCCAGGAGCTCGAGGCCGACTACATCCAGCGCAACATCGACGCCACGCACGCGGCGTACGGTCTGGACGACATCGAGACCCAGCCGTACGACGCCACCACGGAGGCGGAGCAGGGCGCGCTGCGCGAGGACGCGGACACCACCGCGTCGGTACGTCTGCTCGACCCGCAGATCGTCAGCCCGTCGTTCCGTCAGCTGCAGCAGAACAAGCAGTACTACAACTTCGCCGACAACCTGTCGGTGGACCGGTACGAGATCGACGGCGAGTCCCGCGACACCGTGATCGCGGTGCGCGAGCTGAACCTCGGGGGCCTCGGCGACGGGCAGCGCAACTGGGTGAACGACCACACCGTCTTCACCCACGGGTACGGCGTCGTCGCCGCGTACGGCAACCAGCCCGGACCCGACGGTCAGCCCGCGTTCTACGAGGGCGGCATCCCGACGCAGGGCGCGCTCACCGACAAGGGGTACGAGCCGCGCATCTACTTCAGCCCCTCCACCACGGAGTACTCCATCGTGGGCGCGCCGGAGGACACGAAGCCGTGGGAGCTCGACTACCAGGCCGACGACGAGCAGGGTGGCCAGCAGGTCAACACGACGTTCCCCACGGAGGAGGTGACCGCCGGCCCGTCCGTCGGGTCGTTCGGCAGCAAGCTGCTGTACGCGCTGAAGTTCGGCTCGCAGGAGATGCTGTTCTCCGACCGCGTCACCGACGAGTCGCAGATCCTCTACGACCGTGACCCGATGACCCGCGTGCAGAAGGTCGCCCCGTGGCTGACCCTCGACCAGGGCATGTACCCGGCGGTGGTCGACGGACGCGTCAAGTGGATCGTCGACGGGTACACCACCTCGGACGCGTACCCGTACTCGACCAGCCGCCCGATGCAGGAGGCGACGGCGGACTCCCTGACGCTCGCCGCGCAGGGCGTGCCGGTGGAGATGCCGCCGGAGGTCAACTACATCCGCAACTCGGTGAAGGCGACCGTCGACGCGTACGACGGCTCGGTGGACCTGTACGCCTGGGACACCGACGACCCCGTCCTCAAGGCGTGGTCCGACGTCTTCCCGACGTCGGTGAAGCCGATGTCGGAGATCTCCGGCGACCTCATGAGCCACATCCGCTACCCCGAGGACATGTTCAAGGTCCAGCGCACGCTGCTGACGCAGTACCACGTCGAGGACGCGGGGCAGTTCTTCTCCGGCCAGGACTTCTGGGCGAACCCGGCGGACCCGGTGTCCACCGGTGGCGCGACCGGCTCGAACGCGGCGAAGCAGCCCCCGTACTACCTGTCGCTGCAGATGCCGGGACAGGAATCCTCGGCGTTCTCGTTGACCAGCACCTTCATCCCGGGCGGTAACACCGACCGCGAGATCCTCACGGGATACCTGGCCGCCGACGGCGACGCCGGGTCCACCGCGGGCGAGGTGGCGGAGGGCTACGGGAAGCTCCGGATGCTGGAGCTGCCCCGCGACTCGACGGTGCCGGGCCCGGGCCAGGTGCAGAACAACTTCGACTCGAACCCGACGATCTCCGAGCAGCTGAACATCCTGGAGCGCGGCTCGTCGAACGTCGTGCGCGGCAACCAGCTGACCCTGCCCGTGGGTGGTGGCCTGCTCTACGTGCAGCCGGTGTACATCCAGTCCGCCGGTGGCACGGCGTACCCGCTGCTGCGCCGCGTGCTCGTCGCGTTCGGCGACCAGACCGGGTACGCGGAGACGCTCGACGAGGCCCTGGACCAGGTCTTCGGCGGCGACTCGGGTGCGACGGCCGGCGACGCCGACGGCGGGACCGAGACCGAGGTGCCCACCGCGCCGGTCGAGGGCGAGGACGGGGCGACCGAGCCGTCCACGGAGCCCAGCACGGAGCCGAGCACCGAGCCCAGCACGGAGCCGTCGACGGAGCCGAGCGGCGGCAGCACGCCGTCGGGTGACGCGCAGTCGCGGCTGAACGCCGCCCTCCAGGAGGCGAACGACGCGATGACCGACAGCGACGAGGCGCTGAAGGCCGGCGACTTCACCGCGTACGGCGAGGCGCAGGACCGCCTGCAGCAGGCGATCGAGGACGCGCTCGCTGCGGAGAAGGAGATCGGGTCCGCCGGCTGACCGGCCGGTGGTGCGAGGCGCGGGGTCGTCGGTCCGTCCGGACCGGCGGCCCCGCCGTCGTCTGCGCCGCCGTCCGGTGGTCGTGGTCGGGGGCGTCGTCGCTGGTCGGAGGCCACCGCGAGTGTGACCTCCGTCCCATTCGCCCGATGCGATTTGATTCGTGTCCGACGACGCCGTAATGTTCAGGGAGTCGACGCGGGGTGGAGCAGCTCGGTAGCTCGCTGGGCTCATAACCCAGAGGTCGCAGGTTCAAATCCTGCCCCCGCTACCACGGGATGTCGTCGACATCCACGAAGGCCCCGACCGGGATCCGGTCGGGGCCTTCGTCATGTCCGGGTGCCGGCACCACCCGTGAGTGATAGGTCTCGAGCGTGGGCCCCGCGTGAAGCCACCGCGCGGGCACGCCCGGATCGGGAGGAGCCACCATGCCGCGACGAGACGCAGGGCCGAGCGTCAAGGACAAGGAGCTCTACGAGGAGCTCCGCGACGAGGGCAACAGCAAGGAGAAGTCCGCGCGGATCGCGAACGCCGCCGCGGCGCGAGGCCGGAAGAAGGTCGGCGCCAAGGGCGGGAAGTCCGGCTCCTACGACGACTGGACTGTCGCCGACCTGCGGAAGCGGGCGTCGGAGATCGGCATCGAGGGACGCTCGTCGATGCGTAAGGCGGAGCTCGTCAAGGCGCTGCGCTCGCACTGACCGCGCCGTGCCAGGGGCCCGTGCCGGGCGCATGATGGAAGGAGCCGGCACGGGGACGGCGGGCACCCGACGACGCGAGGAGGCGGCGATGAGAGCGACGGTGGGCGACCGGATCGTGGTGGCGTCCGGTGTGGTCGGCGGGGCGGTGCGCGACGGCGTCGTGATCGCCTGCCCGCACGACGACGGGTCGCCGCCCTACCAGGTGCGCTGGTCCGACACGGGGGAGGAGACGCTGGTGTTCCCCGGCGCGGACACGCTCGTGCAGCACGACGACGGCGGGACGGAGCACGCACGGTCGCCGCGACCGTCACCCGCCCGGGCCCTGACGTGGGACGTGCGGGTCTCGCTCGTGGAGTCGTCCGGGAGCACGACGGCGGAGGCGATGCTGACGCCCGGTCCGGACGTGGGCTCGTTGCGCGGCGTCGGGCACGCGCGCAAGGACCCGGGCGACCTGCAGGTCCCGGTCATCGGGGACGAGGTCGCGGCGGCACGGGCCCTGCGACGCCTGGCGGACGCGCTGCTCGAGCAGGCGGAGCAGGACATCTCGGCGCAGACGGGGCACCAGGCGCACGTGCACCCCTGACCGACCGCCGCCCGGGCGGTCAGGCGAGCTCGGCCCGACGCCGGCGCAGATGGTCGTGCTCGGCCCCCGGCCCGCACAGGGCGAGCGCCGCGTCGTAGGCCCGCAGGGCACCGTCGGGGTCGCCCGCGCGCCGCAGCAGCTCCGCCCGCAGCGCGGGCAGCCGGTGCCCGGGCAGCGCGACCTCGGCGAGGGCGTCGAGGCCGGCGCGCGGACCGGAGACCTCGGCGACGGCGACCGCGCGGTTGAGGCGCACCACCGGGGTGTCGGCCAGCGTCAGGAGCTCGTCGTAGCGGGCGAGGATGCGGTCCCAGGCGGTCGCGTCCGGGGTGCGGGCGATCGCGTGCTCGGCCGCCACGAGGGCCTGCAGCAGGTACGGCGTCGGGGCAGCGGTGGCGAGCGGGGTGAGCAGCTCGAGGGCCTCGGCGATCTCGTGCTGGTGCCACCGGGAGCGGTCCTGGTCCGGAAGCAGCACCAGGGCGCCGTCGTCCACGCGGGCGTCGCGGCGCGAGTGCTGGAGCAGCACCAGCGCGAGGAGCGCGTCGAGGTCGCGCGCCGCCACGCCGCCGCCGGCCTCCCCGCCGGCCCCCAGCGTGGGCCGGACGTCGCGCAGCACGCGGACGAGCCGCACCGCTTCGCCGGCGAGCTCGGCTCGCACGACGTCGTCCCCGCTGGCGGGCGCGTAGCCCGCGGTGAAGGCCAGGTAGGCGACGTCGGCCGCGACACCGAGGCGGTCGGCGACCTCGTCGGCGGGCGGCAGCGCGAACCGCTCGCCCGCGAGCTTCTTGCGGGCCCGGGTGAGGCGCGCCGCCATCGTCGGCGTGGACTGGAGGAACAGGCGGGCGACGTCGGCCGTGGGCACGCCGAGCACCAGGCGCAGCGAGAGCGCCGCGGCCGCCTCGCGCGACAGCCGCGGGTGGGCGCACAGCAGCACCAGCCGGAGCCGCTCGTCGGTGAGGGGCTCGCCGACGTCCGCCATGACCCGCTGTGCCCGGGCGGCCAGGTCCGCCTCGACCTCCAGCAGCGGCATCGACCGCGCCAGCACCTGTTCCGACCGGAGCCGGTCGAGGACGCGGCGCCGGGCGGCGGTGAGGAGCCAGGCCGGGCCGTTCGCCGGCACGCCCTCGCGCGGCCAGGTGCGCGCCGCCGCCTCGAACGCGTCCGCGAGCCCGTCCTCGGCCAGGTCGAGGCGGCGGAACCGCGCGACGAGCAGGGCCAGGAGCCGGCCCCACTCGTCGCGCACGAGGTCCTCGAGGACCGTCACGAGCGTCTCCCCACGGGGTGCCCTACCCGGCCACGGCCGGCCGCAGCTCGACCGTGAGCTCGTCCGGGAGCAGCCGCGCGAGCTCGACGGCCGTGCCCAGGTCGGGCACGTCGACGACGTAGAAGCCTCCGAGCTGCTCGGCCGCCTCGGCGTACGGGCCGTCGGTGACGGCGCGGTCGCCGTTCGCCCCCGGCCCGAGCGTGCGGGCGGTGCCGGGGTGGCCGAGGCCCTCGCCCGCGAGGACCGCGCCCCGCTCCGCGACGGCGGAGTCGAACGCCTCCAGCCGGGCGTAGAAGCGCTCGCGGTGCGCGTCGTCGGCGGCGCCCCAGATCTCGTCGTGGTCCGGCTGCGTGAGCAGGACGACGACCTTCATGCGTCCCCCTCCTCGTGGTCGACCGCGGCGCGGACCTCGACGACGCCGTCGGCGTCGCCGCCGCCGGTCGAGCCGACGAGGGTCGCACTGACCTGGAGCAGGTCGTCGAGGTCGTCCGACTCGACCAGGTAGAACCCGGAGAGCTGCTCCGCCGTCTCGGCGAACGGACCGTCGGTGACGACGACCCGGCCCGCGGCGTCGCGGGAGACCTGCTTGGTGGAGCGGGAGTGCGTCAGCTCGGCACCGCCGGTGATGCGGTGCCCGCGCTCGGCGAGCAGTCGGGCGAACTCCTCGTGCTTCGCGTAGACGGCGGCGCGCTCCTCGGCGCTCGCGCGTTCCCAGACGTCCTCGACGCCGGGCAGCAGTACGACGTACGTGGTCATGGTCCCATCGTCCTTCCTCGTGGCGGGTCGTACACGGTGATGACGCGCCAGGGGCGGGAAGATCGACAACCGCGCCGAGGTTCCTCTGTGACCACCGCCATGCCGCAGGGACCCGCGGTCGGCATAGGCTCGTCGGCGGCGTGACCCGCCGCGTCCCCCTCGTCGGAAAGGCTCCACCGTGCGCACCTCCCGTCCTGTCCTCGCGGTCGCTCTCGCGTCGGCCGCCACGCTCGCGTTCGCCGGCTGCTCGACGTCGGACGACGGCGACGGCGCGCCCGTAGCGTCCGGCAGCGCGACCGACTGCACGCCCGAGGGGATGCAGACCCTCACCGACGGCACGTTGACCGTGGGCGCCAGCGACCCCTTCGAGCCCTGGTACGTGGGCGAGCCGAGCAGCGGGGAGGGCTTCGAGTCGGCGCTCGTGTACGCCGTCGCGGACGAGCTCGGGTTCGCGAAGGATGACGTCGAGTGGACGTCGGTCACCTTCGAGCAGATCATCAGCCCGGCCGTGAAGACCTTCGACGTCGCCGCCTACCAGACGACGATCACGGACGAGCGGAAGAACGCCGTCGACTTCTCCAGCCCCTACCTGACCAGCCGCCAGGGCGTCATCGTCGCCGACGAGGGCGACTTCTCCGACGCCGCGAGCCTGGCCGACCTCAAGGGCGCGACGATCGGCGTCACCGCCTCGCAGACGTCGCTCGCCGTCGCCGACGCCGCGTGGGGCGACGACGTCGAGGTCACCCCCTTCAACGCCGCGGGCGACGGCATGACGGCGCTGAGCTCGGGCACCATCGACGCCATGGTGATGGACGTCGACCAGGGCGTCGCCGCCTCGACCGTCTACTTCCCCGACACGCACGTGATCGGCACCCTGCCGCCCGTGGGCGAGCCCGAGCAGCTGGGTCTGGTGCTCGACAAGGGGTCGTCGCTCACCGCGTGCGTCTCGGCCGCCGTCGACACGCTCGAGGAGAACGGCACGCTCGACGAGCTGCGCACCACGTGGCTCAAGTCGGACGACATCACCGAGCTGTCCTGACGCGCACGTGAGCACCCCGACGTCCGGACCCGCGACGACGCCGACCGGCGGATGGCAGCCGTCGGAGCGGGCGCGCGCCCGCGCGGCGTACCGCCGGGCGCAGCACCGCCGCGCGCTGCTGGTGGCGGGTGTCGCGACCGTGCTGGTGGTGGCCGCCGTCGCGTACGTCGTGACGACGGCGCCCGGCTGGGAGCGGGCGCGCGAGGCGTTCTTCTCCCCGGAGCGGGCGTGGGAGGTGCTGCCCGAGGTCGCGGCGGGGCTGTGGCTCAATCTGCGGGTGTGGGTGGTGGCGAGCGTCGTCGCGCTGGTCGTGGGGCTCCTGCTGGCGGTCGTGCGGACGTCGCGGGTGCCGGCGCTGTTCCCGCTGCGGATCCTCGCCGTCGGGTACGTGGACGTGTTCCGCGGCGTGCCTCTGCTGCTCGTGCTGCTGCTGGTCGGCTTCGGCCTGCCCGCCCTTCGGCTGCCGTGGCTGCCGGTGAGCGCGGCCTTCCTCGGCGGCCTGTCGATCGTGGTCTGCTACACCGCGTACCTCGCGGAGATCTTCCGGGCGGGCATCGAGGCGGTGCACCCGTCCCAGGTGGCCGCCGCGCGGTCGCTCGGGCTGACCCGCGCGCAGGCGGCACGGCGCGTCGTGCTGCCGCAGGCGGTCCGCAACGTCGCCGCGCCCGTGGCCAGCATGCTCGTGTCGCTGCAGAAGGACTCCGGCCTCATCTCCATCCTCGGCGCCGTCGACGCGATCCGCGCGGCCCAGATCGCCACCACCGGGGACTACAACTTCACGCCGTACGTCGTCGCGGGCCTGCTGTTCATCGCGATCTCGATCCCGCTCACCCGGCTGGTCGACGCCTGGTCGGCGAGGCAGGGCTGGCGCGGCGAGCTGCGCGGCGTCGCGGGCGCGGGGGCGATCCGATGACCGCACCCCTGCGCGCGCCGCTGCTGGCGCTGCGCGACGTGCGCAAGTCCTTCGGTACCGGCGCCGACCGCAAGGTCGTGCTCGACGGCGTCGACCTCGACGTGGCCGAGGGGTCGTGCGTCGTCGTGGTCGGGTCGTCCGGCTCCGGCAAGTCCACGCTCCTGCGCGTCGTCGACCTGCTCGAGGAGGTCGACGACGGCCAGGTGCTGCTCGACGGCGAGGACGTCGCCGACCCGTGGGTGGACGCCGACGCCGTGCGCGCCCGCCTCGCCATGGTGTTCCAGCAGTACAACCTCTTCCCGCACCTGCGCGTGCTCGACAACGTGACCCTGGCGCCGCGCGTCGTGCACAAGGTGCCGCGGGCCGAGGCCGAGGCGGCCGCGCTGGCGATGCTCGAGCGCGTCGGCCTCGCGGACAAGGCCCGCGCCTTTCCCGACCAGCTCTCGGGCGGGCAGCAGCAGCGCGCCGCCATCGCCCGCGCGCTGGTGAACGGGCCCGAGCTGCTCCTGCTCGACGAGGTGACGTCCGCTCTCGACCCCGAGCTGGTGGGGGAGGTGCTCGACCTCCTGCTGTCCCTGCGCACCGAAGGTGTCGCCGGGCGGCCCACGACGATGCTCGTCGCCACGCACGAGATGGGCTTCGCCCGCGAGGTCGCCGACGAGGTCGTCTTCCTGCACGCCGGGCGCGTGCACGAGCGCGGTACGCCGGAGCAGGTGCTCGGGGACCCGCACGAGCAGCGCACCCGGGAGTTCCTGCGCCGGCTGCGCTGACGGCCCGTCAGGAGCCGGTGCCCGGCGCGGTCGCGCCCGCCCTGTCGACGAGGACGGCCAGCTGTTCCCCGAGCCGTGAGGTCGAGCTTGGCCATGGCCCGCCCCAGGTGGGCCTTGACCGTCGACTCGGACAGGTAGAGCCGCCGCCCGATCTCTCGGTTCGACAGCCCGTGCGGCAGGAACGTCGCGATCTCCCGTTCCCGAGTGGTGAGGGCGTCGAGGGCGCTACGGGCCTCGTCGCGGCGGCTGTCGAGGCGCCGGCTGCCGGAGAGGTGGCGGATCACCGCGCCCGCGGAGACGTGGTCGAGCGCGCCGGAACCGGCGGCGACGTCACGCACGTGGGCGGCGATGTGCTCGGGGTCGTCGTCCTTGCTGAGGAAGCCCTGCGCGCCCGCGGCCAGCGCGGCGACGACCGTCTCGTCGGTGCCGAACGACGTGAGCGCGATGACCGCGGGAGGACCGGGACGACGCCGGAGCTCGCGGATGGCGTCGAGCCCGCCGGTGCGGCGCATGTGCAGGTCCATGAGCACGACGTCGGGCCGGTACTCGGCGACAGCCGGCACGACCTCGTCGCCGTCGGTCGCCTCACCGACGACGTCGATGCCCTGGGCGGCCAGCACCGTCGTGAGAAGCCGCCGCACCATCGGGTCGTCGTCGACCACGAGGACTCGGACCTCCATGCACGCGAACGATAGCCCCGGGCGCCAGCGTTCGCCGGACGAACGCCCGGGTCACGTCGCGCGGGCGACCCACGGCAGGTGGGCGCGGACGATAAACGACCCGTCCTCACGGCCGGCGACGAGGGTGCCTCCGACGGCGTCGGCCCGCTCGTGCATCCCGAGCAGCCCCGAACCGGTACCCGGCAGCGACGGCGCACGAGCACCGTCGGACGGCAACAGGTTGCGCACCGTGATGTCGACCCCACGCTCCGGCGCAGCGTCGACGCGGACGTCGACGGGCTGACCACCCGCGTGCTTGTGGGCGTTGGTGACCGCCTCCTGCACCACCCGGAACGTGGCACGCACCAGGGTGGGTGCGGCGTCCTGCCCGCCCGTGACGGAGACCGCGGCGGTGGTCCGGGGGTCGTCGCCGGTCATCCGGCCGAGCAGTGGGCGCAGGTCGTCGAGCGTCGCGCCGGGGAATCCGGTCACGGTGTCGCCCGAGCGCAGGGTGGTCACCAGCGAACGCAGCTCCCTGATGGCCTGCTGCGCCGAGGCGCGCATCTCTCGGGCCGCCCGCGCCGCCGCCGGGTCGTTCGTGCTCGTGACCTCGAGGGCCGAGGCCTGCAGCGAGATCTCTGCGACATGGTGCGCCACGGTGTCGTGCACCTCCCGCGCGATGAGGCGTCGCTCGTCCTGGCGCCCCGCCTGGTCGCGCAGGACGGCCGCCGCGGCGGCTGCCGCCTGCTGCTCGTCACGGGCACGCTCGGCCGCCAGGTGCGCACGGCGGACGAGTCCGGCAGCGACCGACAGGCCGAGCAGCACGATCCCCACCGCGACGTAGGCCGCCGCCGTCGGGTCGGAGGACAGCACGCGGGTCTGCTCGTCGACGGTCACCAGCACCTGGGCCTCGTGGTCGCGCAGCGCGTCCCGCAGGAGCGCCGTCGCGGTCGCGGCCGTCGTCGCACCGGCCGCGGTCAGGCAGGCCCGGACAGATCCCGTGGCCAGCACCCACGGGAGGGTGAGGAGCGCCGCCGACGCGTCCAGAGGGAGCAGGACCGAGCACGCCGAGGCGCCGAGGCAGAGGGCGAACGGGAACCGCCGCCTCCACACGAGCAGACCCGCCAGCGCGAGACCGACGACGGCGCCCACCACGTACAGCGTCGGGTGCAGGGCACTCTCCCGTCCCGTGGCCTGCGACGCGAACCACACCGCCACCAGGGCGCTCGCGGCCGACACCGCCACGGCGACCACCGTGCCGGCTGCCGACGCCCAGCGCAGGACGGCGGCACGCCGCACCCGCGAGCTTCTGTCCGGGCCTGGCGTGTCAGCCGCTCGAGCGAACATGCGTCGACAGTACGGCGGGCCGTGCCGCCGCGCGTCTGCCGACCGGGTACGTCCGGCCCTTCCCGGCGTACCCGACCGGGCACCCGGCTCTGCCCGATCGGGCGATGTAGTGAGGGCGTGCCCGGGCTGATCCTGGCCATGGACCGAAGTCAGGCATCACGCAGGGTGCCGCCGTCAGAGCAGGAGTAGCCCGATGACCGATCAGTTCCCGTCCTCCGTCCCGCCCACCGACGCGCCGGCGACGAAGGCGCAGCTCAAGCAGCAGGCTCGCGAGGCCAAGGCGGTCGCGAAGGCGAACCGCAGCTGGGTCCGGCGCCACAAGATCCTCACGGGCCTGGGCGTGGCCGGGGTGGTCGCGGTCGGTGCGACGGCGATGAACTCAGGCGGGGAGGACCCGGCCGTTGCCGAGCCGCCCGCGGCGGTGGCGGAGGCGGCACCCGCCGCTGAAGCCGACCTTCCTGCAGAGACCGGGACGGACGCTGACGCGTCCGAGGACACGGCGACCGTGGAGGCGACGACGGACACGTCGAGCGAGGCGTCCACCGAGACGACGTCACAGGCCAACGCGCGCAGCAGCGCGGAGTCGTACCTGGGCACCATGGCGTTCTCGCGCTCGGGGCTCGTGAAGCAGTTGAAGTTCGACGGGTACTCGGACAAGGACGCGAAGTACGCGGCCGGCGCGGTGGACGCGGACTGGAGCGAGCAGGCCGCGAAGAGTGCGGAGTCGTACCTGGACACGATGGCGTTCTCGCGGTCGGGTCTCGTCGACCAGCTGGAGCACGACGGCTTCTCTGCGAAGCAGGCCGAGCACGGCGCGGACACGGTAGACGCGGACTGGAGCGAGCAGGCCGCCAAGAGCGCCGAGACGTACCTGGACACCATGTCGTTCTCGCGCTCCGCGCTCGTCGACCAGCTGCAGTTCGACGGCTTCAGCGCCGACCAGGCCCAGCACGGTGCGGACTCCGTCGGCCTCTGATCCGCCAGACCGCTGATCGTGCGGCGCCCAGCCTCTCTCATCAGGAGACGAACATGACTGATCACATCGCCACCGCATCGCTGCGAGACGGTGCCGTCCAGCCGATCTCAGGCCCGGCTGCCGTCACTCCCACCGTGACCTTCCGCGCCATGCGGCTCGGAGTCCGCCCCGTGGTCACGGTCACGGAGAAGGCTGTGACTTACGAGCAGCGGTACGCGAACTGGCTGACTTGGCTTCTCGTCGTCTGCACGGCCGGCTGCGCTGCCTTCGCCTGGCCGTGGGTACTGTTCGGCAAGCGCATCCAGACGCTTCCCGCCAAGGCGATCTCGAACGTCGAGGTCGCCAGCGGCGCGACGTCCGTCCTCCGACTTACCACGTCGGGCGGCGTGATGGAGTTTCGTACCGATTCCGCGACAGCCGACCGTGCCAGGAGCGTCCTCTTCGGTGCGCTGTGAGACCCGGCCGCTGAGGTGATTCCTCCGTCGGTCAGGTGCCCGTCTCACGTTTCCTCCGCCGAGGTGCCGGGACGGCCGGGAAGCTAACCTGGCCGCTTGACCGTAGCCCGGGCCCCGGTGCTGCTTCGACGACGTCGCGGAGGTAGCCAGTGCAGCGCACGTCGATCGGTTTCGTCGGCACGGGGCCGATGGGGGCGCCGATGGCGCGGAATCTGCTGGCGGCGGGTTTCGACGTCGCGCTGTGGAACCGCACGCCGGAGAAGGCGGAGGCGGTCGCCGAGGGCGAGTCGCGTGCGACGGTCGCGGCGACGCCGGCAGAGGTGGCGCGGTCGGTGGTGGTGGTGATGCTCCCGGACCTGCCGCAGGTGCGCGACGTCGTCCACCGGCCCGACGGGCTGCGTGCGGGGTGGCGCGCGGCGGGGGTGGGCGACCCGGTGCTGGTCGTGATGAGCACGGTGAGCCCGGTCGAGGTCGCCGCGTGGGCGAAGGAGCTCGCGGCGGACGGCATCCGCCTGGTGGACGCGCCCGTGAGCGGCGGCGTCGAGGGCGCGGTGGCGGGCAGCCTGAGCATCATGGCGGGCGGCGCGGACCACGACCTCGCCGCCGTCCTCCCCGTGCTGGAGGCGATGGGCTCGACGGTCCGCCACCTCGGTGCGGTGGGCGCGGGCTCGCTCACCAAGACGTGCAACCAGATCGTGGTGGGCGGCACGCTCAACGCGCTGGCCGAGGCGGTCGCCATCGCCCAGTCCGGTGGCCTGGACCTCGCCACCGTGCTGGAGGTGCTGGGCGCCGGGCTGGCCGGCTCGCAGGTGCTCACGGACAAGTCGCGGCGCTACCTCTCGGGCGACTATGCGGACGGTGCCGCGTGCCGCACCCAGCTCAAGGACCTCGAGTTCGGCCTCGCGGTCGGGCGGCGGCTCGGCGTCGACACCGCGCTGACGGCGGTCGCCCGCGACCGCTACCAGCGGATGGTCGACCGCGGCGACGCCGAGCTGGACCACAGCGCCGTCATCCGCGTCGTCGTCTGACCCTGCGCATGTCGCCGCACGCGGCGCCGTCGGTGGACGGACGTCGCGCGACGGCGTGAACGCTCGTCGTATCAGCGTCGCCCTGCCTCCCTCCGAGGTACATGGAGGGGACGACGATGAAGCGACTGGTGCTGTGCTGCGACGGGACGTGGAGCCATGCGGTGAACCCGCAGGTGTCCAACATCGAGAAGCTCGCGCGGTCCGTGCTGCGCTCCGGAGGGAGCGCTGATCCGGACGTCGAGCAGATCGTCGGCTACGTGGCGGGCGTCGGTGCCCGCGGCTACCTGGTCGACCAGCTGCTGGGCGGCGCGTTCGGCTACGGGTTCACCCGCAACGTGGTGGACGGCTACCGGTTCCTGGCCATGAACTACGAGCCCGGTGACGAGATCGTCGTCCTCGGCTACTCCCGCGGGGCGTACACGGCGCGCAGCGTCGTGGGGATGCTGTCGCAGGTGGGCCTGCTGACCGTGGAGGCCCAGGACGCCGGGCTGCTGTGCGAGGCGGAGCGCGTCTACCGCCTCAAGCCGCCGACGGCGCGCCGCGTCGCGAGGGCGGAACGCACCGTGGCCCGCACCAGGCCCGGCTCGTGGCGGCGCCGGCGGGCGGAGGCCGTGCTGCGGCAGGGCGACGAGGTCCGGGCGGAGAAGAAGGCGTTCCGCGCGGAGCACGGGATCGAGGTCCCGGTCCGCTTCCTGGGCGTCTTCGACACGGTCGGCGCGCTCGGGGTCCCCGGGCCGTCGCGACGCAAGAACCGCTTCCACGACGTCTCGCTCGCGCCCGCCGTGCAGACCGCCCGGCAGGCGCTCGCGATCGACGAGCGTCGCCTGACCTTCGCGCCGTGCCTGTGGTCCGTGCCCGACGACGACCCGTCCGGCCGCGTGGAGCAGGTGTGGTTCCCCGGCACCCACGGCGACGTGGGCGGCGGCGGCTCGCGCTGCGGCCTGTCCGACCTCGCGCTGCAGTGGATGGCCGCCGAGATGCGCGCCGTGGGCGTGCAGTTCGACGAGCACCGTCTCGCGCGTCAGCTCGCCCCGCGCGCCGCCCTGGTCCTGGACCAGGCGCCGCCGTGGCCGTTCCGCATCCTCAACGTGGCCACCCGCGTGCGTCCGCGGTACGCGACGGTCGACGGCCGCCTCGTGTTCCGCCGCGGCCTGCGGGTCCTCGCGCTGCCGGTGGCCTCGTCCCCGGCGGAGTTCGCGGCCGGCGCCACGGGGCACGACGTCGTCCCGGCGGAGGTCGTCGGGGCGTGGCGCGACGGCGTGCGCCTCGCGGACACCGTGCTGCGGCACGTCCTGCGCGACGGCTACGCCGCCCTGGCCCCGAACCTCGGCTGGTGGATCACCGAGGCCGGGGGAGTGGAGCGCGTCCCCGTCGAGCGAGTCGACGCCGCCCGCGGCGACCTGCGCCCGTTCGTCGTGCCGGGCGACGACGTCATCGGACCGGTGCGAAGTCCTCGAGCGCTGCCGGCGGGTCGGTGAGGTCGGGGTCCTTCGCGAGGTAGGCCTTCGTCTCCCGCGCGATCAGTCCGGACAGCAGGAGCAGCCCGACGAGGTTCGGCAGCGCCATGAGCCCGTTGAGGACGTCGGCGACGCCCCACACGAGGTCCAGCTCCCAGACCGCGCCCACGAGGCACACGAGCGTGAAGATCGCGCGGTACGGCAGCGACACCCTGATGCCGAAGAGCGAGGTGGCGCACCTCTCGCCGTAGTACGCCCACCCGATCACCGTGGAGAGCGCGAAGAACACGACGGCGATCGCGACCACGGCGCCGCCGAACTGCGCGAGCGGGCCGGACGACATCGCCGTCGACGTCATCGCCGCGCCCTCCTCGCCCGACGTCCACGCGCCGGACGTGATGATGACGAGGCCGGTGAACGACACGACGACGATCGTGTCGATGAAGGTCTGCGTCATGGACACCAGGCCCTGGCGCACCGGGTGGTGCGTCTTCGCCGCGGCGGCGACGATCGCGGCCGAGCCCAGGCCCGACTCGTTGGAGAACAGGCCGCGCGCGACGCCGAACTGCAGTGCGAGGGCGACGGTCGAGCCGACGAAGCCGCCCGTGGCCGCCGTCCCGGTGAACGCGTCGGTGAACACGAGCGCGAGGGCGTCGGGGATGGCGGTGACGTTCGCGCCGAGCACCAGGAGCCCGGCCAGGATGTAGAAGAGGATCATCGTCGGCACGAACGACGCGGTGACCGCGCCGATCCGCTTGATGCCGCCGAGGAGGACGACACCCACGAAGAGCACGATGACGATGCCCGTCGCCAGCGGCGGGACGCCGAACGTGTCGTCGAGGGACTGCGCGATCGTGTTGGTCTGCGTCATGTTGCCGATCCCGAACGCGGCGAGCGCGGCGAAGACGGCGAACGCGACGGCGAGGATCGTGCCCAGCGGCCCGCGGATGCCCCGCTTGAGGTACTCCTGGGGCCCGCCGCGCTGCTCGCCCTTCTCGTCGACGACGCGGAACTTCGAGCCGAGGAACGCCTCGGAGTACTTGGACGCCATGCCCAGCAGGCCGGTGACCCACATCCAGAACAGGGCGCCGGGGCCGCCGATGCCGATGGCGGTCGCGACGCCGGCGATGTTGCCGACGCCGACCGTGGCGGCGAGCGCGGTGGTCAGCGCCTGGTAGTGCGAGATGTCGCCCTCGCCGTCCCCGTCGCCCGCCGAGGCCTCCTTGCGCTGGAGCAGCCCGAGGCGCAGTGCGGGCCCGAGCTTGCGGAACTGCAGCCCCTTGAGCCGGATCGTGAGGTACAGGCCCGTGCCCAGCAACAACGGGATCAGGAGGAAGGGGCCCCAGACGAAGGAGCTGGCTGCCGCGATGAAGTCAGCGAAAGAATCCACGCCGCGCACCGTAACCCGTTGCCGTCGTCATCCGTCGGGGGGGCCACGGCGCGTGTCGCCGGTCGGGCGAAGCCCGACACGTCGCAGCTGGTCAGGAGTCGTAGGCGTCCTTGACGACGAGCACCGGGACCGGGGCGTCGAGCAGCACCCGCTGCGTCGTCGTGCCGACGAGGAAGGTGCCCGCGTTGGAGCGCTTGCGGGAGCCGAGGACGACGAGCGTCGCGCCGGACGCCTCGGCGGCGTCGAGGATCGCGTCCGCGGGCTCGGTGCCGGAGGGCCGGCGGGTGACCGGCAGGACCTCGACGCTCTCGCCCGCCTCGGCGAGGATGCCGTCGAGAGGGTCGCCCTCGACGGGGTCGTCCGACCGGGCGAGGTGGACCACGTGCAGCGGCAGCCCGCGCCGGGTCGCCTCCGCGATCGCCGTCCGGACGGCCGCCTCACCGTGGGGCGACGGGTTGTAGGCCACGAGCACCGTCATGCGCACACTCTCGCACACGGAGGGAACCTCGCGCCGGTCCGACCCGTTGACCTCACCAGCCGACGAAGGAGCAGCGCATCATGCAGTGCCCCCACGACCAGTCCGTCCTCGTGATGTCCGAGCGCAAGGGCATCGAGATCGACTACTGCCCGCAGTGCCGGGGCGTGTGGCTCGACCGGGGTGAGCTCGACAAGATCATCGAACGATCCCTCGAGTCGGAGATCGCCGCCGAGGCGCGCGGGCCCGTGCCGCCCGCGCCGGCCTCCCCGGGGCCGCCCTACCCGGCGTCGTACGACGAGCGCCGCTACGACGACAAGCGCTACGACGACCGTCGCTATGACGACAAGAGGTACGACGACAAGAGGTACGACGACAAGAGGTACGACGACAAGAGGTACGACGACCGCGGGTACGACCCCCGCTACCGCAAGCGCAAGAAGAAGGACTCGTTCCTCGGGGACCTGTTCGACTTCTGACGGGCCTGAAGCCCGCGTCGGCGGGTGCGTCAGGCGGCGGCGAGCTGCTCGCGCACCTGCCGCTTGGCGCGGGTGAGCATGCCCGCCATGCCGTTGAGACGCAGGGGGCTGACCGCGCGGGTGAGCCCGATCATCAGCGGGAAGTCGTCGGGCACGTCCAGGACCTGCTGGGCCGAGAGGCCGGACAGCCCCTGGGCCAGGATCGACGCGAACCCGCGCGTGGTGGGCGCCTCCTGCGGGGCGGTCGCGTAGAAGTGCACGACGTCGCCGTCGACCTCCGCGAACGCGCGCACGGGGGACTGGCACTCCTCGACCGCCTCGAGCAGGCCGGGCGCGCTCTCGTACCGCGGGGGCAGCCCCGGCAGCTCGCGGGAGAACTCGAGCAGCAGCTGCAGCCGGTCGCGCTCGGGCAGGGCGAGGAACTCCTCGCGGATCTCGGCGAGCGGCTCGGGCAGGGTGGCGGCGTCGGTCATGGTCCCAGTCTCTCGTAGGGAGCCGGACGCCGGTCGAGCCGGTCCGGACCGCGGATGGGTCTGGACCGGCTCGAGCGCGGCGCCGTGGCCGGTCGGGTGGGTCAGGCGGCCTGCGCCTGCTTGACGCTCGCCGGGACCTCTCCCGGCTCGGCGCCCGCGACGATCGGCACGCGCACGGCGTTGCCCCACTCGGTCCAGGAGCCGTCGTAGTTGCGGACGTCGTCGATGCCGAGCAGGTAGCGCAGCGCGAACCACGTGTGGCTGGAGCGCTCGCCGATGCGGCAGTACGTGATCACGGAGTCGCCCGCCGTGAGGCCGAGGCCGCCCTCCTGGTAGATCGCCTCGAGCTCGGCGCGCGGCTTGTAGGTGCCGTCCTCGGCGACCGCGGTGGCCCAGGGGACGTTGCGCGCCGACGGGATGTGGCCGCCGCGCAGCACGCCCTCCTCCGGGTAGTCCGGGATGTGCAGGCGCTCGCCGGAGAACTCCTGCGGGGAGCGGATGTCGACCAGCGGCCCGTTGCCCAGGTGGGCGAGCACGTCCTCCTTGAAGGCGCGGAACGTGGCGTCGTCGCGCTCGACGACGGGGTAGGTGCCGCGGGCGGGGGACGGCACGTCGGTGGTGAGGTCGCGCCCCTCGGCCACCCACAGGTTGCGTCCGCCGTCGAGCAGGCGGACGTCCTCGTGGCCGAACAGCGTGAAGACCCACGCGGTGTACGCGGCCCACCAGTTGTTCTTGTCGCCGTACAGCACGATCGTCGTGTCGCGGGAGATGCCGCGGCTCGCGAGCAGGTCGGCGAAGCCGGCGCCGTCGAGGTAGTCGCGCTCGACAGGCTGCAGCAGGTCGGTGTGCCAGTCGATCTTCACGGACCCGGGGATGTGGCCGGTCTCGTAGAGGAGCACGTCCTCGTCGGACTCCACGACCACCAGGCCCGGGGTGTCGAGGTTCTCGGCGAGCCACGACGTCGTCACGAGGCGCTCGGGGTGCGCGTACTCGGCGAGGCGCGGCGTCGGGTCGGTGGGTGCGGGCATGGGTTCCTCCATCTGTGCGGCGCGGGGCGCGCCGGGCGCGGCGGGTCGTGGCCACTCGGGTTCGTGGACACTCTAGGAACAGGCGGACCTGCCGCGACAGTCCGTGTCCATCATGTGGGACCACGATGCGAGACGGTGTTCATCGCGACGAAACGCCCGCGATACGGAAATGTGATTCCGAAATTCTTGTGGTGCCCGTCACCGAGTGCTAGCGTCGCGGATGCCTAAGGCGGGCCCGGGCCGCGCGGACGTCGACGTCGACTCCCGCACGGTGATCGACGAGATCGATCCGACACCGGCAGCTATCTACCAGGCGGCATGAAGGACAACTCGCCTGCAGCGACCCGCCGAGCGCCCGGTCTCCACCGGGACCTCGAGGGGCCGACGGACCCGAGCACCCGGGGGCCGCTGCCCGAACCGTGGAGACTCACCATGGACCGCAATGCCGTGATCAACCAGTCAGTCCGCACGGCCGTTCCCGTGGACGCAGCACACCTCGAGAAGGCCGTCTCCCTCGCCGTCGACAGCGTGGCGAACGCGGGCGGCCCCTTCGGAGCCGTCGTCGTCACCCGTGACGGCCGCGTCATCGAGGGCAACAACCGCGTCACCCAGGACAACGACCCCACCGCGCACGCGGAGGTCACCGCCATCCGGCGGGCCTGCGCCGAGCTCGGCACGTTCGACCTGTCGGGGGCCGTCCTCTACTCGAGCTGCGAGCCGTGCCCGATGTGCCTCGCGTCCGCCCTCTGGGCGCGCGTGGACGCCGTCTACTTCGCTGCCGACCGCCACGACGCGGCCGCCGCCGGGTTCGACGACGCCGTGTTCTACGACTTCTTCGCCGCGACACCCGAGACCCGGGCCGCCGGCGGGGTGATGACCGTGCGCCACGAGCGCACGGGCAGCGCCGTCGCGCCATTCGACGCGTGGCGTGTCCTCGAGACCCGCATCGACTACTGACGTGCGGGCCGGAGAGGACACAAGGACGTGACCATCCTGGGAACCCGGCGGGACACCGCCGAGAACGACAAGACGCCCTCCACCGGCGCCCGCCGAGGCGTGCTGGAGCGGCTGTTCAAGATCACCGAACGAGGCTCCACCACGGGACGCGAGATCCGTGGCGGGCTGGTGACCTTCTTCGCGATGGCGTACATCGTCATCCTCAACCCCCTGATCCTCGGCGGCACCAGCGCCGGGAACGCCCCCACCGACGTCGCGGGCGGGTGGCTCGCGACGGCCCAGGTGGGTGCCGTCACCGGCCTCGCCGCGGGCGTGCTGACCATCCTGTTCGGCCTCGTCGCGAACCTGCCGTTCGCGCTCGCGGCCGGGCTGGGGATCAACTCGTTCCTCGCCGTGGCCGTGGTCGGCGACGTCACCTGGCCCGAGGCCATGGGCCTCGTGCTCATCAACGGCCTGCTCATCGTGCTGCTCGCCGCGACGGGCGCGCGGTCGGCGATCTTCAACGCCGTCCCGCGGCAGCTCAAGGCGGCCATCACGGTCGGCATCGGGCTGTTCATCGCCTTCATCGGCTTCGTCGACGCCGGCTTCGTCACCCCCACCGAGGGCGGCCCGCCGGTACAGCTCGGCGACGGCGGCTCGATCACCACCGTCCCGACGATGATCTTCGTCTTCGGCCTGCTGCTCATGGGGATCCTCGTGTCCCGCGGGGTCAAGGGCGGGCTGCTCATCGGCCTGGTCGGGACCACGATCGTGGCAATCGTCGTCGAGGCGGTGCTCCAGCTCGGGCCCGCGAGCGACGACAACCCGGGCGGTTGGCACCTGTCGGTGCCCGCGCTGCCGGACTCGCTGGTCTCCGTGCCCGACCTGTCCCTGCTGGGGCAGTTCAGCTTCGGCGCCTTCGACCGCATCGGGGCGCTCGCCGCCACGATGCTCGTGTTCACGCTGTTCTTCACGAACTTCTTCGACGCGATGGGCACGATGACGGGCCTGGCCAAGCAGGGCGGGCTCGCCGACAAGGACGGGAACTTCCCGAAGATCAAGTCGGCGCTCGTCGTCGAGGGCGTGGGCGCCGTCGTGGGCGGCGCGTCGTCGTCGTCGTCGAACACCGTGTTCGTCGACTCGGCGGCGGGCGTCGGCGAGGGGGCGCGCACCGGCCTGGCGTCGGTCGTGACGGGTGGCCTGTTCCTGGTCGCCATGTTCCTCACGCCGCTGACCGCCGTCGTGCCGATCGAGGTCGCCAGCGGCGCCCTCGTGGTGGTCGGCGCGATGATGATGAGGGAGATCAAGGAGATCGACCTGGGCGACTTCTCCGTCGCCCTGCCGGTGTTCCTCACGGTCGTGACGATGCCGTTGACGTACTCCATCGCCAACGGGATCGGGATCGGCTTCATCACGTGGGTGCTGCTGCGCTTCGCCTGCGGTCGGGCGCGTGACGTGCACCCGCTGCTGTGGGTGGTCGCCGCGGGCTTCCTCGTGTACTTCGTGCGCGGCCCGCTCTCGGCGGCGCTCGGCGCCTGACGGCAACGTCGGTCGGGGCTTCCCTGGACCAGCCAGACTCAACAAAAGGGGGGGGAACCCAAGTCTTCCCCTTGGTGGCGCCCTGGGCTGGGGGTTTTAATCCCGTGCGCATACATTTTTCCTTG
>NZ_JBHJVM010000012.1:41701-139471 GCF_042264825.1 Isoptericola sp. NPDC056134
GTCATGGGCCGATCGTAGACGTTCCCGCCCGCGGACCCGTGACCCACGTCCGCTCGCGTGCTAGCGTGGAGTCCATCGGATGGAAGTTCAATTCCATTCAGCGGAACATCTTTCCTCTCGCGGGAGAGCGGTCCAAGGGCGGATTCAAGCCCTGTGTTTCCGGCGCGTCACAGCCGACGCGACCTCGGACACGCAGGGGACTCACCGCAAGGGTTCACTGGAAGGACGCCGGTTCGCCGGCACCCTGGCGGAAGCGAGGCCCACGATGCTCCAGATCGTCGACCAGCTCGCCCCGTGGCTCGGCCCGGGGCAGCCCCCGTTCGCCGTCGCGACGGTGGTCGGCGCGTCCGGCTCGGTGCCGCGGCCCGTCGGCACCGCGATGGCCGTGCGCGCCGACGGCGCCGTCGTCGGCAGCCTCTCCGGCGGCTGCGTGGAGGCGGCCGTGCACGCGGCCGCGCTCGACGCGATCGCCGTCGGCGAGTGCCACCGCGAGACCTTCGGCTACTCCGACGACGACGCGTTCGCCGTCGGGCTCACCTGCGGCGGCAGCCTCGAGGTGCACGTGCAGCCCGTGCGGCCGGGCGACCCGGACGACCCCGCCGCCGTCGCGCTCGCCCGCCTCGTCACCGCCGACGTCGGAGCCCCCGCCGCCCTCGTGCGGCGCCTCGACGTCGCGCGCCCCACCGCCGTGCTCCTCCCTGACCTGTCAGACAACCCGTTGCGCGGGCTGGTGGACGACGGCGCGCTGCCCGCGGTGTCCGCACAGGTCGCGGCCGTGCTGCGCGCGGGCGGGGCCGCCACCGTGCACGCCGCCCCCGGCGTTCCCGCCGGCGCGTGCGACGACGGCGCCCCGGAGGAGCCCGTCACGCTGCTCGTGGAGACCCGGCTGGCGCCGCCGCGGTTCGTGGTGGTGGGTGCCAACGACTTCGCCGGCGCGCTCGTGCGCGCCGTGCGCCTGCTCGGGTACCGCGTGACGCTCGTCGACGCCCGCGAGGTGTTCGCCGCGCCGCGCCGGTTCCCGCAGGCGGACGAGGTGGTCGTGGACTGGCCGGACCGGTACCTCGCCGCCGAGGCCGCCGCCGGCCGGCTCGACGCCCGCACCGCCGTCGCGGTCCTCACCCACGACGTGAAGTTCGACGTCCCGACGCTGCGGCTCGCGCTCGGGCTCCCGCTCGCGTACGTGGGCGCGATGGGCTCGCGCCGCTCGCACGCGCAGCGGGTGCAGGCCCTCCGCGACGAGGGCGTGACCCCCGACCGGCTGGCCCGGCTGCGCTCGCCGATCGGCCTCGACCTCGGAGCCGTGACGCCGGAGGAGGTGGCCGTGTCGGTCGTCGCCGAGCTCGTCGCGGTCCGCTACGGCCGCGACGCGCCCGTCCCCCTGAGCCGCACCGACGGGCCGCTGCACGCGGCCACCGGCACGACCCCTGGCACGGCCTCGGGCACCACCCCCAGCACCACCCGAACCAAGGAGCACCCCCGGTGGACATGAACACCGTCACCGACCTGGTCCCCACCGCCGACCCCGCCGACTGGCGCGAGGGCGACGCGTGGCTGGCCGGCGGCACCGTCCTGTTCTCGTACGGCAGCCAGACGCTACGCCGCCTGCTGGACGTCACGACCGCCGGCTGGCCCGCGCTCACCGTGACCGACGAGGGGCTGGAGATCGCCGCGACCTGCACCGTCGCCGAGCTCTACGCCTTCCCGGAGGCCGCCGCGTCGGAACCGGTGCGCGACGCGTGGCGCGCGCTCGACCTCGTGCGCCCGTGCTGCGACGCGTTCGTCGCGTCGTTCAAGATCTGGAACACCTCGACCGTCGGCGGCAACGTCGCGACGTCGCTGCCCGCGGGCCCGATGACGTCGCTCACCGCGGCGCTCGACGGCGTCGCCGAGGTGTGGGGGCCTGGCGGCGCCCGGCGCACGCAGCCCGTGGCGGAGCTCGTCACCGGCGAGATGCGCAACACCCTCGCCCCGGGCGAGCTGCTGCGCGCGATCCGGCTCGCGGCCGCGGCGCTCCGCGCCCGCACCGCCTACCGGCGGTTGTCGCTGTCGAACCTCGGACGCTCCGGGGTGCTGCTGATCGGGCGCCTCGACGCGCCCGCCGACGGCGGCGAGCTGGTGATCACCGTGACCGCGTCGACCCGTCGGCCGGTGCAGCTGCGGTTCCCCGACGGCGCGCACCCCGACGCCGCCGGGCTGGCCGCCGCGATCGACGCCGCGATCCCGTTCGACCTCTACCACGACGACATCCACGGCCTGCCCGAGTGGCGCCGCGACATGACCTACCGGCTCGCGGAGGAGATCCGCGCCGAGCTGACCGACGGAGGCCGGCGATGACCGACGCGACCACCCGCCCCACGACTCTCGCCCCGGGCGCCTCCCTCGTGCTCCGGGTGGACGGCCGCGACGTGGACGCGGTGCCGCGAGCCGGCCAGTGCCTGCGCACGTTCCTGCGCGAGCAGGGCTCGCTCGGCGTCAAGAAGGGGTGCGACGGCGGCGACTGCGGCGCGTGCACCGTGCACGTCGACGGGGTCCCCGTGCACAGCTGCGTGTACCCCGCGCGGCGTGCCGCCGGGCGCGACGTCACGACGATCGGGGGCCTCGCCGCCACGGCCGAGGAGCCGACGGCGGACGGGCTGCACCCCGTGCAGCAGCAGTTCCACGACGCGCAGGGCTTCCAGTGCGGCTTCTGCACCGCCGGCATGATCATGACGGCGGCGACCTTCGACGACGAGCAGCGCGCGAACCTGCCCCGCAACCTCAAGGGCAACCTGTGCCGGTGCACCGGGTACCGGGCGATCGAGGACGCGGTGCGGGGGACGGAGAACGCCGAGACGATCGGCGGCTGTGGCACGGCGTTCGGCACCTCGGAGCCCGCCCCCGCGAGCCGCGGCGTGGTCACCGGCCAGGTGCGCTACACGCTCGACGTCGACCCGGAGGCGTACCCGGGGCTGCTGCACCTCAAGCTGGCGAGGTCGCCGCACGCGCACGCACGGATCCTGTCGATCGACACCTCCGACGCGCTCGCCGTGCCCGGGGTCCGCGCGGTGCTCACGCACGAGGACGCGCCCGCCGCCCGGTTCAGCACGGCCCAGCACGAGCTGTGGACGGACGACCCCGACGACACCCGCATCCTCGACGACGTGGTCCGGTACGTCGGGCAGCGCGTGGCCGCCGTCGTCGCCGACTCGGTGGCCGCGGCGGAGGAGGGCGTGCGCCGGCTGCGGGTGGAGTACGAGGTGCTGCCCGCGCTGATCGACCCCGAGCAGGCGATGGTCCCCGGCGCGCCGCTCGTGCACCCCGACCTGGACGCCGCGGCGGCGCGGGTCTCGCGTCCGGAGGCGAACGTCGTCGCGGAGCTGCACTCCGACCTCGGTGACGTCGAGGCGGGCCTCGCGGAGGCCGACGTCGTGCACGAGGCCACCTACCGCACGCAGCGGGTGCAGAACGCGGCGCTCGAGACGCACGCGGCGATCGCGTCGTTCGACGACGACGGCCGGCTCGTGGTGCGGTCCTCGACCCAGGTGCCCTTCCTCGCGCGGCGCCATCTCGCGCGCGTGCTGGACCTGCCTATGGACCGCGTGCGCGTGGTGTGCGAGCGCGTGGGCGGCGGGTTCGGCGGCAAGCAGGAGGTGCTGGTCGAGGACGTCGCGGGGCTCGCGGCACTGCGGCTCGGCCGGCCGGTGCAGCTCGAGCTCACGCGCACCGACACGTTCGTCGGCACGACGACCCGGCACCCGTTCCGCATCAAGGTGCGGGCGGGTGCCCGCCGCGACGGCACGCTGACCGCGCTGCACCTCGACGTGCTGAGCAACACCGGCGCGTACGGCAACCACGGGCCGGGCGTGATGTTCCACGGCTGCGGCGAGTCGATCGCCGTCTACCGGTGCGCGAACAAGAAGGTCGACGCGCACTGCGTCTACACGCACACGCTGCCCGCGGGCGCGTTCCGCGGGTACGGCCTGAGCCAGATGATCTTCGCCGTCGAGTCCGCGATGGACGAGCTGGCCCGGCAGCTCGGCCTGGACCCGCTCGAGCTGCGGCGGCGCAACGTCGTGCACCCGGGCGTACCGATGCTGTCCACCGCGCCCGAGCCTGAGGAGGACGTGTTGTACGGCAGCTACGGCCTCGACCAGTGCATCGAGCTGGCCGACGACGCGCTGGCCCGCGGCCGAGCGCGCGACGTCGCGGCGTACGGCGCCCACCCCGCGGACGCGACGCGACCCTGGCTGGGCGACGACTGGGGCGTCGGCGAGGGCACCGCGCTGTCCATGATCGACACCGTGCCGCCGCGCGGGCACGTGGCGCACGCCCGCGCCCGGCTGCGCCCGGACGGCGTGGTCGAGGCCGAGGTCGGCACCGCCGAGTTCGGCAACGGCACCACGACGGTGCACGCCCAGCTCGTGGCCAGCGCGCTCGGGCAGCGGGCCGCCGACGTCGTCGTCAAGCAGTCCGACACGGACCTCGTGGAGCACGACACCGGCGCCTTCGGGTCCACCGGCACCGTGGTGGCGGGCAAGGCGTCGCTCGCCGCGGCCACGGAGCTGGCGGAGCGGGTGCGCGTGGTGGCGGCGTCCCTCACCGGGACGGCGCCGGCCGGCTGCCGCCTGGTGCCCGGCGGCGTCGAGCACGCGGGCGGGGCCGTCGTGCCGCTCGCCGAGGTGGCGCGCCACGCGCGGGCCGCGGGCGTGCGGCTCGAGGCCGAGGGCCGCTGGGGCGGCACGCCCCGGTCGGTCGCGTTCAACGTGCACGGCTTCCGCGTGGCCGTGCACCGCGGCACCGGCGAGATCCGCATCCTGCAGAGCGTCCAGGCCGCCGACGCCGGCGAGGTCGTCAACCCCCGGCAGTGCCGCGGCCAGGTCGAGGGCGGCATCGCGCAGGCCCTCGGCGCCGCGCTGTACGAGGACGTCGTGATCGACGACGCCGGCCGCGTCACGACCGACATCTTCCGCCAGTACCACCTGCCCACTTTCGCCGACGTGCCCCGAAGCGAGGTGTACTTCGCCGAGACGTCGGACACCACCGGGCCGATGGGGGCGAAGTCGATGAGCGAGAGCCCGTTCAACCCCGTCGCCCCCGCGCTCGCCAACGCGCTGCGCGCCGCCACGGGCGTGCGGTTCACCGAGCTGCCGCTCTCGCGCGACAAGGTCTACCTGGGCATGAAGGCCGCTGCGACGTCCTGAAGCGCCCACGACGTTTCCAGGTCGGGTCAGGCGAGCAGGTCGAGGTCGGCCTCGGTGTCGACGTCGCGGCCGTCGCCGGGGTGGACGACGACGTCGATCAGGTCGGCGTGCGCGCGGAGGAACGCGCGGGCCCCGGCGTCCCCGACGGCGCCGGCCGCGGCCGGGCCGGCGTGCGCGGCGTCCAGCACGAGCGGGTGGGCCCAGCGCGGCCGGCCGCCCTCGGGCGCCGGCGCGCCGGCCCATCGAGAGGCGGTGACCCGGCCGGGGCGGTGCGTCGCGAGCAGGCGCGCGACGTCCTCGGGTGTGACGCCGGGCTGGTCCACGTGCGCGACGACGACGCGCGCCGGAGCCTCGCCGTCGCGCGGCTCCAGGGCCGCCGCGACGCCCGCCCGCAGCGACGACGCCATGCCCGTGGCCCAGTCGTCGTTGACGACCACGCGGGCGGCGTGGAGATCGGTCGCGGCCGCGACCCGCGGAGCCTCGGCGCCGATCACGACGACGACCTGGTCGCAGCCGCCGTCGGCCAGCACGCCTGCGACGTGCTCCACGAGCGGCCGGCCGCCGTGGGGGAGGAGCGCCTTCGGTCCGCGGCCCAGGCGGGTGCCCGCGCCCGCGGCGAGCAGCACGGCGACGGTGCGACCCGTCACGAGACCTCGCGCCGCGCGTCGTAGCGCTGCTGGGCGGCGCTGACCTCGTCGACCGAGCCCTCGAGGACGTCGAGCAGGCCCACGAGCCGGTCGGCGACGCGGCGGCCGAGGTCGGTGAGCGAGTACTCGACGTGCGGCGGGATGGTGGTGCGCACCTCGCGGGCGACCATGCCGTCGCGCTCGAGCGCCTGGAGGGTCTGGGCGAGCATCTTCTCGCTCACCCCGTCGATGCGGCGGCGCAGCGCGTTGAACCGCACGGCTCCGTCGCGCAGCCCGGCCACCGTGAGCACGCCCCATCGCCCTGTGACCGCCTCCAGCGCCTGGCGCGAGGTGCACCCGCGCGAGAACACGTCGGCGATCATCGCGTCCGTCGGGCCGGCGTCGACGGCGTCGACCGGGGCGATGGCGGGGGAGTCAGGGGTCACCCGGACAGGATACGGGGCGCTCCGCCCGCAGGCACTGTGACGAGCGCCGCACATGCGTCCAGTTGGCACTAACGAATAGTAAGTGCATGCTGGGCGGGGCGGTCCGGTCGACGGGCCGGCCGCGAGTCCGACCTGAGCCTGCACCCGAAGGAGCATCACCATGACCATCGCCGTCACCGGCACCAGCGGCCACCTGGGCCGCCTCGTCGTCGAGTCCCTCCTCGCCCGCGGCGCCGCGCCCGCGGACGTCGTCGCCCTCGCCCGCTCGACGGCGAAGGCCGCGGACCTCGCGCAGCGCGGCGTCGTCGTCCGCGAGGCCGACTACGACCGCCCGGAGACGCTCGCCCCCGCCCTCGACGGCGTCGAGGTGCTGGT
This sequence comes from Isoptericola sp. NPDC056134, assembly GCF_042264825.1. Lineage (NCBI taxonomy): Bacteria > Bacillati > Actinomycetota > Actinomycetes > Micrococcales > Promicromonosporaceae > Isoptericola > Isoptericola sp. NPDC056134. The sequence continues at coordinate 48,329 of NZ_JBHJVM010000012.1, forward strand.
GCTCGTCTCCGGCTCCGCCGTCGGCCAGCGGGTCCGCCAGCACGGCGCCGTGATCGACGCGGCCAAGGGCGCCGGCGTCCGCCGCGTCGTCTACACGAGCGCCCCGCACGCCGACACCTCGCCGCTGATCCTCGCGCCGGAGCACAAGGCGACCGAGGAGCTGCTCGCGGCGTCCGGCCTGACCACGACGGTGCTGCGCAACGGCTGGTACACCGAGAACTACCTGCCCGACGTCGAGCGGGCCCGGGAGACCGGGGAGATCGTCGCCTCGGTCGGGGACGGCCGCGTCGCCAGCGCGAGCCGCGCCGACTACGCCGAGGCCGCGGCCGTCGTCGCGCTCGCCACCGACGGTGCGCACGACGACGCCGTCCACGAGCTCACCGGCGACGTCGCGTGGGACTTCGACGAGCTCGCCCGCACCGTCACGGAGCTGCTCGGCCGTCCCGTGACCTACCGTTCGGTCGAGCCCGAGGAGCAGCGCGAGGCGCTGCTCGCCGCCGGTCTCGACGAGGGCACGGCCGGTTTCCTCGTCGCGCTGGACGCCGACACCCGCGCCGGGCTGCTGGCGGAGACGACGGGCGTGCTCGCCGGGCTGATCGGCCGCCCCACCACGCCGTTGGCCGACGGCCTCCGCAAGGGCTTGAAGGGCTGAGCGCCACCGCCGTCCCGCTCTGACCCGCCGGCGTCTCGTCGTCCCGCCGGTCCTCCCCGGGGCGCGAGAGACCGGTGGGGATAATCGCCCCGTGGACCTCGAGAACACCTGCCGCGCGTTCGTCGCGGTGAGCGAGCGGCGCAGCTTCACCGGCGGCGCGGCGGCGATCGGCGTGCCGCAGCCCGTCGTGAGCCGCCGCGTCGCCGCGCTCGAGACGCACCTCGGTGGGCGCCTGTTCGACCGGACGACACGCGAGGTGTTCCTCACGGGGCTGGGGAGCCGGCTGCTCCCGGCCGCCCAGCGCGTCGTCGAGGCGGCGGACGACCTGCGGGCGGCGGCGGCGATGCGCGAGGCGCCGCCCCTGCGCCTCGTGGTCCCGGAGGACCTCTCGCCAACGGTCACGGCCACGCTGATCGCTGACGCCCGGCAGGCGGGGATCGTGCTGCGGCCGCTGCCTGCCCCTCCGGCACGACGCGCGGAGATGGTGCGCGACTCGCGCGCGGACGCCGCGCTCGTCGTGGCGACGACCGGTGCGGCGCGCTGGACCGCCCCGCTGGGGTGGGGCGGTGGCGGCCCGGACGGCGGGGCACGGGTGTACCTCGACGAGCTGGCCCCGCGCCGCGGAGACCCCGGACCGCCGCGACGCGTGTGGGTGACCCCGGAGGACGACAACGCCCTCGTCGGCGACGCCCTGGCCCGGCACGCCGCGTCCGCAGGCTGTCTGCCGCGGCAGGTGCGGGTGGCCCCGCTGGTCCCCGCGCTGGCCGCGGTGACGACCAGCGCGGACCTGCTGCTCTGCACCCCGGTGCAGGCTCGCGAGCTGGGGCTCTCCTGGACGTCGCCGGGCGGCCTCGACCTCTCCCGGGCGCACCGCCTGGAGCTGCGGCCCGGCGATCCCGTGGCGGCGACCGCCTCGATCGACGCCCTGGCCGAGGCGATCGCGCTCGCCCTCGGCGCCGCGGAGGTCGCCCCGTGATCGCGGGAGCCGCCGCGGCGGGCGAGGTCCGGCGGGTGCGGCACGAGCTCGCCGATGCCGGCCTGACCGCGGGGATCCTCGTCCGCGACCTCGACTCCGGTCGGGAGGTCGGCGTCGACCCGCACCTCGAGCTCCCGGTCGCCTCCCTCGTCAAGGTCCCGGTAGCTCTCGCGACGCTCGAGCGGATCCGTCGCCGGGAGCTCGACGCCGCCTCGACCGTGGTGGTCGACCCGGGGCGTGCGACGAGCACGGGACCGCCGGGCATCACGCGGTTCAGGCACCCGGCGTCGGTGGCCCTCGACGACCTGCTCTACCTGGCCGTCTCGCTGAGCGACAGCAGCGCCTGCGACGCGCTGCTCGCCCTGACACCTCCCGCCCACGTCAGCCGGGTGCTGCGCGAGCTCCGGGTGCCGGACGTCGAGATCCGGCACGGTCTCGGCGAGCTGGACGACACCCCGGCGGAGGCGATGGAGCACCTCGCGCCGGGGCTCGGGCACGCCTTCGCGGCGCTGGCGAGCACCGCGAGCGGAGGAAGCGTGATCCGGTCGCTCGACGTCTCGGTGTCGACGACCTCCTCGGCGCGCGTGCTGGCGGACCTCCTCGGCGCGGTCTGGGACCCGGACCGGCTGGACCCCGCGGTGTCCGGCCGCCTGCGCGAGCTCCTCGCCTCCAACGTGCACCGGCACCGCCTGGCGCCCGAGTTCGACCGCGACTCGTCCACCTGGTCGTCCAAGACGGGCACCGTGCTCAACCTGCGCCACGAGGCGGGGGTCGTCGAGCACGCGGACGGCGGCCGGTTCGTCGTCGTCGTCCTCAGCCGGTCCAGCGTGGCGGCGGGGGCGCAGCCGGCCGCGGAGATGGCGCTCGGTCGCGCCGCTCGCCGGCTGCACGACCTGGTGCGCCGCACCGCACCCTCGCCACGCCCGTGATCCCGGTGGTCCGTCAGAGCAGGTCGAGCGAGGTCCGGTAGTCCGGCACGACGACGCGGGTCCGGGGCGACGCGCGTCGGATCGCGGCCACCGTGGCACGCAGCCGGTCGGCCGTCCCGTCGTCCTGCACGGTGGGCGGGTCGGTCGGCGAGGCCTCGAAGTGGTCCCAGTGGACGGGGACGACCAGCCTGGGCCCGTCGAGGACGTCCATGAGCCGGGAGGCGTACTCGCTGGTGACGTCGTTCGCCGGCACCGGCACGGCGACCGCGTCGGGCCGCAGCCCGCGCAGCGACAGGTCGTCGAAGTCGCTCGCCCCCAGGAGCAGCACGCTGCGGCCCGACGGCGCGCGCAGGAGGTACGCCAGCGTGTCCCCCTCCGGCAGGTCGGCGATGGTCGCGGGGCGCTCCGGTACCGCGTGGCGCACCCCGGGGAACAGCACCCCACCGTTGCCGGAGCGGCTGTGCAACGACCGGACGGCGCGGACCACCAGGTCACCCACGACGATCTCCTCGCCGCCCTTGAGCACCGCGAGCTGGTCGTCGGCCACACCGAAGGACCGTGCGAGGTGATATCCCGTCAGGGTGGTGAACACCGTGCCGCCCCGGGTCGCGGCGATGTGCGGGACGTCGCCGAAGTGGTCCCAGTGGGTGTGCGTGACCAGGGTCGCGGTGACCCGGCCTGCCCGGTCGGGCCGCCCCAGGACGTCGTCGATCGCCGCCGGGTCGACCGTGAGCTGCGTGCCGCGGTCGAACAGTCCCTTCGCCAGCCCCGTGTCGAACCGGGTGAGGTAGGGGTCGACCAGCAGGTGGGAGCGCGGCGTGCGGATCTGCCAGCCCGCCACGCCGAGCCAGCGGAACGTCGCGTGGCCGGGCGCACCTCGGTCCTCCACCCGGGGCGCGGCGAGGGCAGGGGCGCCGGTGAGCGCTCCGGCAGCGGCGGTTCCGGCCAAGCCGAACAGGGTCCGGCGGCGGACGGTCACGGTCATGTCGTCTCCTCGGGTCGTCGTGGCCACGACCGTGCCACCCCGCGACCGATGCCCACCAAGACTCGTGACCGCCCGGTCATGCGCTTCGGGAATGAGTGGTCCGGTCGGCGCCGGGCGGACGTGTCCGCGCCTCCGGCGCTGCACTCCCTACACTCGCCCGGTGCGTCGTGTGCTGAGCCGTTGGGTGGACCCGTTCGTCGTCACGCTGGTCGTGGTGATGGTGCTGGGGCTGGTGGTGCCCGTCGGCCCGGGGGTGCAGCAGGTCGTCGACGTCGCGGCCGACGTCGCGGTGACGATCCTGTTCCTCGTCTACGGCGCGCGCCTGTCGACCCGCGAGGTGTGGGCGGGGCTGCGCAACTGGCGCCTGCAGGGCGGCATCCTCGTCGCCACGTACGTGCTGTTCCCGGTGCTCGGCCTCGTCGTCGCGTGGGCGATCACCCCGCTGGTCGGTGCGCCGCTCGCCGCCGGGATGCTCTACCTGTCGCTGCTGCCGTCGACCGTGCAGTCGTCGGTGGCGTTCACGTCGGTGGCGCGCGGCAACGTCGCGGGCGCGATCTGCGGCGCCACCGTGTCCAACGTGCTCGGCATGGTGCTCACCCCGCTGCTGGTGCTGTGGCTCATGACCGACGCCGACGGCGGCGCAGGCGCGACCGCCGGTCACGGCCTCGACGGGCTGCAGACCGTGCTGCTGCAGCTTCTGCTCCCGTTCGTCGTGGGCCAGCTGCTGCAGCCGTGGGTGGGCGACTGGGTCCGCGCCCGCCGCTGGCTCACCCTGTCCGTGGACCGGGGCACGATCCTCGTCGTGGTGTTCTCCGCCGTCGCGGCGGCGAGCTCCGCGGGCGTGTGGGCCGGCACCTCCGCCTGGGCGATCGTCGTGCTGCTCGTGGTGAGCGGGGTGTTCCTGGCGATCATGCTCGGGCTCACGTGGTGGGGCGGCGCCGCGCTCAAGCTGCCCGTCGAGGACCGGATCGCGCTGCTCATGTGCGGGTCCAAGAAGTCCCTCGCCACCGGCCTGCCCATGGCGAGCGTGCTGTTCCCGGTCGCCGCGGCCGGCGTCATCGCCGTCCCGGTGATCATCTTCCACCAGCTCCAGCTCGTGGTCTGCGCCGTGCTCGCCCGCCGCCTCGCCCTGCGGGACTGAGCAACGGGGCGGCGGCGAGCATCCCGGCGGCGCAGCGCAGCGGGGTCCGCGGCCGCTGCGGCCCGGGCCGGCCGTCACGGCGCTCCGCGTTCGGGTCGTCCCACAGGATCGCAAGCGCCCCACGGTGCCCGACGGTGCGGGGGGTGATCCAGGGTCCGGCGATCCGTGGCTGGGCTGTCCGCCCCCTAGACTGTGCCGCACGCACCGGACGACGACGTCGGGAGGTCGCGGTGGAACGCTCGGCCATGTCGATGGCCCGCGGGGACGGGGCCCGCGCGGCAGGGGTGCGTCGTGACCCCCGCAGCGTGCGCGCCGCGTACGAGCGGTTCCTCGGCACGGGCGAGCCGCCCGGCGGCATCGACCCCGTCGTCGCCGACTCCTGGCGCCGCTCCCTGCGCAGCGGCGTCGACCCGGACACCCCGCACCCGCAGGTCGCGCTCGCCGACGCCGAGCTGGCCGCCTACCGCGCCGCCCATCCCCTCGCCGCCGTCATGCCGGTGGTCCGCGAGCTCGTGGTCGACGGCGCCGCGGACGACGGCCTGGTCGTCGCCGTCTCCGACGAGATCGGCCGCCTGCTCTGGGTGGAGGGCAACCGCCGGCTGCGCGGCACGGTCGACCGGGTCGGGTTCGTCGAGGGTGCCGTGTGGGGCGAGGAGAGCGTGGGCACCAACGCGCCGGGCACGGCTCTGGCGACCCGCCGTGCCGTCCAGGTGATCGGCGCCGAGCACTTCGCCCGCCCCGTGCAGGAGCTCAGCTGCGCCGCCGCGCCCATCCGCGACCCTCGCACCGGACGGGTGCTGGGCGTCCTCGACGTCACCGGCCGACGGGCCGCGGCGACGCACGTCGTGCTGTCCCTCGTGCGGGCCACGGTCGCCACCGTGGAGCGCGAGCTCGCGACCCGCGCCGCCGCGGCCCTGCACCCGTCCGGCGTCGCGCCGGTCGACCTCCGTGTGCTCGGCCGGCCCGTGCTGCGGACGCCCGCGGGGGAGCGGCCGCTGTCGCTGCGGCACGCCGAGATCCTGCTGCTGCTCGCGGAGCACCCGCGCGGCCTCGCCGCCGACGAGCTCGCCGTGCTGCTGCACCCCGGCGTGCTGTCCGACGTCACCGTCCGGGCCGAGGTCTCCCGGCTGCGGCACGTCGTCGGCGCGCTGCTCGCCGGGTCGCGGCCGTACCGGCTCGCCCGCCCCCTGCGCACCGACGCGGGCGACGTGCGCGCGGCCCTCGCCGCCGGCGACGTCCGCGCCGCCGTCGGCGCCTACGCGCCGCTGCTGCCGCGGTCCGTGGCCCCCGGCATCGAGCAGCTGCGGGCGGAGCTGTCCGCGGAGGTGCGCGCCGCCGTCCTGGCCTCCGGCGACCCCGACGCCCTGGACGCCTGGGTGCGCGGCGCCGAGGGCGCCGACGACCACGCCGCCTGGACCCGCCTGCTCGACGTCGCCCCGGCCGGCAGCCCGCAGGCCGTGCGCGCCCGCGCCCGCGCCGGGCTGCTCGACGAGACGCTCTCGTGACGGCCTGACTGCAACGGGGCTGCAACCCTCGCCGTCCTACGGTCGCGTCCAACGCGGCGCGACGAGGCGCCGCACGTGCGAGGAGGCAGCATGACCGTCTACGCAGCCCCCGGTCAGCCCGGGGCGGTCGCCGAGTACCGCGCCCGGTACGACCACTGGATCGGCGGCGAGTACGTGCCGCCGGCGAGCGGGCAGTACTTCGAGAACCCCAGCCCGGTCACCGGGCAGACCTTCACCGAGGTGGCCCGCGGCAACGCCGAGGACATCGAGCGCGCGCTCGACGCCGCCCACGGCGCGGCGCCCGCGTGGGGGCGTACGTCCGTCACGGAGCGGGCGAACGTGCTCCACAGGATCGCGGACCGGATGGAGGCGAACCTCGAGAAGATCGCCGTCGCGGAGACGTGGGAGAACGGCAAGCCCGTCCGCGAGACGCTCGCCGCCGACATCCCGCTCGCCATCGACCACTTCCGCTACTTCGCCGGCGCCATCCGCGCGCAGGAGGGGTCGATCTCGGAGATCGACGAGGACACCGTCGCGTACCACTTCCACGAGCCGCTCGGCGTCGTCGGGCAGATCATCCCGTGGAACTTCCCGATCCTCATGGCCACGTGGAAGCTGGCGCCGGCGCTCGCGGCGGGCAACGCCGTCGTGCTCAAGCCGGCCGAGCAGACGCCGGCGTCCATCCTGTTCCTCATGGACCTCATCGGCGACCTGCTGCCGCCGGGGGTCGTCAACGTCGTCAACGGGTTCGGCGTCGAGGCGGGCAAGCCGCTCGCGTCGAGCTCGCGCATCCGCAAGATCGCGTTCACCGGCGAGACCACGACCGGCCGCCTGATCATGCAGTACGCGTCGCAGAACATCATCCCGGTCACGCTGGAGCTGGGCGGCAAGAGCCCGAACATCTTCTTCTCGGACGTCGCGTCGGCCAGGGACGACTACTACGACAAGGCGCTCGAGGGGTTCACGATGTTCGCCCTCAACCAGGGGGAGGTGTGCACCTGCCCGTCGCGCGCGCTCATCCAGGCCGACATCTACGACCAGTTCCTGGGCGACGCCCTGGAGCGCACCAAGGCGGTCAAGCAGGGCAACCCGCTGGACACCGACACGATGATCGGCGCGCAGGCGAGCAACGACCAGCTCGAGAAGATCCTGTCGTACATCGACATCGGCAAGGCGGAGGGGGCCAAGTTGCTCACGGGCGGGCACCGGGCCGAGCTCGACGGCGACCTGGCGGGCGGCTACTACGTGACGCCCACCGTGTTCGAGGGCAAGAACTCCATGCGGATCTTCCAGGAGGAGATCTTCGGGCCGGTCGTGTCCGTGACGGAGTTCGCCGACTTCGACGACGCGATGAAGATCGCCAACGACACCCTCTACGGCCTGGGCGCCGGCGTCTGGTCCCGTCAGGGCGAGACGGCGTACCGCGCCGGCCGCACGATCGAGGCCGGGCGGGTGTGGACGAACTGCTACCACGCGTACCCCGCGGCCGCGGCGTTCGGCGGGTACAAGGGCTCCGGCGTCGGGCGCGAGAACCACAAGATGATGCTCGACCACTACCAGCAGACCAAGAACCTCCTGGTCAGCTACTCGGGCCAGAAGCTCGGGTTCTTCTAGACCGATGACCGACGACACGATCTCCCGTGTCGCCGTGACGGACGCCGCGGCCGGGCTCCTCGCCCGGCTGCGGCGCCAGCACGGCGAGCTGATGTTCCACCAGTCCGGCGGCTGCTGCGACGGGTCCAGCCCGATGTGCTACCCGGACGGCGACTTCCTGCTGGGCGACGCCGACGTGCACCTGGGCGACCTGCGCCTCGTCGACGGGCCGGACGACGCACCCGGCGCGACGGGGGAGGCGTTCACCGTCGCGGTGTGGATGAGTCGCGCCCAGTTCGAGTACTGGCAGCACACGCACCTGACGATCGACGTCGTGCCCGGCCGTGGCGCCGGCTTCAGCGTCGAGGCGCCTGAGGGCGTGCGGTTCCTCATCCGCTCGCGGCTGCTCACCGACTCGGAGTGGGCCGGGGCCTGACGGGCGTCGTCGGCCAGGTCACCAGCCGGCGAACCGCCCGACGGCGACGAACGCGGCGGCCAGCAGCAGGAGCACGTTGACCCACAGCTGCGCGAGCTCGCGGCGGCGCACGTGCACCGAGATCGCCAGCGCCTGCAGCACGACGAGGCAGGTCGCCGCGGTCGGGGTCAGCCATGGCTGGACGTCGGTGGCGAGCGGGAGGATCAGGCCCAGCGCGCCCGCGATCTCCGCCAGGCCGATGAGCCGCACCACGACGACCGGGAAGTCCTCCACCCACCCCATGGACGCGCGCAGGCGCTCGCGGCTGCGGGTCAGCTTGACGAAGCCCACCGCCAGGTAGAGCAGGGCCAGCAGCCCGGCGGCGACCCACAGTCCGATGTTCATCCGTGCCTCCTCGCGGCAGAAGCTCGTCGGCGGGGCGGCGGCGGTGCCTGGTGTCGTGCACGGTGCGGAGCGGCGACGCCGTCGTGCCTGCTCGGAACCTAGCGCGGGGACGTCGCGACCGGAACGACCTCGCCCGTGGTGTCGGAGGGTCGGCGCCCGATATGTTCTCCCGGTGACCCGAGAGACCCTCCCCTCCCTGTCGGCGCTGCCCGCGTGGCTCGTGCCGTCCGTGTACCTCCACTGGTCGGCCGACTGGCTGACGGAGTCCGTCGCGATCGCGACCCGCTCGCCGGAGCACCGGCTGCCGGCCGGCCCGGACGGCCCGCAGCGGGGCGACGTCGTCGTCACCGTGCTCGGCGACGCCGGTGTGGTCGCCGCCGTCGAGCTCATGGGCGCCAGCGACGGCGAGAGCTGGGTCAGCGACGACCTCTTCGGCCCGGACCGCCCGATCGTGTGGGCCGACCTGTTCGAGGGCGCCGACACCTACACGGGTACGTCCGGCTGGCTGCCGCCCGAGCACGCCCGGCTCGTGCTCGACGGCGTCGCGGAGCAGTTCCGCGGCGGCCCCGTGCACACGCTGGACCCGGGTGACTGCGGCGCCGGCGCCACCGCGCCCGACGTGCACGCCCTGCGCATCCTGGGCCACCGCGCCGTGACGGGCTGGTCGATGCGCCGCGAGGAGCGCTGCGCCACCTGCGAGCGGTTCGTCGACGTGCACCGCATGCAGGCCCACGACGACGGCGCGGTCCGCCTCGGCACCACCACCGCGGGCGGGCGCACCCTCGAGCAGCTCGTGCGCGACGTGCACCTGCTGTGCGGCCAGTGCCACGACCTGCTGCACGCGCACACCGTGGCGTCGCAGCGCGCGCGGATGCGCCCCCAGTGCCCGGGCTGCGGAGCGCGCGGCAAGACCAAGCGGATCGTGTGGGGCATGACGTTCCAGGACGACGTGATGAACGCCGAGCCGGACGTCGTCTACGGCGGCTTCGAGGTGCCCGTGCCCACGCCCGAGTGGTACTGCACCGAGTGCCACGCGAACTTCGCGAGCAGCGTCATCGCGTCGCGCGCGCTCACGCCGGCGGACCGGAGCGGCGCGAACGCCCTGCCGGCGACCGGGTCGCTCACCGTGGTGCCCGACCTTCCGGAGGACGAGCCCGCGGCCTGAGCTCAGGCCGCGGCCGGCGCGGTGGCGCGCCGTCGCCGGCGCACGAGCCCGTGCTCCGCGGGCGGGACGAACGGTGCGAGCAGCAGCGGCATGCCGGCCTCCAGCGGGGTGCGGTCGGCCTTGCGCCCGTTGCACGTCTCGCACGCGGCGACGAGGTTGAGCCACGACGAGTCGCCGCCACGGGAGCGGGGGACCACGTGGTCGACCGTCTCCGCGGGGCCGCCGCAGTAGGCGCACGCGCCGTCCCGGCGCTTCACGCCGTCCTTGGTGACCGCCGGCCGGCCCGCGCTGCGGTACCGCCAGCGCATCGCGACGTACCGCACCAGGCGCAGCACGCGGGGCATCGGGTAGGGGCCGAAGCGGTGGCCCTCTACCGCCTCCTCGACGACCGCGACCTCGCGGACGAGCATCGTGATGGCGTGCTTGACCGACACGCGGTGCAGGGGCTCGTAGCCCGCGTTGAGCACCAGGACGTCGGCCACGGCCTCGCTCCCTCCAGCTCGTCCGTCCGGCGGATCCGGTAGCGTGTGTGAATCCGGTCACAGCATGCTGCCGAGGTGAAAATATGCCGCCGAGGCGCGGAAGTCCAGGGCAAAGGTCGGCCGGGCGGTCGATGACGGAGGATGCCATGCGGCTGAGCGTCAACATCTTCACCTCGCTCGACGGTGTGGTGCAGGGCCCCGGAGGGCCCGAGGAGGACACCCGCGGCGGCTTCACCGAGGGCGGCTGGTTCGTGCCGTTCACCACGGACCCGGTGTTCGGGGACGTCGTGGACGGGTGGTTCGCGGACGTCGACGCCTTCCTGCTCGGCCGCACCACCTACGACATGTTCTGGGCGTCGTGGGGGCAGGTCACCGACCCGGACGACGCGCTCGCCGCGCGCATCGACGCCGGCCCGCGCTACGTCGTCTCCTCGACCCTGCGCGACCCGGAGTGGGCCGGGACCACCGTGATCGACCCCGCCGACCTGGCCGCCCGGGTGCAGGCGCTCAAGGACGGCCCGGACGGCGAGCTGCAGGTGCACGGCAGCGCGCGCCTCGCGAGCACGCTGCACGACCTGGGGCTCGTGGACGTCTGGCGCCTCGTCGTCGCGCCCGTCGTCGTCGGCTCCGGCGCACGCCTGTTCGACGACGGCGCCGCCCCCTCCGGCTTCGACGTCACGCGGTCGCGGCTCGGCGAGAGCGGGCTGGTGTTCCTGGACCTCGAGCCGCGCGAGCTGCGGCACGGCACCGCCGACGTCGTCGACGGCGCGCAGTCGGTGCGCGTCGACCCGGGATCGATTGGCTAGAAGCCGGCCGGGCTAGGGTCGGCCGGGCGAGGTCGTCAGCGCCAGGTGGGGATCCTCCTCGCGGACGGGCACACCACGCGCGACCTACCCTCGAAGGATGCGGGTGCTGTTCGCGACCACGGGCGGCCAGGGCCACTTCCGGCCGATGGTGCCCCTCGCCCGCGCGGTCGCCGACTCCGGCCGCGAGGTGCGCGTCGCCGCGCCCGCCTCCTTCGCGGAGCACGTCGCGACGACCGGTCTGCGACACGAACCGTTCGACGACGCGGACCCCGTTGCGCTGGGAGCCGTCTTCGCCGCGCTGCCGAGCCTGTCGCGGCAGGAGGCGAACGCGCGGGTGATGACGGAGGTCTTCGGCCGCCTCGACCCCGTCGCGGCGCTGCCGGCGGTGACCGGCCTCCTGGCCGCGTGGCGCCCCGACGTCGTGGTCCGCGAGCCCGCGGAGGTGGCCTCCCTCGTCGCCGCGGAGGCGGCAGGGGTCCCGCACGTCCAGGTGGCGATCGGGCTGTGCTCGCTGATCAGGACGTTCGTCGACGAGCTGACCGGTCCGCTGGCCGAGCTCGCGGCCCGGGAGGGCGTCGAGGCCGACCTCGCCGCAGCGGCGGCGGCCGAGCCCGTGTTCACCAGCGTGCCGCCATCGTTCGACGACGATCGCGAGGGTGACGGCGTCGCGCCCGTGCGCTACCGGATCCCGGCGCCGCGCACGCAGGCCCCGCCGTTGCCTGCGTGGGGAGATCCTGACGCCCCGCTCGTCTACGTCTCCTTCGGCACGGTCGCCGCGGCGCAGGGGGTGTTCGACAGCACCTACTCCGCCGCCGTCGACGCCCTGGCCGGGGTGGAGGCCCGGGCCCTGGTGACGGTCGGCGCTCACGGCGACCCGGAGGCCTGGGCCCCGTGGCCGCCCAACGTGCGCGTCGAGCGCTGGTGGCCGCAGGAGGCGGTGATGCCGCTCGCGGCGGCGATGGTCGGGCACGGCGGTTTCGGCACCACGACGCTCGCGCTCGGGGCGGGCGTCCCGCAGGTGGTCGTCCCGCTGTTCGCGTCGGACCAGTGGATCAACGCCCGCCGGGTCGCCGAGGTGCGGGCGGGGCTCGCCGTCGAGTCGGGCCCGGGGCTCGTCGCCCGGCTCGGGGACGCGGTGCGCGCCGTCCTGCACGAGCCGCGCTACAGGTCCGCGGCACGGGGGATGGCCGAGGAGATGGGTCGGCTCCCGGCGCCGCGCGCCGTCGTCGGAGACCTGCTCGCGCACGCCCGGTGAGCGGCCGACGGGGCCGGCCCTCACGCGTCGTCCAGCGCCAGCGGCCGTACCTGCCCGCCGGCGGCGACGAAGAACCCGCGCAGCCGCACGCGCTGGGCGTCGGCCTGCTCGCGCAGGTCGCGGTTCCAGGCGCGGTCGTCGGCCGTGAGCGTGGCGTCGCCGGGCCGCTCGAGCACGACGACGGCGCTGCCGCCGGGCGCCTCGTCGTCGACGACGCCGCGCAGCACGGTGCCCAGGCCGACGAGAGCGGCGGGGTCGGGCCGGCGGGGCACGTCGTCGATGGGCAGCGCGAGCCCGAGGAGCCGGTCGTCGGCGTCGAGCCAGGTGACGGTGAGCGTGCGCCGTCGTGGGTGGACGCCGCCCGCGAGGAAGTGGGCGAGCTCCAGCAGCTCGGCGTCGTCGGCGACCTCGTCGCCCGGGCGGAACGGGGTGATGGTGTCCATGCGCCGTCACCCTGCCGCACCCGAGCCGCCGTCCGCCGGCGTTATCCACAGGCCGCTGCCCCGCGCTGCTCGGCAGTCAGGGGGTGAGGACCTCCGCGAGCTCGGCCCGGCCCAGGAAGTCCGCCCAGCCGGCCGGCGTCGTCCCGAAGCGTCCGTCGACGGCGCTGGGATCGGCGCCGTGGTCGAGCAGCAGCCGGGCGTCGTCCGGGGTGCCGGTGGTCGCCGCGTAGTGCAGGGCCGTGGAGCCGTCGTCGGCCGCGACGGTGACCGGGAAGCCGCGCGCCGCGAGCGACCGCACCGCGTCCCAGCGGCCGAGCCCCGCCAGCTCGACGACCAGCGTCGGGTGCCGGTCGGCCAGGTCGCCCAGGCCGCCGTCGAGCCGGAGCATCCGCTCGAGATCGGCCGGGCTGCCCCCGAGCGCCGTCGCGACGACGGGGTCGCGGCGCTCGCGCTGCGCGCGGTAGAGGTCGCGCAGCAGGCAGATCTCGGCGCCGTGCGCCATCGCCTCGCGGTTGAGGTGCACGACGAGCGCCGCGAGCGAGTCGCTCGCGTAGGGACCGCCGCGTGGCCCGAGCGGCTCGGCGAGCGCGTCGTCGTCGAGCCGCGAGAGGTGGTCGCGCCACAGCTCGTAGCCCTCGCGCAGCAGGTCGAGCCCGCCGGCGGCCGTGAGGGGCAGGGGCTCCGGCCAGTGCCGCGCGTCGAACATGTCGGCGTCGGTGGGGGCGGTCGTCGGCCCGAAGAGCGCGCGGCCGCGCTTGCCCCAGACGTCGCGGCCCAGGTGCGCGGCGCGCCACGCGATCGTCGTCACCGGCGGCACGGGCGGGTCCACCGGCGTCAGCTCGATCCGGACCGTGCCGTCGTCGTCGCGCCGCAGGCTCCACGCCCCGTCGACCGGCTCCCAGAGGTACTCGTCGTCGGTCAGCCCCTGCAGCCGCGGCCACAGGTGGGCGTCCCAGTAGAACTCGACCTGGCCGAGCAGGAGCGTGCGCAGGGTCGTCGTCATCCTCCGATCCTGCCCTGGAGGCGGTCGCCGAGCATGCAGCTGCGCACGTTCTCACGACTGAGAACGTGCGCAGTTGCATGCTCCGCGCTCAGCCGGCGAGGTAGCGGGCGTACGCGCCGGTCGTGAGGAACGGCGGGAACTCCTCGCCCAGCGCCACCTCGCGGAACAGGGCCGCGGCGTCCTCGAAGCGGTCGCCGGCGGACCGCGGGAGGCCGCGCAGGACGTCGCGCAGCACAGCCTCGCAGCGCACGCGGGTGATGGGCAGGCCGTCGTCCGTCGTCGTGCCGGACGCGACCCACTGCCACACCTGCGACCGGGAGATCTCGGCGGTGGCCGCGTCCTCCATGAGGTGGTCGATCGCCGCCGCGCCGGTGCCGCGCAGCCACGACTCGATGTAGCGCAGCCCCACGGACACGTTCGTCCGGAGCCCGGCCGCCGTGACGGTGGCGCCCCCGCGCCGCGCCGACGCGACGTCGAGCAGCTCCGCCTGGCCCACCACGACGTCGTCGCGCAGGCGGGCGACCTGGTTCTCGCGCTCGCCGAGCACCTCGTCGAACGCGCCGCGTGCCACCTCGACCAGGTCGGGGTGGGCCACCCATGTGCCGTCGAAGCCGTCGTGGGCCTCGCGCGTCTTGTCGGCCCACACCTGCTCGACGGCGCGCTCGGTCACCTCGGGGGAGCGGCGGTCGGGGATGAAGGCGCTCATGCCGCCGATGGCGTGCGCCCCGCGCTTGTGGCACGTGGCGACGAGCAGCTCGGTGTACGCCCGCATGAACGGCGCGGTCATCGTGACCTGCGCGCGGTCCGGCAGCACGTACGACGACCCCCGCTTCCGGAAGCATTTGATCACGCTGAACAGGTAGTCCCAGCGGCCGGCGTTGAGGCCGGCGCAGTGGTCGCGCAGCTCGTAGAGGATCTCCTCCATCTCGAAGGCGGCGGGCAGCGTCTCGATGAGGACCGTCGCGCGGATCGTGCCCCGCGGGATGCCGAGCGCGTCCTGGGCCGCCTCGAACACCTCGTTCCACAGCCGCGCCTCGCGGTACCCCTCGAGCTTCGGCAGGTAGAAGTACGGTCCGCGCCCGCGGGAGACCAGCTCGTGGGCGTTGTGGAACAGGTACAGGCCGAAGTCGACCAGCGACCCCGACGCCGGCTGCGTCGACCCGTCGGGGCCGGTGTACGCCAGGTGCGACTCGAACAGGTGCCACCCGCGGGGCCGGAACACGATGGTCGGAAGCTCGGTGAGGTCCGTCGACCGGAGCGCGTACTCCTTGCCCGCCGGGTTGGTGAACCTCAGCGTGCCGCGGATCGCGTCGTGCAGGGCGAGCTGCCCCTCCACGACGTTGCGCCACGTCGGGGACTGCGCGTCCTCGGCGTCGGCCAGCCAGCACCGGGCGCCCGAGTTGAGCGCGTTGATCGTCATCTTCGGGTCCGTCGGGCCCGTGATCTCCACGCGGCGGTCGCTCAGCCCCGGAGCCCCGGCCGCGCCCGCCACCCGCCAGGACGGGTCGTCGCGCACGGGCCGGGTGGCGGGGTGGAAGTCCGGGTCCTCGCCGTCGGCGACGCTCCGCATCCGCCGCTGCCGCTCCAGCAGCAGCGCGGTGCGGTCGTCGGCGAACCGGTCGTGCAGCATCGCCAGGAACGCCAGCGCCTCCGGGGTGAGGATCTCCTCGTCGCGCGCCTCCAGCGGGGCGGTGACGGTGAGGTGCCCCTCCGCGAGCGACGTCCCGCCCCAGACGAACGGGTCGGGCGCCGTGTCGGCGAGAGGCGTCGCCGTGGTCTGGCTGGTGGTGGGGGGAGCGAGCGTGGTCATGACGTGCCTCCGGGCGGGTCGTCGGCGAGATAGAGAGGGGGATCCGCCGAGATAGAGAGCCTGGATCGCCGAGATAGAGAGGGGCGGGCGACGAGATAGATCGAACTCTCTATCTCGGCGATGCGCCCTCTCTATCTCGCCGGGCTCTCTGTCTCGCGGTCAGAACTGTGCGGCCTCGGTGGAGCCCGCGAGCGCGAGGGTGGCGGCGTCGGGGTTGAGCGCCGTTGACACGCGGTCGAAGTAGCCGGTGCCGACCTCGCGCTGGTGCTTGGTCGCGGTGTAACCGCGCTCCTCGGCGGCGAATTCGGCCTCCTGCAGCCGCACGTAGGCGGACATCTGCTCGCGGGCGTAGCCGTGGGCGAGGTCGAACATCGAGTAGTTGAGGGCGTGGAAGCCGGCCAGGGTGATGAACTGGAAGCGGAAGCCCATGGCGCCCAGCTCGCGCTGGAACCTCGCGATCGTGTCGTCGTCCAGGTGCTTCTTCCAGTTGAACGACGGCGAGCAGTTGTACGCCAGCATCTGGTCCGGGAAGTCGGCCTTGACGGCCTCCGCGAACGTCCGCGCGAGCTCGAGGTCCGGGGTGCCGGTCTCCATCCAGATGAGGTCGGCGTACGGGGCGTAGGCCTTGGCCCGCGCGATGCACGGCTCGACGCCGTTGCGCACCTCGTAGAAGCCCTCGCCCGTGCGACCGCCGGTGAGGAACGGACGGTCGCGCTCGTCGACGTCGGACGTGATCAGCGTGGCTGCCTCGGCGTCGGTGCGGGCGATGACGACGCTCGGCACGTCGGAGACGTCGGCCGCGAGGCGTGCCGCGTTGAGGGTGCGCACGTGCTGCTGGGTGGGGATGAGCACCTTGCCGCCCAGGTGGCCGCACTTCTTCTCGCTCGCGAGCTGGTCCTCCCAGTGCACGCCCGCGGCGCCCGACGCGATCATCGACCGCATCAGCTCGTACGCGTTGAGCGGGCCGCCGAAGCCGGCCTCGGCGTCCGCGACGATCGGGGCGAGCCAGTCGCGCGTCGGGGCGCCGTTCTCGGAGACGTCGATCTGGTCGGCGCGCAGCAGCGCGTTGTTGATGCGGCGCACGACGGCGGGCACGGAGTTCGCCGGGTAGAGGGACTGGTCGGGGTAGGTCTGGCCCGCGAGGTTCGCGTCGCCGGCCACCTGCCAGCCCGAGAGGTAGATGGCCTGGAGACCGGCCTTCACCTGCTGCACGGCCTGGTTGCCGGTCAGCGCGCCGAGCGCGTTGATGAAGTCCTCCTCGTGCAGCTGGCGCCACAGCCGCTCGGCGCCGCGGCGGGCCAGGGTGAACTCCTCGCCGACCGACCCGCGCAGCGCGACGACGTCCTCCGCGGTGTAGTCACGGCTGATGCCGTCCCAGCGCGGGTCGGCGGCCCACTGCTCGGCGAGCTGTGCGGCCGTCTGGGCCTGGTCGCCGGCGCGGGTGGTGCTGCGGGAGTCGAGGATGGCGGTCATGTCGAGCCTCTTTCGTGTGTCTCGGTCGTCGGTGGCGGTGCCGATGACCACGACCCTCGCGCGCCCCGCCACCCCGCGGCCAGGAAATCTGAGGAGAAATTCCGGCGTTCTTCTCCTGGACGGAAGGTGTGGCACGTGTCACCCTCGAGCATGGCCATCTCGACCGATTCCGCGCCCGGTACCCGGGACGACGCCACGCTGCCGCGCGGCATCCCCATCAGCCAGGAGGCGGACGCCCTCACGATCGGCCGCCGCATCCGGCACCTGCGCACCCGCCGCGGCATGACCCTGGAGCAGCTCGGAGAGGCCATCGGACGTGCGCCGTCGCAGGTCTCCATGCTCGAGAACGGCAAGCGCGAACCCACGATCGCGCGCCTGCAGGCCGTGGCCCGCGCCCTCGGCGCCACGGTCGAGGACCTGCTCTCGGCCGAGCCGCCGTCGCACCGCGACGCCCTGGAGATCGAGCTGGAGCGCGTGCAAAGGGGCTCGCTCTTCTCCGCGCTGGGTGTGCGCCCTGTGAAGGTGGGCAAGTCCCTCCCGTCGGACGCGCTCGAGGCGATCGTCGGGCTGCAGCGCGAGCTGGAGCGGCTGCACTCCGAGCGCGCGCTGACACCCGAGGAGGCGCGCCGGGCCAACACCGAGCTGCGCGCGGACATGCGCGCGCAGGACAACTACTTCCCCGACCTGGAGATCGTCGCGCGCGGGCTGCTCGACGACGTCGGGCACGGGCGAGGACCGCTGCCGCAGCGCGCGGTGGGGGAGCTCGCCGCCCACCTCGGCTTCTCGATCCACTACGAGCCGGACCTGCCGCAGTCCACGCGCGCCGTCATCGACCAGCTCCACCGCCGGGTCTACCTGCCGAGCAACGGGATCCGCGGCCGGTCCGAGGCGCGCTCGGCGGTGCTCCAGGCCCTCGCCTCGCACGTGCTGGAGCACGCAGAGCCGCGCGACTACCGCGAGTTCCTGCGCCAGCGCGTCGAGGCCAACTACCTGTGCGCGGCGCTGCTGGTGCCGGAGCGGGAGGCGGTCAAGCAGCTGCGCGAGGCCAAGGAGCGGCGGTCGATCTCGCTGGAGGACCTGCGCGACGCGTTCGCCGTCTCCTACGAGACGGTGGCCCACCGCTTCACGAACCTGGCGACCCGGCACCTGGGCATCCCGGTGCACTTCATGAAGGTCCACGAGTCGGGGTCGATCCACAAGGCGTACGAGAACGACGGCGTGCGGTTCCCCGCCGACCCGCTGGGCACCGTGGAGGGGCAGCACGTGTGTCGCCACTGGACCGCCCGCGTGGTGTTCGGCATCGCCGACCGGCTCAGCCCGTACTACCAGTACACCGACACCCCGACCGGCACGTACTGGTGCACCTCGCGCGTGCAGGACACGCCCGACGGGCGGTTCTCCGTGAGTGTCGGCGTGCCGTACGCGCAGGTCAAGTGGTTCCTGGGCCGGGAGACGACGGCGCGCAGCACGTCGCGCTGCCCCGACGAGAGCTGCTGCCGGCGGCCGGCCGAGCCGCTCGCCCGCCGCTGGGTCGGGCACGCGTTCCCGAGCGCCCGCCCGCACGCCTCGATGCTCGCGGCCATGCCGTCGGGTGCGTTCCCCGGCGTCGACACCACCGAGGTCTACGAGTTCCTGGAGCGGCACGCACCGGCAGACGCATGACGCCTGTGCTCAGTCGTGCCAGGCGCCGACCCACTCGTCCCAGCTCGGGCCGTCGCCGAGCCCGACGTCGTCGCGCGCCCCTGCCCGCAGGCCGGCCAGGACGAGCCGGAGGTAGCGCAGGTGCAGGGCGTCCGCCTCGGCGCGGGGGAAGGGGAGCGTCGGGCGCAGGTGCAGCAGCAGCTGCATGACGTCGGCGGTGGTGAAGCCCTCGGGCAGCAGGCCCGCCGCGCGGTCGTGCGCGATCAGCCGCCCGAGCCCCGCGTGCAGCTCGGCGGTGGCGGCCGCGAGGTCCTTCGGCAGCGGGCCGGTCGCACCCGTCGGGCGCAGGATCGGGCCGCTGGCGCCCGTGATCTGCCGTGCCAGGAACGCCCCCACCGCGCCGTCGCCCGCCTGCTCCGGAGCCGTCGCCGCGAACTCGTCGGCGACCTCGGCGGCGAGGCGGGCGGCCTCGCGCACGCCGTGCACGCGCAGCGCCTCCACCAGCGCCTCCTTGGTGGGGTAGCGGCGGTACACCGAGCCGACGCCGACGCCGGCGTGGCGCGCGACGTCGGCCATGGACGCGCCGTGCCCCTGGGCCGCGAACACCTCGCGGGCGGCGGCCAGCACCGCCGTGTCGTTGGCGCGGGCCTCTCGCTTCCGGCCGGGCAGCGGCCGGTCGGCGCGCTCGTCGGCGGGGACGTCGGGGGAGGGCATGGGCACACGGTAGCCCGCGACACGGTGCTAGGGTGAATCGGAACGGTGATTCCGTTCCGATTCGTCTTCCCGCCCGTCGGCCCGCGCGACGAGGCGCAGCCACCCTCACCACGAGAGCGAGCCCACCCGTGCCTCCGACCCGCCCTGCCCCCGACCATGCCCCCGATCTGCCGACCGAGGGCACCGTCGTCCGCCACCCCGGCCGCGCGACCTTCGCGCTGAGCGCCGCCGTCCTGGCGTTCTCGCTGATGCAGACGCTCGTCGTGCCCGCCCTGCCGACGCTGGGCCGGGAGCTCGGCGCCACCGCCCAGGGGACCGGCTGGATCCTCACGGCGTTCCTGCTCGCCGGGGCGGTCTTCGCGCCCGTCGTCGGCAACCTCGGCGACCGGTTCGGCCACCGCCGCGTGCTGCTCGGCACCGTCGTCGTGTTCGCAGCGGCGACGCTCCTGGCGGCCGCCGCACCGACGCTCGGCGTGCTGCTCGTGGCGCGCGTGGTGCAGGGCGTGAGCACCGCGACGTTCCCGCTCGCGCTGGCGATCGCCCGGTCCGCGCTGGCGGGGCCGCGGCTCGCGGCCGCGTTCGGCTGGATCCCCGGCATGATCGGCCTCGGCGCGGGCGCGGCCCTCGTGGTGGGCGGCGTGGTCGTCGACGCCCTGGGCTGGCGTTGGCTGTTCGTCCTGGGCGCCGTGCTGATCCTCGGTTCGGGCGCGCTCGTCGCGGCCTGGGTGCCGCGCGGTGGCGCGCCCGCCGTGCAGCGCCGGACGGACTGGCCCGGCATCGCTCTGCTGGCGGGCGGCCTCGTGGGCGTGCTGCTCGCCGTCTCGCAGGGCGGCTCGTGGGGCTGGACCTCGGCGCGGACGGTCGTCGTCGGCGTGGCCGGCCTCGTGCTGCTCGCCGGGCTCGTCCTCGTCGAGCGGCGCACGGACGCGCCCGTGGTCGACGTGCGCACCTTCCGCCACGGGCCGATCGTGCTCGTCAGCCTGCTGACGGTGGCCGTGGGCTTCGTGCCCTACGTCTGCTACGTCGCCCTGCCGCTGCTCATGCAGGCGCCCGCCGGCACCGGGTACGGCCACGGGATGAGCGTGACGGTGTCCGGCCTGGCGATGCTCCCCAGCGCCGTCCTCGTCTTCCTCGGCGGGCGCGCGACACCGGCGCTCGTCCGCCGGGTCGGCCCTGGCGGCACGGGGGCTGTCGCGGCGGCCGTGATGCTCCTCGGCGCGGTGGGGCTGGCGCTGTGGCCGGCGACGCCGTGGGCGGTCGTGGTGGCCTTCTCCGTGCTCGGCCTCGGCAACGGGATCGGGTACGCGATCTGCGCCCAGCTCGTCGTCTCCTGGTCGCCGCCCACCGAGACCGGCGCCGCGACCGGGCTGAACAGCGTGGTGCGGACCGTCGGCTCGGCGGCAGCGGCGCCCGTCGTCACCGCGCTCCTCGCGGCCGGCACGGCCGACCCCGCCGCCGCCTACTCCTCCGCGTTCTGGGTCGCGGCGGCGGCGAGCGTCGTCGGCGTGCTGGTCGCCCTCGCCCTCGCGGTCCGTTCCCGCCGGGCCGCCTGAGGTCGTCCGGCGGGCCGGCGGTCACGCGACGGCCGCGTCGGCGTCCCGGCGGTCGAGGGCGAGCGTGACGGGCGCGCCGGTCGCCGCCACGACGTCGTCGACGGCGACGCCCGGCGCCAGCTCGCGGAGCACGAAGCCGTCGGGCGTGACGTCGAGCACCGCGAGGTCGGTGATGACGCGGTGCACCACGCCTCGCCCCGTGAGGGGGAGCGTGCACTCCGGCAGGAGCTTGGGGGACCCGTCCTTGGCGGAGTGCTCCATGAGCACGATCACGCGCCGCGCGCCGTGCACCAGGTCCATCGCGCCGCCCGGCCCCTTGACCGTCTTGCCGGGGATCATCCAGTTGGCGAGGTCGCCGGCGGCGCTGACCTGCATGCCGCCGAGGACGGCCGCGTCGATCTTGCCCCCGCGGATCATGCCGAAGCTGGTCGCCGAGTCGAACACGGAGGCGCCGGGCAGCAGCGTGACCGTCTCCTTGCCGGCGTTGATCAGGTCAGGGTCCACGTCGGCGTCGGAGGGATAGGGGCCGACGCCGAGCAGGCCGTTCTCGGACTGGAGCACGAGGTGACGGCCGGCGGGCACGTGGTTCGGCACGAGCGTCGGCAGCCCGATGCCCAGGTTCACGTACCAGCCGTCGGCCAGCTCCGCCGCCGCGCGCGCGGCCATCTCGTCGCGGGTGAGCGGCACGGCTCAGCCCTCCTTCGTCGTCGCGGTCGGCATGGCGGTCGCCGGTGTCGTGGTGCGCTTCTCGATCCGCTTCTCGCCGCCGGGCACGTGCACCACGCGGTGCACGAAGACGCCGGGCAGGTGCACGTCGTCGGGGTCGATCTCGCCCGGCTCGAGGAGCTCCTCGACCTGGGCCACGCACACCCGGCCCGCCATGGCGGCGAGCGGTGAGAAGTTCCGGGCCGAGCGGTGGAACACGAGGTTGCCGTGCCGGTCGCCCCTCGCCGCGTGCACGAGGGCGTAGTCGGTCGTGATCGCCTCCTCGAGCACGAAGTCGGCGCTCGTGCCGTCCGCGGCCGTGAAGGCGCGGACCTCCTTGCGCGGCGAGGCGACGGCGACGCCGCCGGCGCCGTCGTACCGCCGCGGCAGGCCGCCGTCGGCCACCTGCGTGCCGACGCCGGTCCGCGTCCAGAACGCCGCGATCCCGGAACCGCCCGCGCGCAGCTGCTCGGCGAGCGTGCCCTGCGGCGTGAGGACCAGCTCGAGCTCGCCCGCCAGGAACTGCCGCTCGAACTCCCTGTTCTCGCCCACGTACGAGCTGGTCATCCGGCGGATGCGCCCGGCGCCCAGCAGCAGGCCCAGGCCCCAGTCGTCGACGCCGCAGTTGTTGCTCACCACGGACAGGCCCGTGGTGCCGCGGGCGAGGAGCGCCTCGATCAGCGCGACCGGGTTGCCGGACAGCCCGAAGCCGCCGACGGCGAGCGAGGCGCCGTCGGGGACGTCCGCGACGGCGTCGGCCGCCGTCGCGACGGTCTTGTCGAGACCGGTCATCGTGCGCTCCATCCGCCGTCGATCGTCCACGAGGCGCCGGTGACCATCGAGGCGTCCGGCCCGGTGAGCCACCCGACCAGCGACGCGACCTCCTCCGGCTCCACCAGGCGTTTCACGGCCGGCTCGGCGAGCATCACCTGCGCCAGCACGTCCGCCTCGGAGATGCCGTGCACGGCGGCCTGGTCGGCGACCTGCTTCTCGACGAGCGGCGTGCGCACGTAGCCCGGGTTCACGCAGACGCTGGTGACCCCGTGCGGCCCGCCCTCGAGCGCCACCGTCTTGGACAGGCCCTCGAGCCCGTGCTTCGCGGACACGTACGCCGACTTGAACGGCGACGCGACGAGCCCGTGCACGGACGAGACGTTGACGACCCGCCCCCAGCCGCGGGCGTACATGTGGGGAAGCGCCGCCCGCACCAGCAGGAACGGCGCCTCGAGCATGAGGCGGTGGACGAGCCGGAAGTCGTCGGGCGCGAAGTCCTCGACCGGGCTGACCCGCTGGACGCCGGCGTTGTTCACGAGCACGTCGACGTCGAGCCGCAGGTCGTCGAGGGCGCGGGTGTCGGCGAGGTCGACGACCCACGCCTCGCCGCCGAGCTCGTCGGCGAGACGCTTCGCGCCGTCGGGCTCCACGTCCGCGACGACCACGTGGGCGCCGCGCGCGGCCAGCTCGCGAGCGCAGGCCGCGCCGATGCCGGACGCGCCGCCGGTGACCAGGGCCCGGCGCCCGGCGAGCGCCGGCCCGCCGGGCGCCGGGCGAGCGGTACGGCCCGTCATGCGACCGCCCCGGCGGCGGCGCGGTCGCGGGCGTCGAGGTCGCGCAGGGAGATGCCACGGGTCTCGCGCATGCTCAGCACGGCCACGGTCGTGATCGCGCCGGCCACCAGCAGGTACACGGCGGTGGGCCACCACGAGCCGGTGGTCTTGAGCCAGGTCGTGGCAAGGATCGGGGCCAGGGAGCCCGCCACGATCGACGTCACCTGGTACGAGATGGACACCCCCGAGTACCGCATCCGGGTCGGGAACATCTCGGCCATGATGGCCGGCTGCCCGGCGTACATGAGGGCGTGGAACAGCAGGCCCACCATGATGACCACCAGCGCCACGACCGTGCTCCTCGTGCCGAACGCGGGGAACGCCCACAGGCCCCAGGTGCCGCCGAGGACCGCCCCCGCGAGGTACACCGGCTTGCGCCCGAGTCGGTCGGCCAGGCGCCCGACCCAGAGGATCACGACGAAGTGGAACGCGTGCGCGATCGCGATGACGCCGAGGATCGACGCCGTGTCCATGCCCAGCCCGGTGCCGAGGTAGACGATCGAGAAGCTCACCACCAGGTAGTACATGATGTTCTCCGCGAACCGCAGGCCCATGCCGGTGAGCACGCCGCGGGGGTACCGCCGGACGACGTCGCGGACGCCGTAGCCCGACGTCTTGCCCTCCTCGAGCTCGGCCTTCGCCTCCTCGAAGATCGGCGCGTCCGTGATGGTCGTGCGGATCCAGTAGCCGACGAGCACGACGACGGCCGACAGCCAGAAGGCGACGCGCCAGCCCCACGAGAGGAACGCGGCGTCGGACAGCGTGGTGGACATGACCCACAGCACGGCGGTGGCGAGCAGGTTGCCCACCGGGACGGCGGCCTGCGGCCATGCGGCCCACCGGGCACGGCTGCTGTCGGGCGCGTGCTCCGCCACGAGCAGGACGGCGCCGCCCCACTCGCCGCCCAGCGCGATGCCCTGCACGAAGCGCAGCAGCACGAGGAGCGCCGGCGCGGCGAGACCGATCGCGTCGTAGCTCGGCAGGCAGCCCATGAGCACGGTCGCGGCGCCGATCATCATGATCGTCACCTGCAGGGTGTGCTTGCGGCCCAGCTTGTCGCCGAGGTGGCCGAAGATCACGCCGCCCAGCGGGCGGGCGAGGAAGCCGATCGCGTACGTGACGAAGGCGGCGATGATGCCGTCGTACTCGTTGCCCATGGCGGGCATCAGCACCTTGTCGAAGACGAGCGCCGCGGCGGTCGCGTAGAGGAAGAAGTCGTACCACTCGACGACCGTGCCGGCCATCGAGGCGGACACGATCCTGGTGAGCAGCGAATGGTCGCTGCCGTCGCCCGTGCCGTGCGTCGCGCCGTCCGGCGCCGTGTTCTGGCCCGCGGCCATGGTTCCTCCGTGTCGTCGTTGACACCGTGGCGGTCGCCACCTGACGCCGAGGATGCTGCCGGGCGCAGACGTGTGCGCGCAACGACCAACCGAGCACGCGTGGTGTGCACGGATGCAGATCGGGCGCGGCGGGCAGTAGGGTGCCGGCGTGCCGACGACGCCGCCCTCGCCCGACCAGCTCCTCGTGCTGCTCGAGGTCGCCCGCACCGGCCGGTACACGACCGCGGCCGAGGTGCTCGGCGTCAACCACACGACCGTCGCGCGCAACGTGGCCGCGCTCGAGCGCGCGCTCGGCGGCCGGGTCCTGGTGCGCGGCGCCGACGGCTGGGAGCTCACCGGGCTGGGGGAGCGCGCTGCCCGTGCCGCCGAGGCCGTCGCGGCAGCGGTCGCCGGCCTGGCCGCCCCGGACGGCGAGCCCGACCCGGTCACGGGCGTCGTGCGGATGACGGCGACCGACGGGTTCAGCGCGTACGTCGCGTCGCCGGCCGTGGCCGCGCTGCGCCGCCGCCACCCGGACCTGTCCGTCGAGCTGGTCACCGTCACCCGGCACGCCACGCAGCACCGCTCCGGCGTCGACGTGGAGGTCGTGGTCGGCGAGCCCCAGGTGGGCCGGGCCAAGGCGGCGCGGCTCGGCGACTACGAGCTCGGCATGTACGCCTCGCGGGACTACCTCGCCCGCCGCGGCGTCCCGGCGTCGGCCGCTGACCTGGCGGACCACGGGCTGGTCTACTTCGTGAACTCGATGCTCCAGGTGGACGCCCTCGACGCCCCGCGGCGCCTGGTGCCGGGGATGCGCGACGCGCTCACGTCCACCAACGTCTTCGTGCACGTCGAGGCCACCCGGGCGGGCGCGGGCGTGGGGTTCCTGCCGTGCTTCATGGCCGACCGGCACGCCGACCTGGTGCGGCTGCTCCCGGGCGAGGTGCGCGACCGGCTGCCCTACTGGGCCGTCGTGCACCCGGAGTCCTGGCGCCGGCCCGCCGTCGCCGCGCTGCTGGGGGCGCTGCGCGAGCAGGTGGAGCGCAGCCGCGACCTGCTGCGCGGCAGCCCGGCGCGCGACGCCTGACCCCGGCCCGACCGGGGCGGCTCAGGGTTCCCCCAGGGTCGAACCGGGGGCACACCCCATGGTGGCGGGCGGCCCCGACGCCGGAGGGTGGGAGGCATGATCGACGCGATCGCCTCGCTCTGGGGGCAGCTTGAGAGCACGCTGTTCGCGCTCGTGTCCTCCGCCTGGGCGTTCCCCGCCCTGTTCGGGGCGACCGCGGCAGACGGCTTCTTCCCGCCCGTGCCCGGCGAGACCGTGATCATCATGATGGCGGTGGGCGCCGAGACCGGGCAGGCGGTGAACCTCGCGCTCGTGATCCTCGTCGCGGCCCTCGGCGCCTGGTGCGGCGACCAGATCGCCTACGCCCTCGGCCGCGCGCTCGGCACGTCCCGGGTCCCCTTCCTGCGCGGCCCGCGCGGTCAGCGTGCCGTGGCCTGGGCAGCGCGCTCCTTCGAGCGGCGCGGCGCGTCCGTCGTCCTCGGGGCGCGGTTCGTGCCCGTGGGACGGATGGCGGTCAACGTCACCGCCGGCGCGGTCGGGTTCTCGCGGCGCCGCTTCATGGGGCTGTCGGCCGTCGCGTCCCTCGCGTGGGCGACGTGGTCCGTGCTCCTCGGGGTGGTGGCCGCCCAGCCGCTGGGCGACCACCCGCTGCTCGCCGTCGCCGTCGGGATCGTCGTGGGCACGGTGCTCGGGTTCGTCGTCGACCGGGCCCTCACGGCCTGGGCCGCCCGCGGACGCCGCGCCGCTCCGGCGGCGCGGACGGCACCGCGGGCGGTCGCCGTGGCGCAGCGGGAGCCGGCGCTCGCGGCGGCCAGCGCCCCGCGGATCCCCGCCCGCGGAGCGGCCGCCCTCAGTGCTCCTTGCGGTCCTTCTCGTCCCCGATGAAGTCGGTGACGGCGTCGTCGATGTCGTCACGGTTCATGTCGGAGGTGCGTGCCTGACGGGCGTCCCACCGAAGCATGAGCGCCCCGAGGATTGCGGCGATGACGGAGGCGATGAGGATCGCCGACTTCGCGCCGAGGGTGTGCTCGGACTCGTGGCCGAAGGAGAGCTCCGAGATCAGCAGGGAGACGGTGAACCCGATCCCGGCGAGCAGCGCGACCGGCAGGAGGTCGCGCACGCCGATGCCCTGTGCGAGCCGCAGCGGGGTCACGCGGGTGACGAGCCAGGTGGTGCCGAGCACGCCCAGAAGCTTGCCGACGACCAGCCCGCAGACGATGGCGAGGACCACGGGCTGGCCCAGGATCTCGGCGACGCCGCCACCGTCGCGCAGGTCCACGCCTGCGGCGAAGAACGCGAAGATCGGCAGCGCCAGCCCCTGCGACCAGGGCTTGACCGCGTGCTCGTAGCGCTGCGTGCGGCTGATCTCCTCGCCGTGCGTGGGGCGCGCCGCCACGGTGAAGCCCATGAGCACGCCGGCGACCGTGGCGTGCACCCCGGACGCGTGCATGAAGGCCCAGCCGACGACGAACAGGGGGATCAGCAGCCACCAGCGAGGCTTGCGGGAGCGCACGTACCAGCCGAAGACGGCGATCACGACCAGCGCCGCCGCGAGGTACCCGAACTGCAGGTCGTCCGTGTAGAAGACGGCGATGACGATGATCGCCAGCAGGTCGTCGACGACCGCCAGCGTGAGCAGGAACGTACGGATCGCGACGGGCAGGCCCTTGCCGAAGACGGCGAGCACGGCGAGCGCGAAGGCGATGTCGGTGGCGGTGGGGATCGCCCAGCCCTCCAGCGCCCCGGAGTCGCCCAGCGTGACGACCAGCACCGAGTAGATGATCGCGGGGACCGCCATGCCGCCGACGGCGGCGATCATCGGCACCCCCGCCTCCTTGGGACTGCGGAGGCTGCCCGCGACGAACTCGTGCTTGAGCTCGAGGCCTACCACGAAGAAGAAGATCGCCAGCAGACCGTCTGCAGCCCACGCGGCGACGGTGAGGTCGAGGTGGATGTGCAGCGGACCCAGGTACGCGAACCCGAGGACCGTCTCCGACAGGTCGAGGTACCACTGGCGCCAGCCGGAGTTCGCGAGCACCAGCGCGACGAGCGCGGCGCCGATGAGGAGCGCGCCGCCGGTCGTCTCGCGCGAGACGAAGCGGCTCAGGCGGGCGGGGAAGGACGGCGCGGTGACGTCGGTGCTCATGGGCTCCCTGTCGGGTAGGGGTCGTCGTGGGTCACCGGCGTCCCAGCCGGTGCCACCGACCAGACTTCCCGGCTCACCGCGGGCCAGCCTAACGTCCGTCGGGCCGTCCGCGTGCCGGTGCCCGTCATGAGGCGTCGTGGGCCATCGTCACCAGCCTGGAGAAGGTGTTCCAGTTCCGCGCGGTGGTCCAGGTGCCCGCGGCCCTGTCGACCAGCCCGGGGGTGAGCTTCGACCGGCCGATGCCCGCCACGTAGTCCACGTAGAGCACGCCGTCGACGACGGCGAAGCGTTCGGGCCGCCCCTCGGCGAGCCGCGCGAGGGCATCGGCGTCCACGGGCTCGGGGGAGACGTGCACCTGCACGTGGGACGGGTGGTCGGCCACGGCGTCGGGGAACGGGTCGGCGGCGAGGACGGCGGCCGCGCGCTCCGCCGTCAGCGCGACGACGCGCAGGTCGCCTTCGAGGCGGTCGGCCAGCGCGGCCGCGACGCGCCCGGCGACGTCGCCGTCGTCCGCCGCCCCGACGGCCACGAGGTTGCCGCTGTTGGCGTAGGTCCGGGCGTCGGCCAGGCCCGCCGCGGCGGCGGCCTCGCGCAGGTCGGCGGAGGTCACGCGACGGGAACCGCCGACGTTCACGCCGCGCAGCAGCACGACCCAGGCCGTCGCGTCGTCGCCGGCAGGCGTGGGGGGCGTCGAGGGCTTCGGGGTCACGGCACCATGGTGCTCGCCCTTCCTGCCCGCGTCGCGGCGGGGTCCGGCGCGTGAACGGCGGGTGACAACTTCCCGACCCGCCGACGTGGGGGTGGTGGCGCGAATCACAGCGTCGTAGTTTGGCGGCAGGGACGGTGTCCAGCCGTCCTCGGGGAGGCCAGCCGATGGGGTTCACGCTCCGTGCGGGAGGGCCGGCTCCGGCCCGGCGCCGCACGGCGCCCCCGGGGCGGCCGCCCGTCCACCTGGAGGGAGCTCGCCGTGGCCCGAACTGCACCCGTCCCTGAGCGCGACACCGTCGACGACCCGGACGGCACCACCCCCCGCACGTTCGTCGTCGACACGTCCGTGCTGTTGTCCGACCCGCGGGCGATCCACCGCTTCGCCGAGCACGACGTCGTCCTGCCGGTCGTCGTCATCACGGAGCTGGAGGCCAAGCGGCACCACGCCGAGCTCGGCTACTTCGCGCGCAGCGCGCTGCGGATGCTCGACGAGCTGCGCCTCAAGCACGGCCGTCTCGATGCGCCCATCCCGGTGGGCGAGGCGGGCGGCACGCTGCGGGTGGAGCTCAACCACACCGATCCGCAGGTGCTGCCCGCCGGGTTCCGGCTCGGCGACAACGACACCCGGATCCTCTCGGTCGCGGCGAACCTCGCGGCCGAGGGCTGCGACGTCACCGTGGTCTCCAAGGACCTGCCGATGCGGGTCAAGGCGTCGGCCGTGGGCCTGCGCGCGGAGGAGTACCGCCACGAGCTCGCCGTCGACTCGGGCTGGACGGGGATGCGCGAGATCGACGTCGCCGACGAGCAGGTGGGCACCCTGTACGAGGGCGGCGAGGTGGAGCTGGCCGCCCTGGACCCGGCGGTCGTCGAGGCCGCCTCGCCGCTGCTGTGCCACACCGGGCTGGTGATCCACTCGCCAGGCGGGTCGGCCCTCGGGCGGGTCACGGCCGACAAGACGGTCCGGCTCGTGCGCGGGGACCAGGACGTCTTCGGCGTGCACGGCCGTTCTGCGGAGCAGCGCATCGCCATCGACCTGCTGCTGGACCCGGAGGTCGGGATCCTGTCGCTCGGCGGGCGCGCCGGTACCGGCAAGTCGGCGCTTGCGCTGTGCGCCGGCCTGGAGGCGGTGCTCGAGCGCCGGCAGCACCGCAAGGTGATCGTGTTCCGCCCGTTGTACGCGGTGGGCGGGCAGGAGCTCGGCTACCTGCCCGGATCCGAGTCCGAGAAGATGAATCCCTGGGCGCAGGCGGTCTACGACACGCTCGGCGCGCTCGTCTCGCCCGACGTCGTCGACGAGGTGATCGACCGCGAGATGCTCGAGGTGCTGCCGCTGACCCACATCCGCGGGCGCTCGCTGCACGACGCGTTCGTCATCGTGGACGAGGCCCAGTCCCTCGAGCGGAACGTGCTCCTCACGGTGCTGTCCCGCATCGGGCAGGACTCGCGCGTGGTCCTCACGCACGACGTCGCGCAGCGCGACAACCTGCGGGTCGGCCGGCACGACGGCGTCGCCGCCGTGATCGAGGCGATGAAGGGGCATCCGCTGTTCGCGCACGTGACCCTCACGCGCTCCGAGCGGTCGCCCGTCGCGGCGCTGGTCACCGAGATGCTGGAGTCGCTGGAGATCTGACCCGGCCGCCGGTCGAGCCTGTCGAGACCCGGGGACGTGGTGTCGACAGGTTCAACCGGCGGTGCGGCGGCGCGGGTGCACCAGGACGACGGCGAGCACCCCCACCACGGCGCCGAGCACGGTGTCGAGGGCGCGCGACGCCGCGATCCCGGCCGGGTCGACCGACCCGCCGAGGGACGTCATCAGCAGCGCCATCGGCGTGATGGTGAGCATCGCCAGGCCGTAGTGGCGGCCGACGACGACCTCCGTGACGACCTGCAGCACCACGACGACGACGCAGGTCGCGGCGAAGGACAGGTGCGCCGCGAGCAGCGGCCAGGCGAGCAGGGCGCCGAGCACCGTGCCGCCCCCGCGCTGCAGCGCGCGGACCACGGCGTGGTGCGTGCTCGCTCCCTGCAGGGTGGCCGTGGCGCCGAGCTGCGCCCACGCGGGGTGGCTCAGCCCGGCGGCGAGCGTGCCCGCGCCGGCGACGACGCTCGCCAGCACCACGCGGACCCCGGCGAGGCGCCAGCCGGGGACGCGCCAGCCGGCGCGGACGTCGTCGCGCAGGCGGCGACGCGGCGGCAGGGCCTCGGCGGGCGCCCCGCCCGAGCCGTGGCCGGGGGCCCCGGGCTCGAGTGCCGCATCGACAGCGGCGAGCTCGGCGGCGAGCACCCGCGCGGTGTCCCGGGTGCGCCGGCGGGACAGGTCGTCCGCCAGCACCTCGCGGGCCCGGGCGACGGAGGCCGACGCGGCCCGCGCGGCGCCGGGGGCGTCGGGTCCGGCGTCGAGCGACGTCCGCACCGCGTCCGCGGCCCGGCGGACGGCCAGGCGGGCCGGCGCGCTCGGGCGCACGAGCCAGCCGCTCATCCCGACGAGCCAGGCGACCGCGGCGCCGAGCGTGAAGGCGACGCCACGCTCGGCGACGTCGGCCCACGCCAGGGGGCCGACCATGCCGCCCGCCGCGGCGAAGACGACGATGCTTGCCCCGGGCGGCCCGGTGCGGACCAGGGTGCACAGGGCGGTGGCCACGCCGGCCACCAGGGCCACGACCGCGAGGACGACGAGGGTCGGCGCGCCGGCGGCGGTGAGGGAGGCCGTGAGCAGGAAGGCCACGACGAACACGGCGGAGACGCCGGCCAGCAGGGACGCGCGCAGCCGGTACGGCTCGTACCGGCCGTACAGGATGACGAGCGCACCCAGGGAGGCGAAGGCCGCCAGGTCGGTGCGGCCGACGGCGGCGCTCAGCGCGAGGACGACGGCGGCCGCGGCGCCGACGCGCAGGGCGGCCGCGAGCGTCGCGTCGGCGGGGTTGATGCGCAGCGCCGCGCGCAGGTGGGCAGGGTCGAGGACGTCGCGGGCGCTCGTGAGGACCGGGGAGGAGGTGGGAGGCATTGCCGACGATGATAGTTCACAGGTAAATCATCATGGAAGTAGTTGCGGTGTGACCTCTATCCTGTCGCCGTGGACTACATCGAGCGCGTGCGCGCGCAGTGGGCCGAGCGGCTCCCCGCCGTCGACACGTCCCCGGCCGACGTGGGCGCGCGGGTGCGCCGGATCGCCGCCCTGCTGGAGGCCGAGGTGTCCGACGACCTCGCCGCCCGCGACGTCACGCGGGCCGAGCTCGACGTCCTCACCGCGCTGCGCCGGTCCGGGCGCCCGCTGCGCGCCGGCGAGATCACCACGATGACGGGCTCGCCCGGGGCGTCGATCACCAAGCGCCTGGACCGGCTGGAGCGCGCCGGCCTGGTGGGACGTGCCGTGCACGAGCGCGACAAGCGCGGCGTGCTCGTGGCGCTGACCACGGAGGGGGAGGCGCTCGTCGACGAGCTGTTCCCCCGGCAGATCGAGCACGAGCGCGCGGCCCTGGCGGACCTGTCCGGGGCGGAGCGGGCCGAGCTCGGCCGGCTGCTCGCCGTCGTCCTGCGTCGCCTGGACCCGAAGGACTACTGATCGCGGGGAGGCGCCGCACGTCTCAGGTGGAACCCCCCAGCCCCGCGCCCCGAGGGGCGCCTCCCCGCGTACGCCGACAGTAGCAGGTGAGGTTAGCCTTACCAACCCCGAGCTCGGGATGCGGTCGCTCCCCGGGAGACGCCGACGGCGGCGCTCCCCGAGGGGAGCGCCGCCGTCGCGGGGCAGGGACGTCAGGCCTGCGGGGGCTTCGTCATCTTGAGGACGTCGAGGGCCGAGTCGAGCTGGGCCTCGGTGACCTCGCCGCGCTCCACGAAGCCGAGGTCGATCACGGCCTCGCGGACCGTCATGCCCTGCTTCACCGAGTGCTTCGCGACCTTGGCCGCGGCCTCGTAGCCGATCACGCGGTTGAGCGGCGTGACGATCGACGGCGACGACTCGGCGAACGCGCGGGCGCGGTCCACGTTGGCGGTGATGCCCGAGACCGTCTTGTCGGCCAGGACGCGCGACGCGTTGCCGAGCAGGCGGATCGACTCCAGCACGCCCTGCGCGATGACGGGGATCTGCACGTTGAGCTCGAACGAGCCGCTGGCGCCGGCCCACGCGACGGTGGCGTCGTTGCCGATCACCCGGGCGGCCACCATGAGCACGGCCTCCGGGATCACCGGGTTGACCTTGCCCGGCATGATCGAGGAGCCCGGCTGCAGGTCGGGGATCGCGATCTCGCCCAGGCCGGTGTTGGGGCCCGAGCCCATCCAGCGCAGGTCGTTGCAGATCTTCGTGATCGACACGGCGATGGTGCGCAGCGCGCCCGAGAGCTCCACGAGGCCGTCGCGCGCCGACTGCGCCTCGAAGTGGTCCCGTGCCTCGGTCAGCGGCAGGCCCGTGTCCTCGCGCAGCAGCTCGATGACGCGCTGCGGGAAGCCGGCCGGGGTGTTGATGCCGGTGCCGACCGCGGTGCCGCCCAGCGGGACCTCGGCCGCGCGGGGCAGCGCCGCCTCGACGCGCTCGACGCCGTAGCGGATCGCCGCGGCGTAGCCGCCGAACTCCTGGCCCAGCGTCACCGGGGTGGCGTCCATGAGGTGCGTGCGGCCGGACTTCACGACGCCCCCGAACTCGTCGGCCTTCGCGCCCAGGGCGTCGGCCAGGTGCTTCAGACCCGGGATCAGGTCGTGGATCGCGCCGGCGGCGGCGGCCACGTGCACCGACGTCGGGAAGACGTCGTTGGACGACTGCGAGGCGTTGACGTGGTCGTTCGGGTGCACGTCCTTGCCCAGCGAGCGCGTGGCGAGCGTGGCCAGCACCTCGTTGGTGTTCATGTTCGACGACGTGCCCGAGCCGGTCTGGAAGACGTCGATCGGGAAGTGCGCGTCGTGCGCGCCCGAGGCGACCTCGTCGGCCGCGGCGACGATCGCGTCGGCGATGTCCTGGTCGAGCACGCCCAGCTCGGCGTTGGCGCGCGCGGCGGCCTTCTTGATGCGCGCCAGGGCCTCGATGTGCCCGCGCTCGAGCGTGGTGCCGGAGATGGGGAAGTTCTCCACGGCCCGCTGCGTCTGCGCGCGGTAGAGCGCGTGCGCCGGGACGCGCACCTCGCCCATCGTGTCGTGCTCGATGCGGTACTCGGTCTCGCCCGCGCCGGACGCGCCGGGGACGACGGTGTCGGAAGTCATGCCTCTATCGTGCCGCACCCGCGCGGGCGGTCCGTCGTGAGCCGGGTCACTCCGCACGGGTGCCGCTGTCGGTGCGGTGGTGGAGGATCGCGGGGTGACGTTCACCCACGTGGTGCTCTACCGCGCGATGAACCTCGGGCACCGGGGCAGCCCGGTGCGCGACGTCCTCGAGCGCGCCCTGCTCGACGGCGGCGGCGCCGCGGTGCGGTCGTTCCAGACCAACGGCACGGTGCTGCTCGACGTGGGCCCGGGCGGCGGCGCGGCGGAGGCCGTCGTCCGGGCCGCGGCGCCGCTGCTCGCCGAGCGGTGCGGGTACTCCGGCGCGGCGCTGGTGCGCCCTCTCGACGACGTCACCGCGGCGATCGACGGCGACCCGTTCGCGCTCACCCGCGACGAGCGGACGTACCGCGACACCCTGACGTTCGTGGACGGCGGGCACCCGCTGCCGCTGGACCTGCCGTGGACCGACGAGCGCGACCTGCTCGACCTCGTCGCCGCGCGGCCGGGCGTCGTCCTCGGCGTGGTGCGGGGCGGGCCGGGCACCTGGGCCGACCCGAACTCGCTCGTCGAGCGGCTCACCGGGGGCGTCGCGACGACGCGCACCCTCGGCACCGTGCGGCGGCTGCTGGCGGCCGCCGCACGGGCCTGAGCGGGCGGGACCCGGGTCGTCGCCCTCAGGCGGCGGCCGGCTCCTCGCCGATCTCGCCATCGACCGCCACGAGGTGCGCGCTGCCGTCGTCCAGGTCGTAGACGACGCCGACGACGGCCAGGCGGCCCTCGTCGATGGCCGCGGCGATCGCTGCCGAGTAGCCGCGCAGCAGCGCGACGGTGTGCTTGACGTGCTCCGTGCGCAGCACGGCCGGGTCGATCGGCCCGGTGACGCCCTGGCGGCTCGTGAGCTCCGCGACCGAGGGGATGACCTTGTCGACGACGGCGCGCACGAAGCCCGGGGGCTGCTCGCCGGTCGCGAGGGTGTGCGCGGTCGCCGCGACGGCGCCGCACGAGTCGTGCCCCAGCACCACCACGAGGGGAGTGTGCAGCACCTCCGTGCCGTACTCGATGGAGCCGAGCACGGTCGTGTCGACCACGTGCCCCGCGGTCCGCACGACGAAGACGTCGCCCAGGCCCTGGTCGAAGACGATCTCCGCCGCCACCCGCGAGTCGGAGCACCCGAAGATCACGGTGTGCGGGTGCTGGACCGAACGCAGCTCGCGCCGGCGGACGGCGTCCTGGTCGGGGTGGTCCGGCTCGTCGCGGACGAAGCGGCCGTTGCCGGCCCGCAGCCGGGCCCAGGCTTCGGTGGGGGTCAGGGTCATGAGTGCTCCTCTGTTCCGTGCTCGCCGACCCGCACGCGGTCCGGCCCGATGAGATCGCGGGGCCACGGCGGGTTCGCGCCGGCCCGGGAGACGGTGACGGCGGCCACGGCGACCGCGCGCACGAGCATCCGGGCCGTCGCCGCGCGGTCGATGGCGCGCAGCGCGTCGCGGCGGTCCGCGCCCAGCAGGTCCGCGCCCCAAAACCAGTCCAGGAGGGCGCCCATGAACGAGTCGCCGGCACCGACGGTGTCCACGACGTCGACCCGCGGCGCGGCGACGGCGACCTCGCCGGCCGCCGTCATCGCCGTCGCTCCCTCGCCGCCGAACGTCACCACGACGACCGCCGGGCCGGTGGCCTGCCAGCCGCGCGCGACGTCGAGCGGCGCCCGGTCGGGGTAGAGCCACGCCAGGTCCTCGTCGCTGACCTTCACCACGTCGGAGAGCGCGACGATCTCCTCGACCCGCGGCCGGACGACGTCGGCGTCGCCCATGATCGCGGGCCTCGCGTTGGGGTCATAGGTCACTGTCGACGTCGCCCGGGCGACCTCCACCAGCCCCCGCACGTCGGCGTCCCCGGGCGGGAGCATGGCGGCGATGGAGCCGGTGTGCACCGCGAGCGTCTCGGGGGTGGCGCCCGCGCCCGCGGGCACCTGCCACTCGAGGTCGAACTCGTAGGTCGCGGCGCCGGTGTCGTCGAGGGTCGCCTGCGCGACGCTCGTGCGCGCCGCGCCGTCGCTACCCGGGGCCAGGGCCACGCGGGACTCCGCGAGCCACGACCGGACGACGTCGCCGCGCGCGTCGCGGCCGAGCCAGGTCGCGAGCCGCACGTCGCGGCCGAGACGGCCGAGCGTGAGCGCGACGTTCGCCAAGCTGCCGCCGGGGTGCTCCTCGCTGCTCCCGTCGGGGCGGTGCACCGCGTCCACCAGCGCCTCGCCCACCGCGAGGACGTGCGCGCTCACGCGTCGTCCTCCTCGGCGTCGTCGTCGCCGTCGTCGCCGTCGGCGCCGTCGGCGCCGGACGAGATCGCGGACGAGGCGGCCTGCGCCGCCGCGAGCCGCTGCCGCGCTCCGTCGAGCCACTGCTGGCAGCGGGCGGCGAGGGCCTCGCCGCGCTCCCAGAGGGCGAGCGACGCCTCGAGGGGCTCGCTGCCGGCCTCGAGCCGGGCGACCACCTGGACGAGCTCGTCGCGGGCTTCCTCGTAGGTCAGGTCGGAGACGTCGGCGGGCAGGTCCGGGGCACCGGGGTTCGCATCGGTCACGGGGGACAGTCAACAACACCGGGCCGACAGGCCGTCGACGTCGTCCGCGCAGCGGGCGGAAATGCCTTGCGGGCGGACGGGTGGTCGGGCAGCGTGCGCCGCATGGGTCATCTGGAGGTGGCGCACGTCGAGCACGTGCTGCCGGACGGGCGCACGCTGCTCGACGACGTCTCGTTCCGCGTCCCCGAGGGGAGCGCCACCGCGCTGGTGGGGCCCAACGGCTCCGGGAAGACCACCCTGCTGCGCCTGCTGTCGGACGACCTCGTGCCGCAGGCCGGGTCGGTCACGGTGACGGGCGGGCTCGGCGTCATGCGGCAGTTCGTCGGCTCCGTGCGGGACGAGTCGACGGTGCGCGACCTGCTCGTCTCCGTCGCGCCGCCCCGGATCCGCGACACGGCCCGCGCGGTCGACGCGGCCGAGCTGGCGATCATGGAGGTCGACGACGAGCCGGCGCAGCTCGCCTACGCGCAGGCGCTCGCCGACTGGGCCGAGGCGCAGGGCTACGAGGCCGAGACGCTGTGGGACGTGTGCACGGTCGCCGCGCTCGGCGTCCCGTACGAGCAGGCGCGGTGGCGCGAGGTGCGCACGCTCTCCGGCGGCGAGCAGAAGCGGCTCGTCCTCGAGGCGCTGCTGCGCGGCCCCGACGAGGTGCTGCTGCTCGACGAGCCGGACAACTACCTCGACGTACCCGGCAAGCGATGGCTCGAGGACCAGCTCCGCGCCACCCGGAAGACCGTGCTCTTCGTCTCGCACGACCGCGAGCTGCTCGCCCGCGTCGCGGACCGCATCGTCTCCCTCGAGCCCGCGCCGTCCGGCGCCGACGCGTGGGTGCACGGCGGCGGTTTCGCGACGTTCCACGAGGCACGCCGGGAGCGGTTCGCGCGGTTCGAGGAGCTGCGCCGGCGCTGGGACGAGAAGCACGCCCAGCTCACGAGGCTCGTGCGCGAGCTGCGGCAGGCGGCCGCGAACAGCGACGCGATGGCCTCCCGGTACCGGGCGGCCCAGACCCGACTGAGCAAGTTCGAGGAGGCCGGCCCGCCGCCCGAACCCCCGCGCGAGCAGGACATCCGCATGCGCCTGCGCGGCGGCCGCACGGGCGTGCGGGCGCTGACCTGCGAGCGGCTCGGGCTCACCGGCCTGATGCAGCCGTTCGACCTCGAGGTCTTCTACGGCGAGCGCGTCGCCGTCCTCGGGTCGAACGGGTCGGGCAAGTCGCACTTCCTGCGGCTGCTCGGCGGCGACGACGTCGCGCACACGGGGGAGTGGCGGCTCGGCGCGCGCGTGGTGCCGGGCGTGTTCGCGCAGACGCACGCCCACCCGGAGCTGTTCGGCCGCACGCTCACCCAGATCCTGTGGGAGGACCATGCCCGCGACCGCGGGGCGGCGATGTCGGTGCTGCGCCGCTACGAGCTGACCGTCGCCGCCGACCGCGCGTTCGACCGGCTGTCGGGCGGGCAGCAGGCGCGGTTCCAGATCCTGCTGCTCGAGCTCGCCGGCTGCACCGCGCTGCTGCTCGACGAGCCCACCGACAATCTCGACCTCGCCAGCGCCGAGGCGCTGCAGGAGGGCCTGGAGGCGTTCGACGGCACCGTCCTCGCGGTGACGCACGACCGCTGGTTCGCGCGGTCGTTCGACCGGTTCCTGGTGTTCGGCGAGGACGGCACCGTGCGCGAGACGCCCGAGCCCGTCTGGGACGAGGGGCGGGTCGTCCGCGCACGGTGACGGTCAGGACCGGCCGTCGAAGAAGGCGTGCAGGTCGTCGGCCAGCAGCCGCGGCTCCTCCATCGCGGGGAAGTGCCCGCCCTCGGCGTGCTCCACCCAGCGGTCGATCGCGCCCCAGCCGTTGAACACCTTGGCCATGAGCGGGTGGGTGTCGAACACGGACCACGCGGAGGGGACCTCCGAGGCGGAGAGCCAGTCGAGGCCGGAGTGCGAGGCCTCGTAGTAGAACTGCGCGCTGGACGCCCCGCTGCGGGTGAACCAGTACAGCGCCACGTTCGTGAGGAGCTGGTCGCGGTCGACGGCCTCGTCCGGCGTGCGGGACGCCGGGTTCGTCCACGTCTGGAACTTCTCGGCCATCCACGCGAGCTGCCCGACGGGGGAGTCCGTCAGGGCGGCGCCGATCGTGTCCGGGCGGTGGTTCTGCATCTCGAAGTAGCCGTGCTCGGCGGCGTCGGCCGCGCGCACCGCGTCGATCTGGGCGATCTCGTCGTCGGTCAGCCCGTCCGGCATCGGGTAGGCCGCGCCCACCATGCCGAGCGACCGGCCGTCGCTGCCGACGTGGGTGCCGATCACGCGCTCCGGGTAGAGCGCGGCGAGCCGGCCGGTGGTGCCGGCGCCGATGTCGGTGCCGTGCACGGCGAACCGCTCGTACCCGAGCCGCGTCATGATCTCGGCGTAGGCCTCGGTGGTGCGCGCGACCTCCCAGCCCGTGCCGGACAGGGGCGTCGAGAACCCGAAACCGGGCAGCGAGGGCACGACGACGTGGAACGCGTCGGTGAGCAGCGGGAGCAGCCGCTGGTACTCGACGAACGACCCCGGCCACCCGTGGCACAGCAGCAGCGGGGTGGCGTCCGGGTTCGCGGAACGGGCGTGGACGACGTGGAACGTCTGGCCGTCGACGACGGTCGTGACCTGCTCGTGCGCGTTCAGCGCGGCCTCCTGCGCGCGCCAGTCGAAGCCGTCGCGCCAGTACTCGGCGAGCTCGCGCAGGTACGGCAGGGGGATGCCGCGGCTGAAGTCCGTGCGGTCGTCGCGACCGGGCACGGGCAGGGGCCAGCGGGTGCGCGCCAGCCGGTCGCGCAGGTCGTCGAGGTCCGCCTGCGGGACGTCGACGCGGAAGGGGACGAGGGCGGTGTCTGCGGTGGGGCTCATGACTCGGTTCATGGCTCCACGCTCGCAGCAATAGCGGAAGACCTGCTTCCGCGATCGGTGAGATGCTCCGAAGATGCTCGAGACCTCGGCCCGCCTGCTCCAGCTCCTGTCCCTGCTGCAGCTGCGGCGCGACTGGACCAGCGGCGACCTCGCCGAGCGGCTCGAGGTGAGCACCCGCACCGTGCGCACCGACGTCGGCAGGCTGCGCTCGCTCGGCTACCCGGTCGAGGCCCGCCCCGGCGTCGCCGGCGGCTACCGGCTCGCCGCCGGGTCGGCGATGCCGCCGCTGGTGCTGGACGACGACGAGGCGGTCGCGGTCGCGATCGGGCTGGCCGCGGCCGCGCACGGGCAGCACGGCGAGGGGGAGACGGCCCTCACCGCGCTCGCGAAGGTCGAGCAGGTCATGCCCGCGCACCTGCGGCGCCGCGTCGAGGCCGTCCGGGAGGCGACGAGCGTCGTGCCGGGCGGGGACCCGGCGCCGGACCTGCAGGTGCTCGGGGGTGTCGCCGCCGCGATCCGTTCCGGTGAGCGGCTCCGGTTCCGCTACGCCTCCCACGACGGCGCCGAGTCCTCCCGGCACACGGAGCCGCACCGCCTGGTGCGCTGGGGGTCGCGCTGGTACCTGCTGGCCTGGGACCTCGACCGGCTGGACTGGCGTGTCTTCCGGGTCGACCGGATCACGCTGCGCCCGCCCACCGGGGCCCGGTTCCGGCCGCGCGTCATCCCCGAGGACGCGGTGCTGCGGCACGTCGTGGCGCGGGTGGGCCGGGCGACCTGGCGCTACCGGGCGCGGATCCTCGTGCACGCCACCGCCGCGCAGGTCGTGGCGAAGGTCGGCTCCCCGCTGGAGGTCGAGGAGGTCGGGCCGTCCACCTGCCGGATCGAGGTGGGCAGCGACGACCCCGACCAGCTCGCCCTGTGGATCACCCGGCTCGACATGGACGTCGAGGTGCTCGAGGGGGAGGAGCTCGCCGCGGCGTTCGGCCGGCTCGCGGACCGGTTCAGGCGGGCGGCGCGGGTGCCGCCGTCGCGGTGACGGCGGCCTCCAGCGAACCCTCGGCCACGCGCACGTGCACGGCGTCGCCGGCCGTGACGTCGTGGCTCGCCCGCACCACGTGCCCGTCCGCGCGCTGCACGACGGCGTACCCGCGCTCCAGCGTGGCCTGCGGGGAGAGCGCCCGGACCTGGGCCGCGAGGCGGCCCACCTCTCCGGACGCGCGCAGCAGCGCGGCGTCCAGGCAGTGGCGGGCGTGCCGCACGTGCTGGGCGATCTCGCGCTCGCGGACGTCGACCGTCGTCTGCGGCCGGGCCAGCGCCGGGCGCGACCGCAGGGCGTCCAGCCCGTGCTGCTCGCGCTCGACCCGACCGGCCACCGCGGCGCGCATCCGCCGTCGCGCCTGGTCGAGG
This sequence comes from Isoptericola sp. NPDC056134, assembly GCF_042264825.1. Taxonomy (NCBI): domain Bacteria; kingdom Bacillati; phylum Actinomycetota; class Actinomycetes; order Micrococcales; family Promicromonosporaceae; genus Isoptericola; species Isoptericola sp. NPDC056134. The sequence goes on from NZ_JBHJVM010000012.1 coordinate 88,871, forward strand.
CGCAGCCGCTCCTCGGCGACGTCGGGCACGACCTGCTTCGCGGCGTCGGTCGGCGTGGACGCGCGGTGGTCCGCGACGAGGTCGAGCAGCGGGGTGTCCGTCTCGTGCCCGATGGCGCTGACCAGCGGGGTCGTGCACGAGGCCGCCGCCCGCACCAGGGCCTCGTTGCTGAACGGCAGCAGGTCCTCGACGGAGCCGCCGCCGCGCGCCACGACGATCACCTCGACCTCGGGGCGGGAGTCGAGGTCGGCGATCGCGGCGCTCACCTCGCGGACGGCGTCGACGCCCTGCACCGCGACCTCGCGGATCTCGAACCGGACCTGCGGCCAACGCGCCCGCGCGTTCACGACGACGTCGTGCTCCGCCTTCGACTCGCGCCCGCACACGAGGCCCACCACGGCGGGCAGGAACGGCAGCGGGCGCTTGCGGTCGAGGTCGAACAGGCCCTCCGCGGCGAGCACGCGGCGCAGCTGGTCGATGCGGGCGAGCAGCTCGCCGACGCCCACCTGACGCACCGCCGTCGCGCGCATCGAGAGGCGGCCCGTCTTGACCCAGAACTCGGGCCTCGCCTGCACCACCACGTGGTCGCCCACCTCGGGCTTGTGGTGGAGGCCCTCGTAGATCCGCGACAGCAGGTGCACCGGCAGGGAGGCCTCGGCGTCGGTGTCCCGCAGGGTGACGAACTGCATGCCGGCCCGGGGGCGGTAGGTGTGCTCCACGACCTGGCCCTCGACCCAGACCGACGACATCCTCGCGACGTAGTCCCGGATCTTCGCGGACAGCAGCCGCACCGGCCACGGGCGGTCCGCGGTCGTGTCGCGGGCGAGCTCGGGCAGGGGCTGCGGCTGGGGGGCTTGCGGCTGGGACTGGTCCGACACGGCGTCCAGCATGCCCCACGCCCCCGACGGAGCCTCGTCACCGGTTGTCCACAGTCCGTACCTAGACTGTTGCCCGTGACTGTGACCAGCCCGGCCCCCGCCACCCCGACGTCCACCAAGCGCGTGCTCCTGGCCGCGCCGCGCGGCTACTGCGCGGGGGTGGACCGCGCGGTGGTCGCGGTCGAGAAGGCGCTCGAGACGTACGGCGCGCCCGTGTACGTGCGCAAGGAGATCGTGCACAACAAGCACGTCGTCGAGACGCTGCGCGACCGCGGCGCGATCTTCGTCAACGAGACCGACGAGGTGCCCGAGGGCGCCCGCCTGGTGTTCTCCGCGCACGGCGTCTCCCCGGCGGTGCGCGCGTCCGCCGTGGCCCGCCGCCTCGACACCATCGACGCGACCTGCCCCCTGGTGACCAAGGTGCACAAGGAGGCCGTCCGGTTCGCCCAGGACGACTACGACATCCTGCTCATCGGCCACACCGGGCACGAGGAGGTCGAGGGCACCGCCGGCGAGGCTCCCGACCACGTGCAGGTCGTCAACTCCCCGGACGAGGTCGACCAGGTGCAGGTCCGCGACCCGGAGAAGGTCGTGTGGATCTCGCAGACCACCCTGTCGGTGGACGAGACCATGGAGACCGTCCGCCGCCTGCGCGACCGGTTCCCCGAGATGCAGGACCCGCCCAGCGACGACATCTGCTACGCCACGCAGAACCGCCAGGTCGCGGTGAAGAAGCTGGCCCCGGAGTGCGACGTCGTCATCGTCGTGGGCTCCGCGAACTCGTCGAACTCGGTGCGGCTCGTCGAGGTGGCGCTGCAGGCCGGCGCCCGGACGTCGTACCGCGTGGACCGCGCGACCGAGATCGAGGACGCCTGGCTCGACGGCGCGACGACGGTGGGCGTCACGTCCGGCGCGTCGGTGCCGGAGATCCTCGTGCAGGACGTCATCGCGCACCTGGACAGCCACGGCTTCGGCGAGGTCGAGGAGGTGCGCACCGCCACCGAGGACCTGATGTTCTCGCTGCCGCGCGAGCTGGCGCGGGGCCTCAAGGCCGCCGGCCAGCAGGAGAAGCGGCCCCGCCGCGGCGCGCGCACCGCGCTGCCCGTCGAGCCGGCCTGACGCCGCCGACTCAGCCCGCGGCCGACTCGCCCTTCTCGTCCGCCTCGGTCGCGCGCTCGAGACCGTCCTGGTCGGCGTCCACGAGGGAGTCGACGGACGAGCGGTCGCCCGGCGCGGTGAGGTCCGCCAGCTCGACGAACGACCCGTCGGTCCCGGCCAGGAGCTCGGGCTTGGTGATCTCGCGGGTGGCGCCGTCGACCACCTTGAGCGCCTCGAGCCCCACGGTCGCGTCCACCACCTTGAGCTCGACCATCTTGCGCGCTGACGGCACCACCCGGGTCTCGAGCGTGGCGATGAACTTGTTGTAGTCGTTCGTCACCGTGGTGATCGACCGGCCCAGCTTGGTGACCTTCTCGGTCATGCCGACGAGGCGGCCGTACAGCTCCTTGCCGACCTGCAGCACCTTCTGCGCGTCCTCGGCGATCGCCTCCTGCTGCCACGCGTACGCGACGGTCCGCAGCATCGCGACGAGCGTCATCGGCGTGGCGACGAGCACCCGCTTGCGGATGGCCGTCTCGAGCAGGTCCGGCTGGTGCTCGACGGCCGCCGCCAGGATGGGCTCGGCCGGGACGAACAGCACCACGAACTCGGGGGCGGCGTCGAACTGCGCCCAGTAGGCCTTGCCCGCGAGCACGTCCACGTGCTTGGCGAGGTCCTTGGCATGGGCGCCGAGCTCCTTGTCGCCCTCGGCGGAGCTCTCGGCCTGCTGCGCCCGCAGGTACGCGCTGAGCGGCACCTTCGCGTCGACGACGATGTTCTTGCCGCCCGCCAGGCTGACGACCAGGTCGGGGATCAAGGTCTCGCCCTCGGCCGTCGTGCGGTGCACCTGGGCCTCGAAGTCGACGTGGTCCACCATCCCGGCGGCCTCGACCACGCGCTTGAGCTGGAGCTCGCCCCACACGCCGCGCGTCTGGTTGGAGCGCAGGGCCGAGACCAGGTCGCTCGTGCCCACGCGCAGCTGCGAGTTGACCGTCTCGAGCTGGCGCAGCTGCTCCGTGAGGGCCGTGTGCCCCTGGAGGCGCGCCTGCTCGGCGGTGTCCACGCGCGCGTTCACCTTGTCGAGGGTCTTGCTCATCGGGTCGAGCAGCGCGCGGATCGCCTGCTCCCGCTGGGCGAGCGTCTCGTCGTTCCTCTGCGTGCTGCGGCGCAGCCGCTCGTCCGCGAGGTCGAGGAACTGCTTCTGGTTCGCGGTGAGGACGTCGTTGGCGAGCGCGCGGAACCGCTGCGCCGCGGCCTCCTGGTCGCCCTTGGCCTCGGCGAGCTGCTCCTCGAGGTTCTCGCGCACCTGGGCGAGCAGCCGGTCGGCCTGCTCGCGGGCCTCCGTCGCGCGCCGGTCCGCCTCCTCGCGGGCCTGCGCGCGCTGCTCGGCCAGACGCCGCTCGCTCTCCTGCGTCGCCTGAGCGAGGCGGCTGCGCAGCTCCGCGGCGTCGCGGCGCAGCACCTCGAGCTCGCCGTGCTCCTGGACCCGCTGCAGCTCGTCCGACCGGCCCGCCTTCGCGGCGCGGGTCGCGTGCCACAGCCAGCCCACCAGCACTCCCACGCCCAGGGCGCCGAGGATGAGGATCACTGCGAGGCTCGTCGTCATGCGGCACACGGTGTCATGGGGCACCGACACGTCCCAGCCCCCACGCGGCGCCCCGCGCACTACGGTTGACCCGTGAGCGACCAGACCGGGCCGCCGCCCGCCGCCCCCGCCCCCGTCCCTCCGCCCGACGTCTCCGCCGCCCTGAGCCTGCGCGGCCTGTGGAAGAGGTTTGGCCAGAAGATCGCCGTCGCCGGCGTCGACCTCGACGTGCCGACCGGCTCGTTCTTCGGCCTCGTCGGCCCCAACGGCGCGGGCAAGACGACGTCCCTGTCGATGGCGACCGGGCTGCTGCGGCCGGACTTCGGCACGGTGCACGTGCACGGCACGGACCTGTGGGCGCTGCCCGAGCGGGCCAAGGCCGAGCTCGGCGTGCTGCCGGACGGCGTCCGCCTGTTCGACCGGCTCACCGGCGCACAGCTGCTCACCTACGCGGGCCTCCTGCGCGGGCTGGACCGGGACACCGTCGCGGAGCGCACCGAGGACCTGCTGCAGGCGATGGACCTGGTCGGAGACCGCGACACGTTCGTCGTCGACTACTCCGCCGGCATGACGAAGAAGATCGGCCTGGCGTCGGCGATGATCCACGCGCCGCGCGTGCTCGTGCTGGACGAGCCCTTCGAGGCGGTCGACCCCGTCAGCGCCGCGAACATCCGCGACATCCTGCACGGGTACGTGGCCGACGGCGGCACGGTCGTGGTGTCGAGCCACGTCATGGACCTGGTGCAGAGGATGTGCTCGCACGTGGCGGTCATCGCCGGCGGGCACGTGCTCGCCGCGGGCACCGTCGCCGGGGTGCGCGGGGAGCAGAGCCTCGAGGACCGCTTCGTGGACCTCGTCGGCGGCCGTCGGGAGTCGGAGGGACTGGCGTGGTTGCGCAGCTCGTCCGCCTCAAGCTGACCCTCCTGGCCAACACGTTCCGCCGGAGCGTGTGGCAGACGATCGGCCTGGTGGTCGGGTCCCTGTACGGGCTCGGCGTGCTGGTCCTGGTGGTGGCCGCCGCCGTGGCGGGCGGCACCGCGGACCCGGTCGTGACCGGCCACGTGCTCACCCTGGCGGGCGCGCTGGTGGTCCTCGCGTGGTGGGTGGTGCCCGTCTTCGCGTTCGGCGTCGACGCGACCCTGGACCCGCGGCGCTTCGTCACCTTCGCCATCCCGCGGCGCACGCTGCTGGCCGGGCTCGCCCTGGCGGGGCTCGTCTCCATCCCGGCGGCCGTCACGACGCTCGGCGCGCTGGGCGTCTCCTTCGCCTGGTGGCGGCAGCCGGCCGCGCTCGTCGCAGCGCTGGTCGGCGGCGTCCTCGCCACCGCGCTGTGCGTCGTGGGCTCCCGGGCGGCGACGACGGCCCTCGCGCCGCTGCTCGACTCGCGGCGGTACCGCGAGGTGCTGGCGATCGTCGCCGTCGTGCCGCTCCTGCTCATCGGGCCCGCGGTCGGCTGGCTGGCGGACGGCGTCGAGGTGACCGTCGACGGGGCCGGCTCCGACGCGCTGGGGGCGGCGATCGCGCCGCTGGCCGGCGTCGTGGGCTGGACGCCGCTGGGGGCGCCGTGGGCGCTGGCCTCGGCGGTCCACGACGGCGCGTGGGCCCTCCTCGCGGCCCGGGTCGCGATCTGCCTGGGCACGCTCGCCCTCGCCGGAGTGGTGTGGGACCGCGCGCTCGCCCGCGAGCTCGTGACGCCGCGCGGCGGAGGCTCGTCGGCCACGGCGGCGAAGGGCCTCGGCTGGTTCGGCCGGCTGCCCGCCACGCCGCTGGGGGCGGTCGCCGCGCGGACCGCGACCTACTGGGTGCGCGACCCCCGGTACGCGGCGTCGATCGCGATGGTGCCGCTGCTGCCGCTGGTGCTGCTCGCCGTGGGGACGACGAACGGCGCGGGCGGCGTGGTCCTGCTCCTCGTGGCGCCCCTGGCGGCGTGGCTGCTCGGGTTCGGCATCTCGAACGACGTCGGCTACGACAACACGGCGTTCGCGCTGCACGTCGCGACCGGCGTCCGGGGCCGGGTCGACCGGTGGGGTCGCGTGCTGCCCGTGCTGGTGGCGGGGCTGCCCCTGTGCGTCGCGTTCGCCGTGGTCGGGTGCGCCGTCGCGGGCCGCTGGGACGCGCTGCCCGCCATGCTCGGCCTCACGGCCGGCACGCTGGGCGCGTCGCTCGGGATCTCGAGCGCGGTGTCCGCGCGGCTCGTCTACCCCGTGCCGAAGCCGGGGGAGAGCCCGTTCAAGTCCCCGCAGGGCGCCACGATGGCAACCATGCTCGCCCAGATGGCGACGATGGGGATCATCCTCGCGGTGAGCGTGCCCACGCTCGCGCTCGCCCTGCCCGCGATCCTGCTGCCGCAGGCCGCGCTCGGCTGGGCGGCGCTCGGCGTCGGCCTCGTCACCGGCGTGCTCGTGCTCCTGCTGGGAGTGCGCTGGGGCGCCCGGACGTACGACCGCCGCCTGCCCGAGCTGCTGCAGCAGGTGATGGCCTTCGGGTGACGTCCCGACGGGCTCCCTCGGGGCTTCGTGACGGGGCGGTCATGGGGAGCCCAAGGGACCCTTTGCGACAATGGGACGCGTGACCTCCGAGAACCTCGAGCACCTGCCCCTGCCTGACGGCTGGACGACGTCGGCCCCCGACCTGGCCGACCTGCCCCGCCTCGGCGAGCTGCGCGGGGCCGTCGCCGCCCCGTTCACGGGGTCGTCGGTGGTGAACCAGGACGCCCTCGCCGCCGAGGTGGCGGGCCCGGTCTCGTGGACGCGGCGCCAGGTCGTGGCACGCGACCCGGACGGCGTGGTTCAGGCCTGGGCGTGGGCGCACGACCGCGCCGCGGGGCGCGTCGTCGTGGGGGTCGACGTCGACCGCGCGACCCCGGTGGCCGACGAGCTGGCGGCCGCGGGCTACGCCTGGGCGGCGCGGCAGGGGCGCGGGCTCGCGGCCCAGCGCGGGGTGCCCCGCACCCAGCTCGACGCCGGCGCGTTCGCGGGCGACACGACCCAGCAGGCCTGGCTCGCCGCGGCCGGGTACGCCAAGGCCCGCTCGTGGCTGCAGATGTCTCGGCCCGTCGTGGCGGAGGAGGCGCACCGGGGCGTGCTGCCGGACCCGCGCCCGGGCGTGACCGTGCGGCGGGTCGCGACGCACGACGACGGGATGCCCGTCGCCGAGGAGCTGCAGACCGTGCACCGGGTGCTCGAGAGCGCGTTCGAGGACCACTTCAACTCCTACCGGGAGAGCTTCGGCGAGTTCCTGGTGCGGCTGCGCTCGGACCCGGGGCACCGGTGGGACCACTGGTGGCTGGCGTTCGTCTCCGACCCGCAGCAGCCCGACGCGGCCCCCGAGCCGATGGGCGCCCTCGTGGGCGCCGTCCTGCCCTCCGGCGCGTCGGGCAAGGAGGGCAGCTACATCGAGTACCTGGGCGCCGACCGCCGGGCCCGTGGCCGCGGGGTCGCGACGGCGCTGCTGTTCGCCGTCGTGCGCGACGCGGCGGCGCGGGGCCGCGACCGCGTGGGGCTCGAGGTCGACGCCGACAGCCCCACCGGCGCCGCGTCGTTGTACGAGAGCTGGGGCTGGCGCACCTCCTACGTCACGGAGTCCTGGCACCAGGACGTCGACGTCTGAGTGTCGGTGCCCGGTCCTACGGTCGTCGCATGACCAGCGCTGAGGCACGGTTCGGGTCGGACGACGAGCTGCGGGGCGCCCGCTTCGTCGAGGCCGACATGACGGGCTCGACGTTCCGCCTCGTGCAGCTCGACGGCGCACGGTTCGACCAGAGCTTCATGCCGGGGGCAGTGATGCGCGGCGTCGACCTCACGGACGCCGACCTCGACGGCGAGATCACCGGCCTGCGCGTCAACGGCGTCGACGTCGCGCCGCTGGTCGAGGCGGAGCTGAACCGGCGGTACCCGGGGCGCGAGCAGGCCCGGTCCGCGGACCTCGCCGAGCAGCGGGCGTCGCTGGACGCGGCGCTGCGCGCCTGGGACGCGCACCTCGCGCGGGCGGCGGCGCTGGCGCCCGGCGCGGTGGACGAGCAGGTCGACGGCGAGTGGTCGACGGCGCAGACCCTGCGGCACCTGGTGTTCGCGATGGACGGCTGGATCCGGTACGGGCTGCGGGGGATCGACGACCCGTTCTGGTACGCCGGGCTGCCGTTCACGGAGTACGAGCCCGAGGTGGCGGCGCTGGGCGTCGACCTGGCGGCGACGCCGCCGCTGGAGGAGACCCTCGCGGCGCACGCCGACCGGATCGCCCAGGTGCACGCCGTCTACGACGAGCTCGCCGGCAGCGACGTCACGGTCGACGCCCCGCGCCTCCCGCCGTGGGCGCCCGAGGGCCTCACGCGCGCGGTGCACCAGAGCCTCGGCGTCGTCGCCCGGGAGCACTGGGCGCACCTGCAGTTCGTCGAGCGCGACCTCACGACGCTGGAGCAGCGCGCCCGGGCGGCCCGCTGACCCCCGCCACGTAGACTCTCCCGACGTGGCACTCACCATCGGCATCGTCGGCCTGCCCAACGTCGGCAAGTCCACGCTCTTCAACGCCCTGACCCGCAACCAGGTGCTCGCGGCGAACTACCCGTTCGCGACGATCGAGCCCAACGTCGGCGTGGTCCCGCTCCCGGACCCGCGGCTGGACAAGCTCGCGGAGATCTTCGGCAGCGAGCGGATCCTGCCCGCGACGGTGTCGTTCGTCGACATCGCGGGCATCGTCAAGGGCGCCTCGGAGGGCGAGGGGCTGGGCAACAAGTTCCTCGCGAACATCCGCGAGGCGGACGCGATCTGCCAGGTCACGCGGGTGTTCGACGACGGCGACGTCGTCCGTGTCGAGGGCTCGGTGGACGCCGAGGGCGACATCGAGACCATCTCCACCGAGCTGATCCTCGCCGACCTCCAGACGCTGGAGAAGGCGCTGCCGCGGATGGAGAAGGAGGTCAAGATCAAGCGGGGCGACGCCGCGCTGTTCGCGGCCGCCACCACCGCGCAGAAGATCCTCGAGTCCGGGACCACGCTCTTCCAGGGCGCGAAGGCCGAGGGGCTCGACCTCGCCGACGTCGCGTCGCTGCAGCTGCTCACGGCCAAGCCGTTCATCTACGTGTTCAACACCGACGAGGCCGGCCTCGCCGACACGGGGATGCAGCAGCGCCTGCGCGACCTCGTCGCCCCCGCGGACGCCGTCTTCCTCGACGCGAAGTTCGAGTCCGAGCTCGTCGAGCTCGAGCCGGAGGACGCCAAGGAGATGCTCGCCGACTCGGGCCAGGAGGAGGCCGGCCTCGACCAGCTTGCCCGCGTCGGCTTCCACACGCTCGGCCTGCAGACCTACCTCACGGCCGGTCCCAAGGAGTCCCGCGCCTGGACGATCCGCAAGGGCTGGACCGCCCCGCAGGCCGCCGGCGTCATCCACACCGACTTCGAGCGCGGCTTCATCAAGGCGGAGGTCATCTCGTTCGACGACCTCGTCGAGGCCGGTTCCGTGCAGGCCGCCCGCTCCGCCGGCAAGGCGCGCGTCGAGGGCAAGGACTACGTCATGCAGGACGGCGACGTCGTGGAGTTCCGCTTCAACGTCTGACGTCCCGTCCCGATGCCACGGCTCACCCGCGAAGGTGAGCCGTCTGCCCCCTGCGGAGGATCCCGGGGGCGCGCTGAGCCGGTCAGCCTGGAGGCATGGACACCACGACCGACACGCGCCCCCTCGACCGGACCCTCCCGTTCTCCCGCCCCCGCCGGATCGCCGGTGGTGTCGGGGCGCTCGCCCTGGCGGGGCTGGGCGTCGCGCACACGGTCACGAACGCCGTCGGCTTCGCCGCCGACCCGGAGGCCTCCTGGCCGCTCTTCCTGATCTTCGGGGCGGGGCTCAGCCTCGCGCTGTGGGCGATCGCTGCCGTCGCGTGGCGGTACTCGCGTCGTGGGGCCGGGCGGGGCGCGCGCGTCGTCGTCCTCGTCGCCGGAGTCCTCTGCGGCGCTCTGGCCGTCAACGTGCTGCGGGTGCACCCCGAGGTCGTGCTCTCTCCCGCCGGCCCCGGTCCGTGGTCCCTCGTCGCCGGTCCGGCGCTCCTGGTCGCGGCGGCGCTGCCGCGGCGACGGCGGTCGTGAGCGCGCTCAGACGACCCGACGGACCTCCTGAGGCCAGCCGCAGGCTGCGGCGACCCGGCCGCCCCACGCCTTCGCGTCGTCGTCGTCCGCGACGTCGATGATCGTCAGACCGCCGATGCGCTGCTCCGCCGGGGCGAACGGCCCGGCGGTGACCACCGGCGTGCCGCTGGTCGCGTCGGCGGTGAAGGCCGCGGCGTCGTCCTCGTCCACGCCGGCGGCGAACACGAGGACGCCCGCGTCCCTCATGTCGTCCACGACGGCGTTGGCGAGCGGCCCGCGCTCGGCGAACCACGCGGGGTCGTGGTCGCCCACCCACTGCTGGTTGAAGTAGATGAGGTAGTGACTCATCGTCGCTCGTCCCGTCGCGGTCGTCGGACACCTGGGCAGGACGCTACTCCGACCGCCGTCGTCCGGCGACGGCTCCCGTGCCCCGCTCGTCGTGCGACGCCGGTGGGAGCTGCGGGTAGTCCGCGACCGGGTAGACGCCGACGGCGAACCCGTGCACGACGTCGCCGCGGCGGGGGAGGGCGTCGAACTCCTCCACGAGCGCCGCCATGCGCTGCCAGAACTCCTGCTTCTGCGCCTCGTCGATCCGCGCGTGCCGCAGGAAGCCCCACAGCTCTCCCTCGAGGTACGCGGGCCGGGACTCGCGGGCCGCGACCTCGAAGTCGTTGAAGTCCACCGGCCTCGCGCCGTCGGCCCTGTCGCCCGATCCCTCGAGCGCGACGTAGAACAGCCGGGCGGTCCGGCCGTAGAAGGCCTCCTCGACGGCGCGGACCCGGCGCGTCCTGACCACCCGCAGCAGCCCGGCGTCGGCGAGGACCTTCACGTGGTGGGCGACCGTGCTCTTCGGGCGCCCCACCGCGCCGGCGAGCTCGGTGACGCTCGCCGCGCGCTCGTGGAGCAGGCCGAGGATCGTGGTGCGGAGCGGGTTGCCGAGAGCCCGGACCTGGTCGGGGCTGGTCAGGGCGATCCGGTCCTCGAGCTCGTAGTCGGGGGTCTTGCCGTCCATGGTCGACGATACTAACGTTCTGGAACGTTCGATGTATTTGGATCGTACTGCGGATCCTCGAGGAGGGGCCATGGCCGAGATCGTCCTGTTCCACCATTCCCAGGGGCTGACGCCGGGGATCCGGGCGTTCGCCGACGAGCTCGCCGCGGCGGGGCACATCGTGCACGTGCCGGACCTGTTCGACGGCCGGACCTTCGACGACGTCGAGACGGGCGTCGCCCACGCCCAAGAGCTCGGGTTCGACACGGTGATGGCCCGGGGTGTCGCCGCCGCGGAGGACCTCCCCGCGGAGCTCGTCTACGCGGGGTTCTCGATGGGGGTCATGCCGGCGCAGCGGCTCGCCCAGACGCGGCCGGGCGCCGTCGGCGCGCTCTTCGTCGACGCGTGCCTCCCGGTCGAGGAGTTCGGCACCTGGCCGGACGGTCTGCCCGTCCAGATCCACGGCGGCGTGGACGACGACTGGTTCGCGGAGGACCTCGAGTCCGCCCGCGCGCTCGCGGGCTCCGTGCCGACGGCCGAGCTCTTCCTCTACTCGGGCACGGCGCACCTGTTCGCCGACCGGTCGCTGCGGGGGCACGACCCCGCGGCGGCCGCGCTCCTGGGTGAGCGCGCCCTGGCGTTCCTCGACAGCGTGGCCGGTAGTTGAGGCCTGCGAAGTCGTCGCCACCGGGTCGAGCAGGTCGGGCATCGTGGGCTCCCTCGCGTCGTCTCGTCCGCCGTCGTGCCCGAGTGAGGCAGTGCGACGGCCGGAAATCACCGATCGTGTGAATCCCGATTCACACGGTGTCGACGGGTGCGCGGAGTGGATACTGGGAGGCATGACCCTGTACGACGACGTCGGGGGCTTCGACGTCCTGCTGGCGGTGTGCCGCCGCTGGAACGCGCTCTGCCTCGCCGACCCGGTGGCGGCGCACCCGTTCTCGCACGGCACGCTGCACCCGCAGCACGACGAGCGCCTCGCCGCGTACCTGGCCGAGGCGCTCGGCGGACCGCGCCTGTACACCGGCGGCTACGGGGACGAGTCGACGGTGCAGCGCATGCACGCGGGCAACGGGGAGCACGCGGAGCTCGACGAGGCGTGCGTCGGACTGTTCCGCCGGGCGCTGGACGACGTCGGCGTCGCGGCGCCCGTGGCCGCGAGGCTGGGCGAGTTCTTCGAGCGGCAGACGGTCGCGATGCGCGTCTACGGCCGCAGCCGCGACGACGTGCCCGCGAGGCTGCCCCTGCCGCGGGCGTGACGGCGCTCGGGAGCGGTGGGCCTACCATCGCCGGGTGCCGACCATCACGCTGACCACCGAGATCCCGGCGTCCCCGCAGGCGTGCTTCGCGGCGAGCCTGTCCGTGGACGTGCACACGGCGTCGATGCGCCGCTCGGGGGAGCGGGCGGTGGCGGGCGTGACGTCGGGCGTCATGGGGCCCGGCGACACGGTGACGTGGCGGGCGCGTCACTTCGGCATCCCGTTCCGCATGACGTCGCGCATCAGCGCTCACGACGCCCCGCACTGGTTCGTCGACGAGCAGGTGGCCGGGCCGTTCCGCCGCTGGTGGCACGAGCACCGGTTCGAGGCGACGCCCGGCGGCACCCGGATGACGGACACGGTGGAGTTCGCCGCCCCGGCCGGGCCGCTGGGGCGGCTGGTGGAGCGGCTGGTGCTCACCCGGTACATGACGCGCCTGCTGCGCACCCGCAACGCGTGGCTCGCGTCGGCGCTGGCGCCGCGCGCCTGACCGGGGCCGACGGAGGACGTGCGGCACACCACACGCGCTCGACCAGGTGATGCCCAGCCGGGCTGCTTACCCTGGGCGCGATGTTGCTCCAGGCTCCTGATGCGCCCGCGCGCGCCCTCGACAGCTCGCGCGTCGCTACCCGAGCCGGGCACTCCCGGCAGCCGGAGGACCCGCTCGGCCGGCTGACCTCGGCGCCCGCCCTCCTCGTGGGGCTGGTGGTGGTGACGCTCCTGGCGGCCGGCCCGTTCCGGGGCGTCGACGAGGACGCGCACGGGTACTGGGCCAGGTTGTTGACGCCGGGGCTGCAGCCCTTCATCCAGCACGTGCTCGACCCGATCGCCGGGCAGGCGGTCTGCCTGCCGGTCCTGCTGGCCGTCGCGGCCACCCTCTCGTGGCGGCACCGCACGTGGCGCCCGTTGTGGTGCGCGGCCATGGCCGAGCTGGCGTTCTACGGAGGTGTGGGGTTGCTCAAGGTGGTCCTCGCGCGGCCGGCGCCCACGACGGACGACGCCGACCTGTTCGACGGCGGGCTGCGCCCCCTCGGCTGGGCCGGCATCAGCTTCCCGTCGGGCCACGCGGCCGAGGCGGTGCTGATCTACGGCACGGCCGTCTACCTCGTCGGGCGCTGGACGAACGCGTCGTCGCGCACGATGACGACCCTGCGCCTCGGCGTCGGCCTGGTCGCGCTCAACGCGGTCGCGGTGTCCTACTACCTCGGCTGGCACTGGATCAGCGACCTGGTGGGCGGGCTGCTGGTGGGCGGGCTGCTGCTGCGCCTGCTGGTCGAGGCGGACCGGCGCGGCTGGTGGCTGCGACCCCGGCGCGCGGTCGTCGCCCGGCACCTCTGAGCGCCGCTGCCGGACCGGCCCCCCGACGCCGTCTCCGTGCGTCGGACGGGCTTGCGCGGCCTCCGCAGGCCTGGGAACGTCGGCGGATGAGCCGACCCGCACCCGTGCCCCCGACGCGGGGCCGTCATCTCGCCTCGTTCGTCGGCGGACTCCTCGTGGCCAACAGCGCGCCGCACCTGGCGTCGGCCGCGACGGGACGGGAGCACCTCACCCCGCTGGCGGGACGCGGGTCGTCGCCGCTGGTCAACCTCGTGTGGGGCGCGGCCAACCTGGCCGGCGGCCTGGCGCTCGTGCGTGCGGCGACCGGCCCGGGCCGGCGCTGGGACCGGCGGCTCGTGGCGTTCGAGCTGGGTGCCGTGACGTTCGCCGCCTGGATGGCCGCGAGCGAGGGGTTGGCGCCGATGAACTCGGTGCCGCGCGGCGATCAGACCACGACCGCGGTGCCGGCCAGCGCCAGGTAGATCCCGCCGGACGCGCGGCCCAGCCTGCGCCGGGCGCGCTCCGACCCGCGCAGCCGCCACGACATCCGGTCGGCGAGCAGGACGTACGAGGAGTCCACCAGGGCGGCGAGACCGACGAAGAGGCCGCCGAGGAGCGCCAGCTGCGGCGCGACGGCCCCGCGCGCCGGGTCGGCGAACTGCGGGAGGAAGGCCAGGAAGAACAGGGCGGTCTTCGGGTTGAGGACGTCGACCAGGACGCCGTCCGCGAAGAGCCGCCAGCGGCGCGGCGACGCCGGCGCGGCGCCCTCGCCGGTGGCGTCGCCCGGGGCCGTGGCCCGGGTCCGGGCCGCGCGCAGCTCGCGGACCCCGAGCCACACCAGGTAGGCGGCGCCGGTCCAGCGCACCACGTCGAACAGCGCCGGCGACCGCGCCAGCAGGGCGGCCAGCCCGGCCGCCGCGGCCACCACGTGCAGGGCGGCACCCGTCTCCAGGCCGGCCATCGAGTACAGGCCGGCGCGGCGTCCGTGGGCGGTGGAGCGCGCGACGACGTACACGATCGACGGGCCGGGGGCGGCCAGCGTCGCGAGGGAGGCGCCGAGGAAGCCGAGCAGCGCGGCGTAGCTCGGCAGCAGCGCCGTCACCGACTCCACCGCCTGCGTCACCTGCATCGCCTGCACGGTCATGGTGGGGAAGGAGGGTGCCGGACTGTTGTCGGTGACATCCTTCGGCGTTCGCGTGGCCCGCGCGGGCGCCCCGGGCGAGGATCGTCTCCATGGCGGGATGGACGGTCGTGCAGGTCACGGACCCGGCGGAGCTGGTCGCGGCGTCGTACCTCTTCGATCGCCCGGTCTCGCCGGAGGGCGCGGCGGACACGCTGCGCCGCCCGGGCCACGTCGTGCTGCTGGCGCGCGCGGCCGACGGGAGCGACGTCGGGTTCGTGTCGGGGGTGGAGATGCGCCACCCGGACAAAGACGCGGAGCTCTTCCTGTACGAGCTGGGCGTCGACGCGGCGTGGCGCCGCCAAGGGGTGGCGACGGCGTTGCTCGCGGCGTTGCGGGACGTGGCCCTCGCCCGCGGGTGCCGCGGCATGTGGACCGGCACCGAGGCGGACAACGCCGCGGCGCTCGCCACCTACCGCGCGGCGGGGGCGGACGTCGACGACGGGTCGGTCTTCGTGGTCTGGGACGACCTGGCCGGGGGCAGCTCCACGGGCGCGGGGCGGACCGACGGCGGGAGCGTGGGATGACAGGGCTCGGTGCGACGCTGCGGCGCGCCTGGGGGGAGTTCGTCGGGCCGGAGGCGACGCCGACGAACCACGCGCTGACGGCCGCGACGACGGCCGTCGGGGCGGTGGCGGCCCCGCTGGTCGCCCGGACCCGCGGCGCAGGGCGGGCCCGGGCAGGTGCGGCCTGCCTGCTCGCCGTCGACCTCTGGGGCGGCGCCTACGTCAACAACACGCGGGCCTGTGCGCGGTGGTACGAGCGGCCGGGACAGGGGGCCGCGGCCCACTACGGGTTCGCGGCGCTGCACGTGCACCCGGCGGCGGTGGCGTGGCTCGACGCGAGGGCGGAAGGGCCCCCGCGTCGGGTGCCCCCGGCGGCATGGGCCGTCGCCCAGTACGCCTACCTGATGGCGGCGACGGTCGTCGTCCGCCGCAACCCCGCGCGACGGCGCGCGCTCGGCGTCGCGCTCACCGCCGGTGGCCTGGCGCTGGACGCCGTGCTGGGCCCGTCGCGCGTCGCGCCCTGGTTCGCATGGACGTACTACCCGAAGCTGCTGCTGGGCCACGCGTCGGCCGCCCTGTGGTCGGACGCCGACCTGGCAGGCGCCCGCCCCTGACGCCCGGCGCCGTCCCGATCAGTCCCAGACGCCGCGGCGCCCGGCGACCAGGGCGTCGAGCATCGGCACGTGCGGGCCGAAGAGGGGCTCGGGCAGGGCGTCGAGGGCGAACCAGCCCAGCGCGCGCGTCTCGGCGCCGTCGACCGTGAGCTCCCCGGACAGCGCGCGGGCGACGAACACCGTGACGACCGACTGGACGACGTCGCCGTTCGGGTAGGTGTGGGGCCGGGCGCCGGAGAAGACGCCGAGGAGGGCGTGGGGCTCGACGTCCAGCCCGGTCTCCTCGCGCGTCTCGCGGACGGCGGCCTCCGCGACCGTCTCGCCCAGGTCCAGGGCGCCGCCGGGCAGGCCCCACGGCCCGCCGGGCTCGCCGCGCTGCTGCAGCAGGACCCGCGTCGCGCCGTCCGCGCCGTCCCGCAGGACGGCGCAGCAGGCGGCGGGCAGGAAGATCGGGTCGTGGCCGACCAGGGCGCGCAGACGGTCGACGTAGCCGTCGCGCTCGGTCATGGGCGCCGATGCTAGCGGACCGGAAGCCCATGCCCGCTCCATGCATCCCCGTGAAAACCGTTGCCCCGCGTGCCCGGGCTCTGGAAGGGTGTCCGCCGTGAACGCACCTGCTGCCGACGTCGACGTCGCGCGCCTCCTCGCCGCCTACGACGACCAGCTGAGGACCGACGCCGAGACACCGAGCGCCGTCGCCGTGACCCGCCTCGGACCGTTGCGCCTCGTCACGTTCACGGGCAGGCGCGGCTTCGTCACCTACCGCGATCTCGGCGGCGCCGACGCGGCGACGATCCGGGGGTTCGTCGCCGCGGCCCTCGCGCACTTCCGCGACGACGCCACGATCACGAACGCCGAGTGGAAGACCCGTGGTCACGACGTCGCCCCCGGCCTGCACGAGGCCCTGGTCGACCACGGCTTCCTGCCCCAGGAGCCGGAGTCGATCATGATCGGCGACGCGCGGCTCCTCGTCGCGGACGTCCCGCTGCCGGCCGGCGTCACCCTGCGCCGCGTCACCGCGGAGGCGGACGTGCGCGCCATGTCCGCGATGGCGGACGAGGTCTTCGGGGACGACCCGGCCACGTCGGGGCACGCCGACCAGATCCTCCGGCGCCAGGAGCGCGACCCCGAGATGGAGCTGTGGGTCGCGGAGGCGGACGGGCAGATGGTCAGCGCCGGCCGGCTCGAGCCCGTGCCCGGCACCGAGTTCGCCGGGCTCTGGGGCGGGTCGACCCGCCCCGAGTGGCGGGGGCGCGGCATCTACCGCGCGCTGACCGCGGCGCGCGCCCGATCCGCCGTCGAGCGCGGCAAGACGTACCTGCACAGCGACTCGACCGAGTTCTCCCGCCCCATCCTGGAGCGCTCCGGCCTGGTCAAGGTCTCCACCACCACGCCCTTCGAGTGGCGTCGCTGAGGGGGACTCCGTGGGCCTCGAGGACGACCCGTTCGAGCACCGGGTCACCAAGGACGGCAAGGTGCTCGTGAGCCGCGGCGGCCGCCCGGTCGTCACGGTCGCGGGGGCGCGCGCCGCCCGCCTGGCCGCGCTGCTCGGCCGCGACCCCGAGACCGACCAGGAGCTGCTGGCCCGCGCGACGGGCAACTACCGGCGCGGCAACGAGAAGCGGGGGCACCGCCCGTGACCGCGGCCCGCGGAGCGCACGCCGTCGGGGCGGGCCGGTGAGCCGCGCCCGGCTGCTGGCACGCCGCTCGGGCGCACGCCGCGGGCTGCTGGTCCTCGTCGCGCTGCTCGTCGCCACCGTCGCGGCGGCGCTCGGCACCGCCGTCGGAGCGGTCCGCGCCGCCGAGGCGGACGTCGTCCACGACGGGCTGACCCGGGGCGACGTCCCGGCCGAGGTGCAGGTGACCACCCGGCTCGCCCCGCAGGCGGACGCCGCGGCACAGGACGCCGCGCTGCGCAGCGACGTCGACGCGCTCTTCGCCCCAGCGCCGTACGACCTGGTCCGCGAGGAGGTGCCCGACGACGACTCCGACGACCCGTTCGTGCGCTGGACGCTCACGCCCGACGTCGCCGCCATCGGCACCGCCGACCTCGCCGTCCTCGCCGCCGGGTCCGACGCGCTCCTCGAGACGGTCCTCGCCGACGACGCCGTCGCCGTGCGCGGCGCGACGGTGACCGGGGACCTCGGGGAGCGGGCCGCCGACGCGGCCGCCGCGGCCGCCGCGGCGTCGGCCGTGGCCCTCGTCCCGATGCTGGTGCTGGCGCTGGCGGGCGCGGTCGCGGTCGCCCAGGTGGCGCGGCTGCTCGCGGCCACCCGGGCGGGGGAGGTGCACCTCCTGGTCTCGCGCGGGGCGTCGGCGGGCCAGCTGACGGCGGCCGCGGCGTCCGAGGCGGTCCTGGTGGTGGTGGTCGGCGCGGCGCTGGGTGCGGGCGCGGCGGCGGCCGTGCTGGCGGCCCAGGGCACCCTCGCCGGATCCTTCGCGGGGACGCTGGCGCCCTCGGTAGTGGCGACGGCGGCGGGTGCGCTGCTCCTGCTGGTGGCGGTCGGCGGCCTGCAGGCCCGGGCCGCCGCGGCGCTGCGAGACACGGACCGGTCGGGTCGTGCGCGGCGGGCCGCCACGTGGGGGACCGTCGTGCTGGTGGCGGTGGCCGCCGGGGTCACCACGTGGCTGCTGCGGCGGTACGGCTCGCCCCTCGTCCCCACGCCCGACGGCGGCCAGACCGACCCGGCGGCCGCCGCGGCGCCCGCTCTCGTCCTCGCGGCCGCGGCCGTCGTGGCGGTGGCGCTGCTGGGCCCGCTGTCGCGGGCCTGGGCGGCGCTCACCGCGCGCCGCCCGGGCACGCGGGTGCTCGCGGCGCGGCAGGTGGCCCGGCGGCTCGCGGTCACGGCGGTGCCCGTGGTCCTGGTGGTGGTGGCCGCGGGGAGCGCGGTGCTCGCGTCCGCGTACACAGGGACCGGTCAGCACCTGCGGGCGGCGGCCGCCGGCGTGGCCGCGGGCAGCGACGTGCGGGTCGTCGCGACGGAGGGGGCGCCCGGGCCGGCCGCGATGTACGCGGCGCTGCCGGGGGCGGCGGACGCCGCCCCCGTGCGGGTGTCCGAGGCGGTCGTGGACGGCATCCCCCTGACCACCACGGGCGTGCCGCCCGACCGGGTCGCCGCGGTGGCCCGCGGGCCGCACGGGCAGCAGGGCGTCGACGAGATCGCGGCGGCGCTGGACGGCCCCGGCCCGTACGCGGACAACCCCCGGCTCCCGGCCGGCACGACCGGGTTGGTGCTGCGCGCCACTGGGCAGTACTACGTCGTCGACGAGGCGGCCACGGCAGAGGCGGCCACGGGCGCGGCGGGCGGCGAGCCCGCGACCTGGGCGTCCCTCGAGGAGGCGACCGCGTCGGCGCCGTCCGAGCGGGGGCAGCTCCTCGTGCTCGAGGACTCGACGATCACCCTCCGGCTCTGGCTCGCCGACGCGGACGGACAGGTCGTCGGCGTCGACGTCGAGGAGCTCGACGTGGACCTCGACGGCGACCCCGGCGGCGGGCGGGTCGACACCCGCCCCATCGGCCCCGACGAGAGCACGGTCGAGCTCCGGGCCGACGTGCCGGCCGCGCCCCCGGGCACCGACGGCGCGCCGGGAGCGTGGACCGTCGTCGCGCTCGACACCCGGCTGCCGAGCTCGCCGAGCGCGCTCACCACGCTGCGGCTCTCCGTGGACGGGCTGGACGCCACCACCGAGGAGGGCGCGACGGCTGAGATCGACGTCGCCGGCGCCGACTGGGCCCCCGCCCGCGACGACCCGAACGTCGCCTTCGGTGCCCGACCGGGCACGGGCCTGAGCTTCGCGGCCCAGGCCGACCACGAGGCGATGCCCTCGCCGTTCCGCGCGATGGTGGCGGGCTCCGGACGGCAGCCGGCCCGCGCCGTCCTGTCCCAGGACCTGGCCAGGCTGCTCGACGTCACCACCGGGGGCACGACGGAGGTGCCGCTGGGCGAGGGCGGGCGGCTGCCCGTGCAGGTGGTCGACGTCGTGGACGTCGTGCCGGGCTCCCTGCACCAGGGTGCGGCGATGGTGCGGCTCGACGAGCTCCAGGCGGCGTCCCTGCACCTCGCGACGGTGGTCCCCGGGGCCGCCGAGACGTGGGTCCGTGCCGCGCCCGGCGGCGACGTCGACCGGCTGGCGGCGGCCGCCCAGGACGCCGCCGGGACGGTGCCGGTCCAGATCACGACGTCGACCGGGTCGGAGGGGGCCGACGCCGCGGGGCCGGTGCGCCAGGCGTTCGGGGTCGCCGCGCTCGCGGCCGCGGCGCTCGCCCTGGTCGGCGTGGGTGCCGTGAGCGTGGCCGGCGTGCGGGAGCGGCGCGGCGAGGTCGCGGTGCTCCGCGCCGTCGGGCTCCCGCCCCGGGCGCAGGGGGCGAGCCGCGCGACGGAGCTGGCCGTCGTCACGGCCGCCGCGCTGGTCGCGGGGCTCCTGGCCGGGTGGGCCCTGGCGGCCGCGACGGTGCCGGGCCTGGCCGCGGCCACGCTCACCGGGTTCGCCGTCGTCCCGACCCCGGACACGGCGTACTCGCCCGCGGCGGCGCTCGTGCCCGGCGGCGTCCTCGTCGCGGGTCTGGCCGCCGTCGCGTTGGTCGTGGGGGCCGCGGTCGCCGCGCAGGCGCGCGACGGCGGCTACCGGGAGGAGGTGCGCTGATGCTGTGGCTGCTGCTGCGCCGCCACCTGCGCTCCGCGTGGGGGACCGCGCTGGTCCTCGCCGTCGTGACCGTGCTCGGGGCGGGCGCCGCCACCGTCGCCACCCGCGCGATCGGCGAGATGCGCTCGGAGCAGGTCACCTACGCCACCGAGCAGCTCTCGCCCCAGCGCCGGGACGTCTCGTCCCGGTCGTCGGTGGTCCCCGGCGGGGGGCTGTCGGCCACCGACGCCGTCATGACCGGGCCGGCGAGCGAGCCCGCCGTGCCGCCCGAGCCCCAGTGGGACGAGTTCCTCGACGGCATGGTGCGGCTGCGCGACGAGCGGCCGCAGCCGCTGCGCGACGTGCTCGGCGAGCCGTCGTTCGCCGTCTCCTCCCGGAAGACGGTGACCGAGCAGGTGCCCGGGTCCGGGATCCAGGTCCCGCAGGTCGTGATGCGGGCGTCGGCGCGGATGACCGAGGACCTGCGGCTCGTCGAGGGCGAGTGGCCCGCCGCGACCCCGGTGGTCACGAGCTTCAACGGGCCGGAGGGCGATGAACCCGTGCAGGTGGTCCTGTCGAGCTCGGCCGCCGAGACGCTCGGGTGGGAGCTCGGCGGCACCTACGCCGTGGACGTCTGGAAGTTCCCCCCGCTGCGCGTCGTCGGGCTCACCGAGCCCGTCGACCCCGGTGCGAGCACCTGGTACCACCAGCCGTTCGGTCGCGACGCCCAGCTGAGCGTGACCGCGGACGGCGCCACCATCGCGACGGCGGCCGTCTACGTCGACCCGGCGATGATCGGCTCCCTCGCCTTCCGGGAGGCGCAGACCGAGCTCTGGTACCCCGTGACGGTCGCAGGGCTCCGGTCCGACGACGTCGCGCTCCTCGCCGACCAGGTGCGCGGTCTCACGCACGAGACGCTGGCCGTGGTGCCCGGTGACCCGGTGGTCCTGCAGGCGCGCACCGCCCTCTCGGACGTGCTCGACGCGCTCCTGCGGGAGCGCGTGACCACCGACGCCGTCCTCGCGGTGCTGGTGGTGGGCCCGCTCGGCGCGCTCGCCGCGGTCGTGGTGCTGGCGACACGCCTGGTCGTGGAGCGGCGCCGGTCGGCGCTCGCGGTGCTGCTCGCGCGCGGCGCGACCGGCGCCCGGCTGCGGCTGCTCACGGCGTGCGAGGGCCTCGCCGTCAGCCTGCCGGCCGCCGTCGTCGGCGTGCTGCTCGGCCTCCTGGTCCGCCCCGGCGCCGTGACCGGGACCCAGCTGACGTGGGCCGTCGCGGCGGCGCTGGCGCCGGCCGTGGCGGCCGCCGCCGTGACGGTGCCGCGCTCGCTGCGCGGCGAGCGGAGGGACCTCGCCGCGGGCAAGAGCGGACCGTGGCGGCGGACGGCGGAGCTCGCGGTGGTCGGCGTCGCGGCGCTCGCGGCGGTGCTCCTGGCGCGCCGCGGCGTCGTCGGGGGTGCGGGAGACGGCGGGGTCGACCCGCTGGTGGCGGCCACCCCGCTGCTCGTGGCCGCCGCTGCCGCCCTGGTCGCCGTGCGCCTGATCCCGCTGCTGGCGCGCGGCCTCGAGCGGCTGCTGTCCCGGCGCCGCGACCTGGTGCCGTTCCTGGGGGCGGCCAGGGCCACCCGTGCCCCGGCCGGCGGCGTCGTGCCCGCGCTCGCCCTGGTGCTCGCGGTCTCCGTGGGGGCCTCGTCGGCGGTGCTGCTGTCGACCGTGGACGCCGGCGTGGCGCGCCAGGCGCACGTCGAGCTGGGGGCCGACCTGCGGGTCTCGGGACCCGCGCTGGGCGAGGAGACCGTGACGACGCTGCGCGAGGTGGACGGCGTCACGGCGGTGGCGACGGCGTCCCGCGTGCCCGAGACCGGCCACCTGAGGTCGGCCGACGGACGGACCCGCTCGGTGCAGGTGGTCGCCGTGGACGCGGTGGAGCTCGCCGCCGTGCAGGCCGAGGTGCCGGACGCCCCGCTCGACGTCGCGGAGCTGTCCCGCCCGGCCGCAGACGGCGCCCTGCCGGTCCTTTCGCTGCGGGTCCCGGAGGTCGCGGCGGGCACCACCGGGCTCGTCCTCGACCTGCAGGACGAGAGCGCCGACGTCGTGGTGGCCGGCGCGACGGACCGGGTGCCCGGCGTGATCGACGCGCCGTCGACACTCGTGCTCGACGCGGGCGTCCTCGCCGGCCCGCTCGACTACGCGACCGAGCCGCGCACCGCCCTCGTGGCGCTCGACGCTGGCGCGGACCCGGCGCGGGTCGCCGCGGCGCTGCGCGACGCCGTGCCGGGCGCCACCGTCGACGACCGCACGACGGTCGCCGCGGAGCTCCTGGAGTCGCCGGCGGCCCGGGGGATCGCGACCGGGGCGCGGGTCTCCGTCGCCCTGGCGGGCGTGCTGGTCGCGCTCACCGTGGCCCTCACCCTGGTGCTGGCCGCCCCGGACCGGGAGCGCCTGCTCGCGGTGCTGCGCTCGATGGGGGTGCGGCGCTCGGAGGCGCGCGGGCTGGTCGCGTGGGAGGTGGCGCCCTGGGCCCTGGGCGCGCTCCTCGTGGGGGCGCTGGTCGGGGTCGCGGTGCCCGCCCTGCTGCGTGCCCGCGTGGACCTGACCGCGCTGACCGGGGGCGGGCCGCAGCCCGCGCTCGCGGTCGACCCGGTGCTCGTGCTGGGGGGAGCGGTCGGCTTCGTGGCGACGGTGGTCGTCGGAGCCGTGCTGGCGGCGGTCGCGGGGCGTCGCGGCGCGACGCCGGAGCGGTTGCGGGAGGCGGCGGAATGAGGGAGGACGGCTGATGGGCGACGGCGACGACGATGACGACACGGTGGCGACGACACGGTGGCGACGGGACGGTGGTGACGCGATGGTGGTGACCGAGGAGGGGGCAGGCCGGCCCGCGGCCGACGCCGCCCGGTCGGAGCCCGGCGAGATCCGCTGCCGAGGGCTGGTGCGCATCTTCGCCACGGACGGCATCGAGGTGCAGGCGCTGCAGGGGCTGGACCTCACCGTCGACCGCGGGGGACTGGTCGCCGTGGTCGGGGCGTCGGGCTCGGGCAAGTCGACGCTGCTCAACATCCTGTCCGGCATGGACCTGCCGACGGCGGGCTCCGCGGTGGTCGCGGGCACGGACCTGCTGGCGATGACGCGGCGCGACCGCGTGCGCTACCAGCGCTCCACCGTCGGGTTCGTCTGGCAGCAGACCGGGCGGAACCTGCTGCCGTACCTCACGGCGGCCGAGAACGTCCGGGTGCCGCTCGAGATCGCGCGCTCCGGCTCCCGGGCCGCGCGCGCGGCGCGCGTCACCGAGCTGCTCGAGCTGCTCGACGTCGGGCACGTGGCGGACCGGCGGCCGGGCCAGATGTCGGGCGGGCAGCAGCAGCGGGTCGCGATCGCCGTCGCGGTGGCGGGCGCGCCGCGCGTGCTGCTGGCGGACGAGCCCACGGGGGAGCTGGACGAGGCGACGAGCGTCGAGGTGCTCGAGGCGCTGCGCGGGGTGAACGCGGCGACCGGGGTGACGACGCTGATCGTCACGCACGACCCGGCCGTCTCGGAGCACGTCGCGCGGACGGTGCAGATCCGTGACGGGCGCACGTCCACGGAGGTGCTGCGCCGCACGGAGGTGGACGAGGACGGCGCGCAGCGGCACGTCGCGGAGGAGTTCGCGGTGCTGGACCGCGTGGGGCGCCTGCAGCTGCCGCAGGACTTCGTCAGCGCCCTGGCCCTGCGGGACCGGGTGCGCCTCGCCCTGGAGCCCGACCACGTCGAGGTCCGGCCGGACGGCCGCCGGGGACCGGGGGAGCGGCGATGAGCGTCACGACGACGACGGTGCTGCGCGCGGAGGGCGTCTCGCGCGTCTACGGCAGCGGCGCGGGCGAGGTGCGGGCGCTGGAGGACGTGTCCGTCGAGGTCGGAGCCGGCGAGCTCGTGGTGGTGGTGGGGCCGTCAGGCTCCGGCAAGTCGACGCTGCTGCACCTGCTCGGCGGGCTCGACCGCCCGACCACGGGGACGGTGCACCTCGGCGCCGACCCCACGGCACCGGGCGGCCCGGGCGCCGTCGAGCGCGAGCTGGGCGGCCTGGACGAGGACGAGCTGCACGCGGTGCGCCGCACCGAGATCGGCTTCGTGTTCCAGTCGTTCGGGCTGATCCCGGTGCTGTCGGCGGCCGAGAACGTGGAGGTGCCCCTGCGCCTGGCACGGGTCGACGCCGCCGAACGGGCGGCCCGGGTCGCGGAGGCGCTCGAGGCGGTCGGCCTCGCGGACCACGCCGAGCAGCGCCCGGACGAGCTCTCGGGCGGGCAGCAGCAGCGGGTCGGCGTGGCGCGGGCGCTCGTCGCCCGTCCGCGGGTGCTGCTCGCCGACGAGCCGACCGGCCAGCTGGACTCGACGACGGCCGCCCGCGTCATGGCGCTGCTGCGCGACCTGGTGCACTCGCGCGGGGTGGCCGCCGTCGTGGCGACCCACGACCCGGAGCTGGTGGCCATGGCGGACCGCGTCCTCGTGGTCCGCGAGGGCCGGTTGGTGACGGTATGACGGCGTCCGGGGCCGGCCGCCGGTCGTGTCCCTGAGGTTGCGCCCAGATACCGGATTGGTCACGGTTCCGGGCGCAAAGCGGGCGAAGGGTATGTCCGGGCCCTGAACCGTGACTAGAGTCACCCGCGCACAGTGCAGTGCGCGGGCACACGCGCCTGCACCTCACCGAGGGGTGATCCCCGCCGGTGAGCGACTCAACTCAGGAGGACACGTGACACCTCGACGACGACTTGCAGGCATCGGGGCCTTCACCCTCGCCTCGGCCCTGGTGCTGTCCGCGTGCGGTGGCGGTTCGGGCGACGACCCCGAGGCCGGCGGGGGCGGTTCCGACGCCGGCATCATCACCGTGCAGAACGGCGAGCCGCAGAACCCGCTCATCCCCACGATGACGAACGAGACCAACGGCTCGCTGGCCATCTCGAACATCTTCGCGGGCCTCGTCTACTACGACGCCGACGGCCAGACGCAGAACGACATGGCGGAGTCCATCGAGTCTGACGACAACCAGACGTGGACGATCACCATCAAGGACGGCTGGACGTTCACCGACGGCTCGAAGGTGACGGCGCAGAGCTACGTCGACGCCTGGAACTACGGCGCGTACGGGCCCAACGCCCAGAACCTCAGCTACTTCTTCGAGCCGATCGAGGGCTTCGCGGACGTGAACTTCGCGGAGGACCAGCTGCAGGAGGACGGCAGCCCGAAGGAGGGCGAGAAGCCCGCCTCGGAGACCATGAGCGGCCTCAAGGTCGTCAGCGACACCGAGTTCACGGTCAAGCTCGCCCAGCCCGAGTCGGACTTCCCGATCCGCCTGGGCTACTCCGCGTTCATGCCGCTCCCGGAGGCGTTCTTCGACAACCCGGACGCGTTCGCCGACAAGCCGATCGGCAACGGCCCGTACCAGGTCGAGAACTGGACGCACAACGAGGTCATCGAGTTGCGCCCGAACCCCGACTACCAGGGCGAGCGCAAGGCGCAGAACGACGGCGCCGACCTGGTCGCTTACACCGAGGAGGACACGGCGTACAACGACCTCCTCGGCGGTCAGCTCGACATCGTGAAGAACGTGCCGTCGTCGTCGTTCGCGACGTTCGAGGACGAGCTGGGCGACCGCGCGGTCAACCAGCCCGCGGCCGTCATCCAGGTCGTCAACGTCCCGGAGTACGTCAAGGAGTTCCAGGGCGACGCGGGCGTGCTGCGCCGCCAGGCCATCTCCATGGCGATCGACCGTGACCAGATCACCGAGACGATCTACAACGGCACCCGCACCCCGGCGAAGGACTTCACGTCGCCGGTCATCGACGGCTGGTCCGACCAGATCGAGGGCAACGAGGTGCTCGAGTACAACCCCGACGAGGCCAAGAAGCTCTGGGACCAGGCCGAGGGCGAGGACCCGGTCGGCAAGGACTTCACGCTGCAGATCGCCTCGAACGCCGACTCCGACCACCAGACCTGGGTGGACGCCGTCTGCAACAACGTCCGCAGCACGCTCGGCATCGGGTGCGAGTTCGACCCGTACGCCACCTTCGACGAGTTCCTCGACGCGCGTGACAACAAGGAGATCAAGGGCCTCTTCCGTGGCGGCTGGCAGGCCGACTACCCGGCGCTGAGCAACTTCCTCGGGCCGATCTACGGCACGAACGCCGGCTCGAACGACATGGGCTACTCGAACAAGGAGTTCGACGCCAAGCTCAAGGAGGGCAACGGCGCGACCGACCCGGAGGCCGCGATCAAGGCCTACCAGGAGGCGCAGACCATCCTGTTCGGTGACATGCCTGGTATCCCGCTGTGGTACCAGAACGCCACCGGCGGCTTCGGCGAGGACGTCGAGAACGTCACCTTCGGCTGGGACAGCGACCCGATCCTGTACCAGGTCACGAAGCAGGGCTGACGCCCGATTCGGTGACGGCCGGCCGCGTCCGGTAGGTTCGCGGCCGGCCCGCCGACGTCCGGAGGGCAGGGTGTGCCGACGCAGCACACCCTGCCCCCTATCCTTGTCCTGGCCACACCCCGTCGTGGCCGTCGTCCTGGCAACGAGGCCCGAAACTTGAACCCGTGGCCCTGGGAATCCCGGGGCGAACGAGGAGACAACACACATGCTCTGGTATCTCGGACGCAGGCTCCTACAGGTGATCCCTGTGTTCCTGGGAGCGACGCTCCTGCTCTACGCACTCGTGTTCCTGCGGCCCGGAGACCCCGTGGCAGGCCTGGGCGGGGAGCGCGGTCTCCCCGAGGCCGTGCAAGCCCAGATCCGCGAGCAGTACAACCTGAACGAACCGTTCATCGTGCAGTACCTGCTGTTCCTCAAGGGCGTCTTCACGCTCGACTTCGGCGTCGACTTCCGAGGTCAGGACATCATGGACGTCATCGGCGCGGCGCTGCCGGTCACGTTCCAGCTCGCGATCATGGCGCTCGTCATCGAGGCCGTCTTCGGCGTCCTCTTCGGCCTCTTCGCCGGCATGCGCAAGGGCGGCTGGTTCGACGGCACCGTGCTGGTGATCAGCCTGCTCGTCATCTCCGTCCCGACGTTCGTCATCGGCTTCGTGCTGCAGTTCGTGATGGGTGTGAAGCTCGGCTGGTTCCCCGTCACCGTCGGCAGGGACCCCAACTTCTACAGTCTCCTGCTACCGGCGATCGTGCTGGCAGCGACGTCGTTCGCGTACGTGATCCGCCTGACCCGCACGTCGGTCGCGGAGAACCTCAGTGCCGACTACGTCCGCACCGCGCGGGCCAAGGGGCTCCGTCGCTCGCAGGTCACCGGCCGCCACGTGCTGCGCAACTCGCTCATCCCCGTCGTGACGTTCCTGGGCGCCGACCTCGGCAACCTCATGGGCGGCGCGATCGTGACGGAGGGCATCTTCAACATCAACGGCGTCGGGGGGACGCTCTACCAGGCGATCATCCGCGGCGAGAACATCACCGTCGTCTCGCTCACGACCGTGCTGGTCATCGTCTACATCCTGGCGAACCTGCTCGTCGACCTCCTCTACGCCGCCCTCGACCCGAGGATCCGTTATGCCTGAGAACCGATACGAGACCGTGCCCGGCGGACGGCGACCGCGCCCCGGGCAGGAGCACTTCGCCGCCGAGGTCGACGAGGGCGGCCTCGGTGCCGTCGACGCGGTCAAGACGGACGAGGCGCCGTCCAGCCTCTGGCGCGACGCGTGGCGCCAGATGCGCCGCCGCCCCATGTTCTGGGTCGCGGCCGTGATCATCCTGCTCGTCATCACGGTGGCGGCGTTCCCCGGCTGGTTCACGTCCGTGCACCCCCGCTTCGACTGCGAGCTCGCCAAGTCGCTCGACGGCCCCGAGCCCGGGCACCCGTTCGGCTTCGACAAGCAGGGCTGCGACATCTACGCGCGCACCATCTACGGTGCCCGCGCGTCCGTGCTCGTCGGCGTCATGTCCACGGCGATGGTCGTGATCCTCGGCACCATCATGGGGGCCGTCGCCGGCTACTTCGCCGGCTGGTTCGACGTCATCCTGTCGCGCATCACCGACATCTTCTTCGCGATCCCGCTGGTGCTGGCCGCCATCGTCATCATGTCGATCACCACCAACCGGACCAGCTTCACGGTGGCCCTGGTGCTCGCCGCCTTCGGGTGGACGTCGATCGCCCGCATCACGCGCGGCACCGTGATGTCCGTGAAGAACAACGAGTTCGTCACCGCCGCCCGCTCGCTCGGCATGGGGCGCGGCAAGATCCTGCTGAGGCACGTGCTGCCCAACTCGGCCGCACCGATCATCGTGTACGCCACGGTCGCGCTGGGCACGTTCATCGTCGCGGAGGCGACGCTGAGCTTCCTCGGCATCGGCCTGCCGCCCAGCACCGTGTCGTGGGGTGGAGACATCGCGCAGGCCCAGCGGGCGATCCGCCAGGCCCCCGAGATCCTCTTCTACCCGGCCGCCGGCCTGGCCATCACGGTGCTCGGCTTCATCATGATGGGCGACGTCGTGCGCGACGCCCTCGACCCGAAGGCACGGAAGCGATGACGACACAGTTCCCAGTGACGAACGGCAACCAGCCCGTCGGTGAGGGCGCCGGCCGCAGCTACGAGGCGGGGACCGACAAGCCCCTGCTCGAGATCCGCGACCTCGAGGTGTCGTTCACGACCTCCGAGGGCGTCGTGCACGCCGTCCGCGGTGCCGACATCACCGTGTACCCCGGTCAGTCGGTCGCGATCGTCGGCGAGTCCGGGTCGGGCAAGTCGACCACCGCGCACGCCGTGATCGACCTGCTGCCCGGCACCGGCAAGGTGACCGGCGGCAGCATCACGTTCGACGGTCGCGAGATCGTGGGCCTGCCCCGCACGGAGATCGAGGCGATGCGCGGCCGGGACATCGGCCTCGTCCCGCAGGACCCGATGTCCAACCTCAACCCGGTGTGGCGCATCGGCACCCAGATCGAGGAGGCCCTCAAGGCCAACGGCTTCGAGGGCGGCAAGCGGGAGCGCAAGGAGCGTGTCGCCGGCCTGCTCCAGGAGGCCGGGCTGCCCGACGCCGAGCGGCGGGCGCGCCAGTTCCCGCACGAGTTCTCGGGCGGCATGCGCCAGCGCTCGCTCATCGCGATCGGGCTGGCCTCGCGGCCGAAGCTCCTCATCGCGGACGAGCCGACGTCGGCCCTCGACGTCACGGTGCAGCGGCAGATCCTCGACCACCTCGACGTGCTCACGCAGGAGCTCGGCACCGCCGTCCTGTTCATCACGCACGACCTGGGCCTGGCCGCGGAGCGCGCCGAGCACCTCGTGGTGATGTTCAAGGGACGTGTCGTCGAGTCGGGCCCGGCCCAGCAGATCCTCGCGAACCCGCAGCACCCGTACACGCAGCGGCTGGTCGCCTCGGCGCCGTCGCTCGCGTCCCGCCGCATCCAGGTGGCGCACGAGCAGGGCGAGGAGTCGGACGAGCTGCTGGCGCCCGACCTCGAGGCGACGGTCCCGCTCCGGGCTGCCGGCAAGGCGGCGCAGTCGGACATCGTCGTGGCGAAGAACCTCACGAAGGTCTTCAGCATCCGTGGCGGACGCCCGGGGGCGTCGACGGACTTCAAGGCCGTCGACGACGTGAGCTTCACCCTCCAGCGTGGCCACACGCTGGCCCTGGTGGGCGAGTCCGGCTCCGGCAAGTCCACGGCGGCGAACATGGTGCTGGGCCTGCTCGACCCGACCTCCGGGGTCGTCGAGTTCGACGGCGCGGACGTCGCGAAGTACTCGCCCAAGGAGGCCTTCGCGTTCCGGCGGCGCATCCAGCCGGTGTTCCAGAACCCGTACGGCTCGCTCGACCCGACGTTCTCCATCTTCCGGTCGATCGAGGAGCCCCTGGCCCTCCACAGGGTCGGCGGCAAGAGGGAGCGCGAGAAGCGGGTGCGGGAGCTCCTCGACATGGTGTCGCTGCCCCAGTCGGCGATGCGCCGCTTCCCGAACGAGCTCTCCGGCGGTCAGCGGCAGCGCATCGCCATCGCGCGTGCGCTCGCCCTGCGTCCCGAGGTCATCGTGCTCGACGAGGCCGTGTCGGCCCTCGACGTGCTCGTCCAGGCGCAGATCCTGGAGCTCCTCGGGAACCTTCAGGAGGAGCTGGGGCTCTCGTACCTGTTCATCACCCACGACCTCGCGGTCGTGCGGCAGATCGCCGACTCGGTGGTCGTGATGCAGAACGGTCGGGTCGTGGAGCAGGCCACCACCGACGAGGTGTTCGACAACCCGCGCCAGCAGTACACGCGCGACCTGCTCGCCGCCATCCCCGGTGCGGGGCTGGAGGGCGCGGCGATCGCGGGCTGACGCCCCGGCGTGGCCCGACGGGGGCCGGCGCACGACCAGGTCGTGCGTCGGCCCCCGTCGTCCGTTTGCCGAGGGGCGGACCCGGCGTCAGGGTGAAGGGCATGGCAGGGGCATCGACGCTGGCCCGCGGGGTCTTCTATCCGGCAGCAGGCATCATCTTGCTGTTCGTCCTGGTCGCGGTCCTCTTCACCGACGCCACCGACGCCGTGATGACCACGCTCCAGGGCGAGGTGATCGGCGCCTTCGGCTGGTACTACGTGCTCCTGGTGGCCGCCTTCGTCATCTTCGCGATCTGGATGGGGCTGAGCCGCTTCGGCGACATCGTGCTCGGCCCGGACGACGAGGCGCCCGATTTCAAGCTCCCCGTGTGGTTCTCCATGCTCTTCGCCACCGGCATGGGCATCGGGCTCGTCTACTACGGCGTGTCCGAGCCGTTGTCCCACTTCGTCACCCCGAAGCCCGGCGTGACCGGCGACGACGCCGCCCTCGCCCAGGCGGCGATCTCGCAGACGTACGTGCACTGGGGCATCCACGCCTGGGCGATCTACGTGGTGGCCGGTCTCGCGCTGGCGTACGCGATCCACCGCAAGGGCCGTCCCGTGTCGATCCGCTGGGCCCTCGAGCCGGTGCTCGGCGACCGCGTCAAGGGCTGGCTGGGCAACGTCATCGACGTCGTGGCGATCATCGGCACCGTCTTCGGCGTCGCGACCTCCCTCGGCCTGGGCGTGCTGCAGGTGGCGCACGGCCTGGGCTATCTCGACGTCGTGGAGCCGAGCACCGCCCTCGAGCTCGGCCTGATCGCGGCGATCACCGCGCTCGCGGCGTTCTCGGTGGCCTCGGGCCTGTCCAAGGGCATCAAGTGGTTGTCCAACGGGAACATGGTGCTCGCAGGAGTCGTGCTGGCCGTCGTGCTGGTGCTGGGCCCCACCCTGTTCATCCTGCGCAGCTGGGTGCAGTCGTTCGGGTACTACTTCGCGAACGTCATCCAGATGACGTTCGACACCCTGGCCTTCCGGGGCGACGAGGGCCTGGCCTGGGAGTCGAGCTGGACGATCTTCTACTGGGGCTGGTGGATCTCCTGGGCACCCTTCGTGGGCGTCTTCATCGCGCGGATCTCGCGCGGGCGCACGGTGCGCGAGTTCGTCCTGGGCACGCTGGCCGTCCCGATGGCCGTCGCCACGATCTGGTTCAGCGTGTTCGGGGGAGCGGGGCTGCACCAGGAGATGACGGAGCCCGGCAGCATGCTGGATCCCGCGACCGGAGGCGTGAACACCGACACGGCGATGTTCCAGCTCTTCGACAGCCTGCCGGGTGCCGGGACGTGGCTGTCCGTGGCGGGCATCGTGCTGGTGGTCATCTTCTTCGTGACGTCGTCCGACTCGGGGTCGTTCGTGGTCGACATGCTTGCGAACGGCGGCGACCCGAACCCGCCGCTGTGGAGCCGGCTGTTCTGGGCGATCCTCGAGGGCCTGGTCGCGGCAGCGCTGCTCCTGGCGGGCGGGCTCACGGCGCTGCAGACGGCCGCGATCCTCATCGCCCTGCCGTTCTCGCTGGTCCTCATCGGGATGGCGGTGTCCATCGTCAAGGAGCTCAGCGTGGAGCACCGGCAGATCGTGCGCGCCGAGCGTCGCGCCGCCCGGGCGGAGCTCACGGAGCACGTCACGGAGAAGGTGGCGACCACGCTGGCCGGCCGGTGGGAGAACGTCCTGCCGCCCGCGCCGGGCGCGCTGCGGCTGCGCGTGCCGCGCCGTCGGGAGGCGAAGGGACCACCCGGAACAGCGCCCGGAAGTGCGCCTGGGAAGCCGCGGGAGGCGGGCGGGGACGAGCAGCCTGGACCGGGCGGGTAAGATAGCGGCGGCCCGATTGACGGGTCGCCTCCCCACCCCAGGAAATGAGACCCGTAGATGTCTGTGCGCTCCGACCTGCGCAACGTGGCGATCGTCGCCCACGTCGACCACGGCAAGACGACCCTCGTGGACGCCATGCTGCGCCAGGCAGGCGCCTTCTCCGCCCACCAGCACGTGGACGACCGCGTCATGGACTCCGGTGACCTGGAGCGCGAGAAGGGCATCACCATCCTCGCGAAGAACACCGCGGTCCGGTACGCCGGCCCGGCGGCGGCGGAGGAGGGCGAGCCCGACGGCATCACCATCAACGTGATCGACACCCCGGGGCACGCCGACTTCGGCGGCGAGGTCGAGCGCGGCCTGTCCATGGTGGACGGCGTCGTGCTGCTGGTCGACGCGTCCGAGGGCCCGCTGCCCCAGACCCGCTTCGTGCTGCGCAAGGCGCTCGCCGCGAAGCTGCCCGTGATCGTCGTCGTGAACAAGGTCGACCGCCCCGACGCGCGCATCACCGAGGTCGTGGGGGAGACCACCGACCTGCTGCTCGGCCTCGCGAGCGACCTGTCCGACGAGGTCCCCGACCTCGACCTGGACGCCATCCTCGACGTGCCCGTCGTGTACGCGTCGGCCAAGGCCGGCCGCGCGTCGATCGACCAGCCCGCCGACGGTGCGCTCCCCGCGAACGAGGACCTCGAGCCGCTGTTCGGCACCATCCTCGAGAAGATCCCCGCGCCGACCTACGAGGCGGACATGCCGCTGCAGGCGCACGTCACGAACCTCGACGCGTCGCCGTTCCTCGGGCGGCTCGCGCTGCTGCGCATCTTCAACGGCACCCTGCGCAAGGGCCAGACGGTCGCCTGGGCCCGCCACGACGGCACCCTGTCGAGCGTGCGGATCACCGAGCTGCTCGAGACCAAGGCGCTCGACCGCGTGCCCACCGAGTCCGCGGGGCCCGGCGAGATCGTGGCCGTGGCCGGCATCTCCGACATCATGATCGGCGAGACCCTCACGGACGTGGACGACCCGCGCCCGCTGCCGCTCATCACGGTGGACGACCCGGCGATCTCGATGACCATCGGCATCAACACCTCGCCGCTGGCGGGCAAGGGCGGCAAGGGCCACAAGGTCACGGCGCGCCAGGTCAAGGACCGCCTCGACTCCGAGCTCATCGGCAACGTGTCGCTCAAGGTGCTCCCCACCGAGCGCCCGGACGCGTGGGAGGTGCAGGGCCGTGGCGAGCTGGCCCTGGCGATCCTCGTCGAGCAGATGCGCCGCGAGGGCTTCGAGCTCACGGTCGGCAAGCCGCAGGTCGTCACGAAGCAGATCGACGGCAAGCGGCACGAGCCGATGGAGCGCATGACCATCGACGTGCCGGAGGAGTACCTCGGCGCCGTCACCCAGCTGCTCGCGCAGCGCAAGGGCCGCATGGAGACGATGAGCAACCACGGCACCGGCTGGGTGCGCATGGAGTTCATGGTCCCGGCGCGCGGCCTCATCGGATTCCGTACGCAGTTCCTCACCGAGACGCGCGGCACCGGCATCGCGGCGTCCATCTCCGAGGGCTTCGAGCCGTGGCACGGCCCGATCGAGTCGCGCAACACGGGCTCCCTGGTCGCCGACCGTGCGGGCAAGGTGACGCCGTTCGCCATGATCAACCTGCAGGAGCGCGGCTCGTTCTTCGTCGACCCCACGCAGGAGGTCTACGAGGGCATGATCGTCGGCGAGAACTCCCGCAACGAGGACATGGACGTCAACATCACCAAGGAGAAGAAGCTGACGAACATGCGGTCCTCGACCGCCGACAACTTCGAGAACCTCATCCCGCCGCGCCACCTCACGCTCGAGGAGTCCCTCGAGTTCGCGCGCGAGGACGAGTGCGTCGAGGTGACGCCGGAGGTCGTGCGGATCCGCAAGGTCGAGCTCGACGCCACGGCGCGCGCCCGGGCGACGGCGCGGGCCAAGCGCGCCTGACCCGCTCCCGGTGACCGGCCCCGCCGCGCCCGCCCCGGAGCAGCCGGTGCCCGACGGCGGGCTGCTCGCGGTGCACGCGCACCCCGACGACGAGACCCTCGCGACCGGCGCGCTCCTCGCGTCGTGGGCGGCCGCGGGTCGGCCGGTCGCCGTCGTCACCTGCACGCGCGGCGAGCGCGGCGAGGTCATCGACACGCCGTCGCACCCCACCGGCCTGGCGCGCCTCGAGGGCGACGGCCCGGCGCTCGCTGCGCACCGGGAGACCGAGCTGGCCGCGGCCCTGGCCGCGCTCGGTGGCGGGCCGGGCGTCGTCGGGCACGTGTTCCTCGACGCCGTCGACCTGTCAGACGCTCAGGTCACCGGGGTGCGCCCCGGGTCTGACCCCGCCGGCGAGGCGCGCGCGGCGTTAGACGTCCAGCCCACCGGGATGCGCCCAGGGTCCGACAGGCGGTTCGAGGACTCCGGCATGGCGTGGGTCGCGCCGGGAGTGGCCGGGCCGGCGGACGACGCGCCCGCGACGGCGTTCGTGCGCGTCCCGCTCGACGACGCCGCCGCGCGTCTGGCGGCCGTCGTGCGCGCCCGCCGCCCCGACGTGGTGGCGACGTACGAGGAGCAGGGCGGGTACGGGCACCCGGACCACGTCCGCACGCACGAGGTCACGGTGCGGGCGCTCGCCCTCGCGGCCGACCCGGACGCCCCCGTGCCCGGCGAGCCCTGGGGCGACGCCGAGCTGTGGCGTGCGGTGACGCCGTCCGCCGCGCTCCGGGCGGGGCGCCGCGCGCTGGCCGCCGTGCCCGCGGTCCAGGACCTCGCGGCCCGCACCGGGCTGACGTTCCCCGACCCGGACGAACCTCTGCCCCCGCTCGCGCGCCACGACGCGGAGCTGCGCGACGCCGGGCCGCACGACGTCGCCCAGGTCGCCGTCGCCCCGGTGCTCGACCGGGTGCTCGCCGCGATGCGCGCGCACGCCACCCAGGTGCAGCACGCCACCGGGGCCCCGGAGGCGGCGCTGCCCGGTGCCGACCTGCCCGGCTGGTACGCCCTCAGCAACGCCGTGCTCGCCCCGGTGCCGGCGCACGAGGTCTACCTCGTGTCCTCGTCGCCCACGGCGCCGGACGTCGCGGCACGCCGGACGCCGGTAGGCTCGCGCCGATGACCGGCCCCGAGCACGCGACGTCTACCTCGCCCGTTCCCCCCGCGGGTGCGGGCCGGTGGTGGAGGTCCGCCGCGCGGACGCTCCTGGCCGTCGCGCTGGGCGGCGTCGTCGGGGTGCTCGGCACGGTCGCGCACCGCACCCAGTGGCACGACCTGCCCGCCGGCATCGTGCTGGCCCTCGCGATCACGCTGTCCACGGCGGTCCTGTGCCGCGCGTGGGCCGGGCTGGGCCCGCTGCTCGCCGCCGGCGCCGGCTGGGTCGTGGCCGTGCAGGTGCTGGCCGTCGCGGGGCCCGGCGGGGACGTGCTGGTCCCTGCCCAGGCGGTGGGCCTGGTGTGGACCTACGGCGGCCTGGCGATGTTCCTCGTCGCAGCCTTCCTGCCCCGGTCCTGGTTCTCCGACCGGCGGGGCTGACGCCCGGTCCACGCGGCCGCCTGTGAGCGTCCCGTGCGCGCCACCCGGCCGGGCGTGACGAAGCTGTGCGGACCGGCGTCCGATTTGGCGCTTTCACCCGGACTTGCGCCGAGGCGGTCGGTGCCGCCCGAGTAGGATCCCCCAGGCGGGTCTGCCCGCTCACCTGTCCCCCGGGGCGTCGCCCCGCACCCCACCCTGACGGAGCATGCATGGGTCACCCGACCGAGCGCGAGCCGGACCCCGCCGGGTCCGCACCCGCCGAGCCTGCGCGCCCCGAAGCCGAGCCCGAGCCCCAGGCCGGAGTGCCCGCCGCGGCGCCCGAGGAAGCCGGTGCCGCCGAGCCGTCCGCCGCCGAGCCGTCCGCCGCGCCCGAGGCTCCAGCCGCGCCCGAGGCTCCCGCCGCCCCCGAGGTCGCGCAGCCCCCGGTCGCGCAGCCCCCGGTGGCTCAGGGGCCCGCCGCGACGGCGCAGGCTCCCGGGCAGCCGGCCGACGACGAGCCGGAGACGCCGTACGAGCCGCGCGTGCGGCTGTACGAGCAGCGCGTCATCGCGACCGTGCCGGCACCGTCGGGACCGCCGACGCAGGCGCTGCCGGCGGTGGCGGCGTCGGTCGCCGGCCCTTCGGCGGCCCCGGCCGGCCCGGCGTTCGCCGGCGGCCCTGCGGACCCGGCCGGGGCGGCCACGCCGCCGCCCGCGGACCCGGGCTCCCCGCTCGACGGCCTGGCCGGCGACGGTGCGCCCAGCCGCGCACCGAAGGTCGCGCTGTGGGCCGGCGTCGGGCTCGTGGTCGTCGCGGGCCTCTACGCGGGGGCGCAGTGGGCCGTCGCAGGGACGGTGCCGAAGGGCACCAGCGTCGCCGGGGTCGAGATCGGCGGGATGGACACCGGGCCCGCGGTCGCGGCGCTCGACGACGGCCTGGGCGAGCGTGCCGCCGAGCCGATCGACGTCCGGGCGGGCGAGGCCTCGAGCACGATCGACCCGGCCTCCGCGGGCCTGTCGTTCGACGCGCAGGCGACCGTCGACGGGCTCACGGGGTTCTCGCTCAGCCCCGCGCACCTGTGGGAGCACCTCGTCGGCGGCGACGCCGTACCGCCCGTCGTCGACGTCTCCCGGCCCACGCTCACCGAGGCGGTCTCCGGCCTGGAGGACTCCCTGAAGGTCGAGCCGGTGGACGGCTCGGTCGGGTTCAAGGGGGCCAAGGCCGTGTCCACGGACGCGGTCGAGGGGTCCAGCGTGCTGGTCGACGACGCCGTGGACGCCGTCGTGGACGCCTGGCTCGTCACGTCCGGGCCGGTCGACCTGCCGACCGAGGTCGTCGAGCCCGCGGTCACGCAGGCGGAGACGGACGCCGCCCTCGAGCAGGCGCAGCAGGTGGTGAGCGGCCCCGTCACGGTCGATGTGGGGGAGCAGTCCGCGGAGCTGACCCCGAAGCAGCTCGCCAAGGCGACGTCGTTCAAGAACTCCGACGGTGAGCTGAAGGCGCGGTTCGACGGCGAGAAGCTGGTCTCCGACGTCGTGGACGACACCGACGACCTGCTCACCGAGCCGGACGACGCGCACTTCGTGTTCGCCGGCGGCAAGCCGGTCGTCGAGGGCGGGGAGCAGGGCACGACGCTCGACCCGGACGACACCGCGTCCGCCGTCGGCGATGCCGCCCTCTCGGACGACCGGACGACCGAGGTGAAGCTCGTCGAGCGCGAGCCGGAGCACACCAAGGAGGCCCTCGAGGACATGGGGGTCAAGGAGGTCGTCTCGTCCTTCTCGACCCCGCTCACGAGCGAGCCGATCCGCACCCGCAACCTCGAGCGGGGCGCCCAGATCGTCACCGGCACCCTCGTGGCACCGGGGGAGACCTTCTCGCTGCTCGACACCCTGTCACCGATCGACGAGTCGAACGGCTTCGTCGCGGCCGGCGTCGTGAGCAACGGCGTGCACACCGACGCCGTGGGCGGTGGCCTGTCCCAGATGGCCACGACCACGTACAACGCCGGCTTCCTCGCCGGGTACGACGACGCGGGCCACCAGCCCCACAGCTACTGGTTCAGCCGGTACCCCGCGGGGCGCGAGGCGACCATCTACGTGGGCGCCATCGACATGAAGTTCACCAACGACACCCCGTACGGGGCCGTCATGCAATCGTGGGTCTCGGGCGGCGAGCTGCACGTGCAGATCTGGTCGACGAAGTACTACGAGGTCACGAAGCAGGCGGGCGACAAGCGCAACGTCGTGCCGGCCACGGCCGTGCACAAGTCGGGTGCGGGCTGCGAGCCGTACCCGGGCGGGAACGACGGGTTCACGATCACGAACTACCGGCAGGTCTTCCACGACGGCAAGCAGGTCAAGGACGAGTCGAAGACCTGGACCTACAAGCCCGACAACCCCGTCGTGTGCGACCAGCCGAAGGCCGACCGCGACGACGACCGCCAGCCCAAGGACGACGGCAAGGACGACGCCGCCGACGACGGGAAGGCCGAGGAGGACTGATGCTCGGACGCTCGGAACGCGAGTCCCCGGCGCACGCCGCGCAGGCGGCGCACGACGCGGGCTGGTCGGGGGTCGCCCCCGGGTCCGCGGTGGCCACGGCCGTGCCGGACGAGTCGATCGAGCTGCTGGACCTCGGCACGACGTCGGACACGCTGGCCACCGTGGCGACCATCGACGACCTGGCGGCGGTGGTGCACCTGGGGCATCCGGAGCAGCCGTCGCCGGGGCTCGAGGAGGCGCTGCTCGCCGGTGAGCCGTCGCTCATCGTCACGGCCGCCGTGCCGGTCGCGCCCCAGTGGGTGTGGGTGGCCCCGGCGGGCGCTACGGGCGGCCAGGTGGTCATCGACGAGGCGGGGATGCGGGACTGCCAGGACCTGCTGCGCGCCATGGGCGTGAGCCCGCGGCTGGTGCCGACCCGCACCCCGGTGGACGAGCGTGTCGCGCTGGCGGGTGCGGCCGGCTCGCTCGTGGTCGAGCGGTCCCGGGTGCCCGCCGGCTGGGTCGAGGTACCCGGCAGCGAGCGGCTCGCCGGGAGGCGGCCGGTCTGGTACGGGCTCCTCGAGGCGCGGGCGGCATGGCCGCGGTTCGACGTTCCCGCCCAGGTGTGGCTCGCCGTCGGGCCGTCGGACGACCACCGCGGGTCCCTGCAGCACACGCTGGCGGTCCTGTCGGCGGCGGGCGTCGACCTGCAGCACCTGCGCAGCCACCCCTCGGCCCACGGGCCGCACGTCTTCTTCACCTCGTTCGGCTGCGCGAGCGTCGACGTGCTCGACGGGCTCGTCGCGGAGCTCGACGGGCGCGGCGTCGCGCACCGCACGCTGGCCGTGCTGCCGGGCGAGGGCTTCGTGCCCGGCCCCGTGCCGCTGGCGCCGCGGTGGGCCACCGGCCCCGCCGGGGCGTGAGGGGGCGGCGGATGAGGATCGCGTACCTCGGGCCGGAGGGCACGTTCACCCACGAGGCGGTCCGGCGCTGGGCCGGCGCACGGACGAGGGGCGGCGACGCCGCGCAGCTGCCGCTGGCCACCGTCCGGGAGGTGCACGACGCCGTCGCGTCGGGCGCCGCTGACCGCGGGGTGGTGGCGATCGAGAGCTCCGTCGAGGGGTACGTCGTGCCGTCCCTGGACGCGCTCGTGGGCAGCCCCGACGTGGTCGCGGTGGACGAGGTCGTGCTGGACGTCTCCTTCGACGCGTTCGTCCGTCCCGGGCACGCCGACCCGTCGGGGCTGCGCGAGGCGACGGCGCACCCGCACGGCCTGGCGCAGTGCACGCGGTTCGTCGCGGAGCACGACCTGCTGCCCGTGCCGGCGTCGTCGAACGCGGCCGCGTGCCGCGACCTCGCCGACCACCAGGTCGCCTTCGGGCCGAGGCTGTGCGGAGAGCTCTACGGGCTGGAGACGCTCGCGACGGGGGTGGAGGACTTCGCCGGCGCGCGCACGCGGTTCGTCGTGCTGTGCCGCCGGGACGACGCGACCGCCGCGTGGGCGCCGGTGCGTGCGGCGGGGCACGCCCGCGACGCGTGGCGCACCATGGCCGCCGTGACCCCGGTGGTCACCGGGCCGGGCGTGCTGGCGCGGGTCACGGCGGAGTTCGCCGAGCGCGGCGTGAACATGTCGAGCCTCGTGGAGCGCCCGTTGAAGGTGCGCGAGAGCCAGTACGTGTTCGTCGTGACGCTCGACGGCGCCCCCTGGGAGCCGCAGGTGCGCGACCTGTTCGCCGCCCTGCTCGGCGCGGGCGACTCGCTCAAGGTGCTCGGCGCGTTCCCCGTGGCGCCCGGCGGGCCGGGCCTCGACGGCGTGCTGCCCGACCACGTGCCGACGGGCAGCGTGCTGGGCTCGGACGACGACGCGACGGTCGCGCGGGGCCTGCTGTGGTGAACGACGCGCGGGACGGCCGGGTCGGGGTCGTCGGCCTCGGCCTGGTCGGCGGGTCGCTCGCGCGGCTGCTCGCCGCGCGCGGCGTGGACGTCGTCGCGACGGACACCGACGCCGGCACCCGCGGCGACGCGCGCGCCGTCGGGCTGCGCGTGGCGGACGATCTGGCGGACCTGTGCGCCGAACGTCCCGACGTCGTCGTGCTCGCCGTCCCGCTGCGCGCCGTGCGCACCACGGCCGCCGAGCTCGCGCCGCTGCTGGCGGGTGGCGACGCGACCGTGACCGACGTCGGCTCGGTCAAGGGCCCGGTCCGGGCAGCGGTCCTCGCCGCGGGGCTGGGCGACCGGTACGTCGGGGCGCACCCGATGGCCGGCACCGAGCACAGCGGCTTCGCCGCGTCCGACGCCGGCCTGCTCGACGCGGCGCCGTGGGCGGTGACCGTGGCCGAGCCGGGGGGTGCTGCGCCCGACGAGCCCCGGCGTCTGGCGCAGGTGCTGCGCCTGGTGACGGGTCCGCTGGCCGGCACCGCCGCCGTCGTCACCGACGACCGGCACGACGAGGCGGCCGCCCTGGTGAGCCACGTGCCGCACGTGCTCGCCACCCAGCTGCTCAACGCCGTGGCGGGCGCGCCGGTCCGCGACCTCGCGCTGGGCCTCGCCGCCGGCAGCTTCCGCGACGGCACCCGGGTCGCGCTCACCGACCCGGCCCGCACGGAGGCGATGGTCACCGAGAACGCTGCGTGGGTGGCGCCCGCGCTGCGCAAGGCGGTGCGCGACCTCGAGGTCGTGATCGGCGCCCTGGAGACGAACGGCTCGCTGCACGACGTCTTCCACGCCGCCGACGACGTCCGCGAGCTGCGCGCGGGGGGCCGCGCGCGCCCGGCGGGTCCCGAGGAGTCGCTGCCGGTCGGCGACGCCTGGACGTCCGGCCTGGTCGACGACCTCGTGGCGCGCTGCACGGCGGGCGCCGTCGTCGTGGGCGTCGACGACGGCGCGGTCCGGGTGCGCGCGCCGCGCTGAGCGGTACGACAGCCTCGCAGGCTCGGGCCGCGGCTCAGGTCTGGTCGGGCCGCCCCCGCCGCGGTCGCCGCGGCGGGACCGGCTTCACGGCCTCGACGTCGTCGGCGGCGACGGCCACCTCCGGCAGGTCGGGGGAGCGGTCGGGGCGCACGCGCAGGCCGGCGGGCCCGACGGCCGTGAGAATCCCCACGACGTCCGCCCACCGGGCCCCGTGCTCGGCCGCCTCGGCGGGGGACAGGCGCCGCCGCACGACGACGCGGGTGCCCGCGGGCACCCCGCGCCAGGCGGGCGGGGGTACGGCAGGTGGGACGGCTGACGGCGGAGGCACCACGTCAGCGATACTAGAGTTGGTTCGGCGCCCGGCTCTCCGGCGCGCGCCCTCGTCACCTGGAAGGTAGCCCGCAGTGACCTACGTGATCGCTCAGCCGTGCGTCGACGTCAAGGACAAGGCGTGCATCGAGGAGTGTCCCGTGGACTGCATCTACGAGGGCTCGCGCTCCCTGTACATCCACCCGGACGAGTGCGTGGACTGCGGCGCCTGCGAGCCGGTGTGCCCGGTCGAGGCCATCTACTACGAGGACGACGTCCCCGAGCAGTGGAAGGACTACTACCGCGCCAACGTCGAGTTCTTCGACGACCTCGGCTCGCCCGGCGGCGCCGCGAAGATGGGGCTCATCGAGAAGGACGACCCCATGATCGCCGGCCTGCCGCCCCAGGCCTGATGGGGTTCGCCGACCTCAGCGGACTGCCCTACCCCTGGGACACGCTCGAGGACGTGCGGGCGACCGCCCGTGCGCACCCCGGCGGCGTCGTGGACCTGTCGATCGGCACGCCGGTCGACCCGACCCCGCAGGTCGTGCGCGACGCGCTCGCCGCGGCGTCCGACGCCCACGGCTACCCGCTGACGCACGGCACGCCCGCGCTCCGGGAGGCCGTGACGGGCTGGTTCGCCCGCCGCCGCGGGGTCCCCGGTCTCGACCCGGACGCCGTGCTGCCCACCGTCGGCTCCAAGGAGCTCGTCGGCCTGCTGCCGTCGCTGCTGCGCCTGGGCCCGGGCGACGTCGTCGTGCACCCGGCGGTCGCCTATCCCACCTACGACGTCGGGGCGCGGCTGGCCGGTGCGACGCCGCTGGCCACGGACGACGTCGACGCCTGGGCGGGGCGCCGCGACGTGCGCCTGGTGTGGGTCAACTCGCCCGGCAACCCGACCGGCGAGGTCGCCGACGTCGCGCACCTGCGCCGCGTGGTGGAGGCGGCGCGGGAGATCGGCGCCGTCGTCGTGGGCGACGAGTGCTACGCCGAGCTGCCGTGGGCCGACGCCTGGGTCGGCGACGACGGCGTCTCGCGGGTGCCCAGCCTGCTCGACCCGCGAGTCACCGGGGGTGGCACCGAGGGTCTGCTCGCGGCGTACTCGCTGTCGAAGCAGTCCAACGTGGCCGGGTACCGCGCGGCCTTCGTGGCCGGCGACCCCACCCTCGTGTCGGGTCTCCTGGCCACCCGCAAGCACCTCGGGATGATCGTTCCCGCGCCGGTCCAGGCGGCGATGACCGCCGCCCTGGGCGACGACGCGCACGTCGCGGCCCAGCGCGAGGTCTACCGCGGCCGCCGCGCCGCGCTGCTCGGCGCGCTCGGGACGGCGGGCTTCGTCGTGGACGGTTCCGAGGCCGGCCTCTACCTGTGGGCCCGCCCGGCGGACGGGACGCCGCTCGCGGGCGCGACGTCGCGCGACCTCGCGGCGTGGTTCGCCCGCCGCGGCATCCTGGTGGGGCCGGGGGAGTTCTACGGCGACGCGGGGCGGTCGCACGTCCGCGTCGCGCTCACCGCACCCGACGGGTCCGTGGCCGAGGCTGTGGCGCGCATCACAACTCTGTGACCCGACGGATGGCTGCGGCTGGGTGAGGGATTGGAACACCTTGGTGTTGGGGGGTAGGTTCGACCGCAGGCCGAGGTAGCCCTGGAGGATGCCACGGCCGGCGTGCCCCGGGCCGCCCCCGTCCCAGAGTCACGAGTCACGCGCCCACCGGTCCCGTCGTCGGGAGTCGGCAGGCCCGTCACGGAAGGAAGACATGACGTCCACCACGCCTGCCGCAGGCACCACGGGCGACTCCGCCTCGGTCGAGCTCGTCGTCGACGGTACCGCTCGCCAGCTGCCCGTCGTCCCCGCCACGGAGGGCAACGACGGCATCGTCGTGTCGTCCCTGCTGAAGGACACCGGGCTCGTCACGGTCGACCCCGGGTTCACGAACACCGCGTCGTGCCAGTCGGAGATCACGTACATCGA
This sequence comes from Isoptericola sp. NPDC056134, assembly GCF_042264825.1. Taxonomy (NCBI): domain Bacteria; kingdom Bacillati; phylum Actinomycetota; class Actinomycetes; order Micrococcales; family Promicromonosporaceae; genus Isoptericola; species Isoptericola sp. NPDC056134. The sequence goes on from NZ_JBHJVM010000012.1 coordinate 132,312, forward strand.
CGGCGACCAGGGCATCCTGCGCTACCGCGGGTACCCCATCGAGCAGCTGGCCGACTCGTCCACCTTCCTCGAGGTGGCGTACCTGCTGATCCACGGCGAGCTGCCCTCCCCGGCCGAGCTGTCGGCGTTCGAGGAGCGGGTCAACCGCCACACGCTGGTGCCGGAGGGCTTCCGTGCCTTCCTGTCGTCGTTCCCGCGCGGCGGCCACCCGATGTCGATCCTGGCCTCGGCGGTCAACGCGCTCGCGACGTACTACCCCGAGTCGCTGGACCCGCACGACCCGGAGGCGGTCGAGCTCGCCACGGTGCTGATCCTCGCCAAGATCCGCACCATCACGTCGTACCTGCACCGCGCCACGCGCGACGAGCCGCTGATGTACCCGGACTACGCCCGCGGCTACGTCGACGACTTCCTGCGCATGACGTTCTCGCGGCCGTACGAGCAGTGGGAGTCCGACCCGGTGCTCGTGTCCGCGATGGACAAGCTCCTCATCCTGCACGCGGACCACGAGCAGAACTGCTCGACGTCCACCGTCCGCATCGTCGGCTCGTCGAACGCGACGCTCTACGCGTCGGTCGCCGCCGGCATCAACGCGCTGTCGGGCCCGTCGCACGGCGGCGCCAACGAGGCGGTGCTCACGATGCTCGAGAGCATCCGCAGCGGCGACGACTCTGTCGAGACCTTCATGAAGAAGGTCAAGAACAAGGAGGCCGGCGTCCGGCTCATGGGCTTCGGCCACCGCGTCTACAAGAGCTACGACCCGCGCGCCGCGATCGTCAAGAAGCACGCGGACGCCGTGCTGGGCCAGCTCGGCGCCAAGGACGAGCTGCTCGACATCGCCCGCGGGCTCGAGGAGATCGCGCTGCACGACGACTACTTCGTCGAGCGCAAGCTCTACCCGAACGTGGACTTCTACACCGGGCTCATCTACAAGGCCATGGGCTTCTCGCCGGCCATGTTCACGCCGCTGTTCGCACTGGGCCGCATGCCCGGCTGGATCGCCCAGTGGCGCGAGATGATGAACGACCCGCAGACCAAGATCGGCCGCCCGCGGCAGGTCTACACCGGTCCGACCGAGCGCGACTACGTGCCGCTCGAGCAGCGCTGAGGCTCTCGCCTCCAGGACGGGTACCGCACCGACGCCGGCCGTCGGCCCGCGACCAGGACGATCACGACAGGACGATCGTCACCTGGCCGTCGGGCCGGCGGTCGGCGTCGTCGTCCACGACGGACCACGTGCCGTCCTCGCGGGTCCACACCTGTGCGTCGGCCCGCACCTCCTGCGCCCCGGAGACGGACGCCGTCGCGACCGCCCAGTGCGCGACGGCCCACGTGGCGAGCTCGCCGTCGAGCGGCACCGCGGTCGCGTCCACGACGACGGCGTTCACGTCCTCGGCGGACGTGTCGGCGCGCAGGGCGTCGGCGGGCAAGCCGAGGTCGCGCGCGCCGCGCTCGGCGAGCAGGTCCCGGGCGGCTGCGCCGGACGGGGCCTCGTCGTCCTCGGTGGGCGGCAGGTCGCAGGTGATCGCCCCGGGGGAGTGGCCGGTGAGCGCGGACGCCCAGGCCCGCGACCGGGTCTCGTGCTGCGCGTACGCGTCGGGGAACCCGGAGCGCTGCACCGCCTGGGCGGCGACCGTGACCTCCAGGTTCTCGTAGCCGTCGACCTCGACGAGGCCGTCGTAGAACTTCCCCGTCGAGTAGACCGGGTCCATGATCTCGTCGACGGTGCCCCACCCCTGGGAGGGGCGCTGCTGGAAGAGGCCCACCGAGTCGCGGTCGCCGTAGTCGATGTTGACCAGCCGGGACTCCTGCAGCGCCGTCGCCAGCCCGATCGTGGCCGCCCGGCTCGGCAGCCCGCGCTGCACGGACGTCCCGACGATCAGGGCGGCGTTGTCCGCCTGGACCGGCGTGAGGTACCACGACGTGCCGTCCAGCTCGGCCGCGCACCGCTGCACCGAGGGCGTGTCGACCCGGTTGAGGAACCAGACGACGCCGGCCGTCGCCCCGGCGCCGGCGACGAGGACCACGGCGAGGGCTGCGCCGGCAGCCCCCCGCCGGCCTCTCCGCCGGCCCCGTCGGCCGGACACCTCAGTTGGCGTGCAGCGCGGCGTTGAGCTCGATGCCCACGCCGCCCCGCTCCAGCACCTCGACCGCGCCGGTGCGCGAGTTGCGGCGGAACAGCAGGTTGTCGCGACCGGCGAGGTCGCGGGCCTTGACCACCAGCGGGTCGCCGTCGGCGCCCATCTCGCCGAGCACGGTGACCTTGGTGCCCGCGGTGAGGTAGAGGCCGGCCTCGACCACGCAGTCGTCGCCGAGCGGGATGCCGAGGCCGGCGTTGGCGCCGAGCAGCGACCGCTCACCCACGCTGATGACCTCCTTGCCGCCGCCCGACAGGGTGCCCATGATCGACGCGCCGCCGCCGACGTCGGACCCGTCCCCCACGACGACCCCGGCGGAGATCCGGCCCTCGACCATGGAGGCACCGAGCGTGCCGGCGTTGAAGTTGACGAAGCCCTCGTGCATGACGGTGGTGCCCGACGCGAGGTGCGCGCCGAGGCGCACGCGGTCGGCGTCGGCGATCCGCACGCCGGCGGGCACGACGTAGTCGACCATGCGCGGGAACTTGTCGATCCCGTGCACCGTGACGGCGCGGCCGGTGTCGGCGCGCAGGCGCAGGCGCGTGGCCTCGAAGCCTTCGACGGCGCACGGGCCGTGGGACGTCCACACCACGTTGGTCAGGACGCCGAAGAGGCCGTCCAGGTTGAGGCCGTGGGGCTGGACCAGGCGGTGGGAGAGCAGGTGCAGCCGCAGGTACGCGTCCCGGGTGTCCTGGGGGGCGGCGTCGAGGTCGATCACGGTGCGCACGACGACGACGTCCACGCGGCGCGCGTCGTCCCGCTCGGTGAGGGCGTCGAGCTCGGCCGGGATGTCGACGTCGGTCTCCGGCGGCGCGCCCAGCACGGGCGCGGGGTACCAGACGTCGAGCGTGGTGCCGTCGTCGGCGACCGTGGCGAGACCGAGGCCCCAGGCGGGGCGGGAGAAGGCAGGCGTCGTCATGCGGCCCAGCGTAGTCGGCGCGTCTGCCACGATGGTGCGCGTGACCACGGACAGCACACCCCCTTCTCGCGACCCCCACCCCGGCCCCCGCGCGGACGCCCGCCTGGACGCCCTGCTCGACCCGGAGACGGTCGCGACGTCGGACCTCGTGGACCTGCTGGCCGCGATCTGCGACGTCCCGTCGGTCTCCGGCGACGAGGCCGCGCTCGCGGACGCCGTCGAGCGGGTGCTGCGCGCCCAGCCCCACCTCGACGTGCTGCGCGACGGCGACGCCCTCGTCGCCCGCACCCGCCTGGGCCGCGCCCGACGCGTGGTGCTCGCGGGCCACCTGGACACCGTGCCGCTGACCGACCCGCCGAACCTCCCCACGCGCCTCCAGGCGGCCGCGGACGGGACCGTCGAGATGTGGGGCCGCGGCACCGTGGACATGAAGGGCGGCGTGGCGATCATGCTCGCGCTCGCCGTCGAGCTGGGTCGCGCGGGCAGCGAGCCCGCCCACGACGTCACGTACGTCTTCTACGACCACGAGGAGGTCGAGGCGTCGCTCAGCGGGCTGGGCCGTCTGGTGCGGAACCACCCGGAGGCGCTCGAGGGGGACGTCGCGATCCTGGGCGAGTCGAGCAACAACGGCATCGAGGGCGGCTGCAACGGGACGCTGCGCGTCGAGGTCCGCACCCACGGCGTCGCCGCGCACTCGGCGCGCGCCTGGGCCGGGGTGAACGCGATCCACGCGGCGGCGCCGGTGCTCGAACGGCTCGCCGCCTACGAGGCGCGTGAGGTCGAGGTGGACGGGCTGGTGTACCGCGAGAGCCTGGGCGCCGTCGGCATCCGCGGCGGCATCGCGGGCAACGTGGTGCCGGACGCCTGCACCGTCACGGTGAACTACCGCTTCGCCCCGTCGCAGGGCGTCGCCGAGGCGGAGGCGCACGTGCGCGAGCTCTTCGAGGGCTTCGAGGTGGTCGTCACGGACGCCGCCCCCGGGGCCCGGCCGGGCCTCGACGACCCGCTCGTGGCGGACTTCGCCGCGGCCGTCCAGGCCGCGACCGGGACCGCGCCGACGCCCAAGTACGGCTGGACCGACGTCGCGCGGTTCGCCGAGCTCGGCATCCCCGCCGTGAACTTCGGCCCGGGGGACCCCGTGCTGGCGCACAAGGACGACGAGCGCCTGCCCGTGGCCCGGCTCGCGGTGGGTCGCGACGCCCTGCGCGGCTGGCTGCTCGGCGGGCCCGCGGGTGGCGTGGATAGTCTCGAGTCATGACGCGAGCGACGACCTCCCCCAGCGCCCACGGACCCGAGCGCGGCGACGACGGGGTGCCCGAGAAGGGCAAGGGCTACCGCAAGGGGCCCGTGCTGCTGCGGGGCAAGGAGATCCCGGCCCAGACCACCGACCAGAGGCTCCTCTCCGGCGGCGGCGACTCCGACTGGGTGCACTCCGACCCGTGGCGCGTGATGCGGATCCAGTCGGAGTTCGTCGAGGGCTTCGGCGCCCTCGCCGAGGTGGGCCCCGCGGTGTCGGTGTTCGGGTCGGCCCGGACGTCCCCCGACCACCCCGACCACGCGCTCGCCGTCGAGGTCGGGCGGCTGCTCGCCGAGGCCGGCTACGCGGTGATGACGGGCGGCGGCCCGGGGATCATGGCGGCGGCCAACGAGGGGGCGCACCACGCGGGCGGCACGTCCATCGGGCTCGGCATCGAGCTGCCCTTCGAGCAGGGCATGAACGAGTTCGTGAACCTGGGCGTGAACTTCCGCTACTTCTTCGCCCGCAAGACGATGTTCGTCAAGTACGCGCAGGGCTTCATCGTGCTGCCGGGCGGCTTCGGCACCTTCGACGAGCTGTTCGAGGCCCTCACGCTCGTGCAGACCCACAAGGTGACCGAGTTCCCGATCGTGCTGGTCGGCTCCGACTACTGGGGCGGGCTGCTGGAGTGGCTGCGCACCGCCGTGGCGGACCGCGGGATGATCGGCCGGGCCGACCTCGACCTGCTGCACCTCACGGACTCGCCGGAGGAGGCCGTGCGGTACGTGATCGAGCGCGGGCGGGCCCTCGCCGCCTCGGAGCGCGAGGCGTTGGACGAGCTCGTCGAGGACCAGCGGGACGCGGCTGACGACGCGGGCGAGGCGGCCGACGCCTCGTGACGACCGACGCCCCGTCCCCGGCCGGCGTCCCGGCGGCGGGGACCCCGCTGGTGCTGCGCGGGCGGGAGGTCGGCCGCGGCCCCGACGGGGTGCTGCGGCCCGTGGTGATGGCGATCGTCAACCGCACCACGGACTCCTTCTACGCCCCGGCCCGGCGGCCCGACGACGGCGCCGCGCTCGACGCGGCGCACCAGGCCTGGGCGGACGGCGCGCAGATCCTCGACGTCGGCGGGGTGCGCGCCGGCGTCGGCCCGGACGTCGACGAGGCGGAGGAGATCGGCCGCGTGGTCCCCTTCGTCGCGCGGGTGCGCGAGGAGCTGCCCGACCTGCTCGTGTCGGTCGACACCTGGCGCTCCGGCGTCGCCCGCGAGGTCGTCGCCGCCGGGGCGGACCTCGTCAACGACACCTGGGCGGGGCACGACCCCGCGCTCGTGGAGGTGGCCGGCGCGGCGGGGGTCGGGGTCGTGTGCTCCCACACCGGCGGGGCGGTGCCGCGCACCGACCCGTACCGCGTCGAGTACCCGCCCGTCGACCACCCGTCCGTCGACCAGGCCGGGCCCGGGGAGGCCGCCGACCCGCGCGACGGCGTCCTGGACGACGTCGTCGCGACGCTGCGCGCGGCCGCCGCGCTGGCCGTCGCCTGCGGCGTCCCGCCACGGTCGGTGCTCGTGGACCCCACGCACGACTTCGGCAAGAACACCTGGCAGTCGCTGCACCTCCTGCGCCGCACCGCCGTGCTCGCGGGGCTCGGCTACCCGCTGCTCATGGCGCTCAGCCGCAAGGACTTCGTCGGGGAGACGCTGGGGCTGGCCCCCGGCGACCGGCTGGAGGGCACCCTCGCGGCCACCGCGCTCGCGGCCTGGCAGGGCGCCACCGTCTTCCGCGCCCACGACGTCGTCGCCACGCGGCGCGTGCTCGACCTGGTCGCCGCCGTCCGCGACGAGGCCCCGCCGGCCGCCGCGCTGCGCGGCCTCGCCTGAGGCCGCCTGACCTGGCCGGGCCGGGCCGGGTCTCGCCAGTCGACCCCTGACGTCCGGGGTGTGGAAGTCAGGGGTGGGTTCTGACCTAGAATGGTGGGGCGCGCCTCGTCTCGCCCCCGCCGACCGGCGGGCAGCGGGCAGGGGGCAGGCCGAGGAACCGGACAACGGAATGGAGAGCCACAGATGGCTGCGATGAAGCCGCGGACGGGCGACGGGCCGCTGGAGGTCACCAAGGAAGGACGCGGCATCGTCATGCGGGTCCCGCTCGAGGGTGGCGGCCGTCTGGTCGTGGAGCTGAACGCCACCGAGGCGACCGAGCTGGGTGAGGCACTCCAGGCCGTCGTGGGCTGATTGCCCGCACGTGAGCGCCGGGCCTCCGGTCTCTCCGGGCTGCCGCGCACGCTGCCCGAGGTGGTCGGTGCCCGGGGCGCTCTGAGCGACGCGGCACTCCTCGACGACGCGCAGGTCGACGCGGTCGTCGTGGCCGTCGCGCCTCCGCGCGAGGCCGAGGACGGCGTGCAGCCGCGTGCCGGCACCGTCGATGCGACGGTGCGGTACGGCGTCGACCTCGCAGAGCTCGCCGAGCGTGCGGGCGGGCGGAGCTTCCGTGGTGCGTCCGGAGAGGTCGTGCGCGTCGACCTGCCGCGCGCGCACGCCGGTTCCGCGACCCGGCTCCCGTGGGCGGGCCTGCCCCCGCGGATCCTGCTGCTCGGGGTCGGTGCCGGGACGGCGTCGGACCTCCGGCGCGCCGGTGCGGCCCTGGCCCGGGCGTCGCGCGGCCTGGAGCGTGTCGTCAGCGCCGCCACCGCCGACGCCGGTCCCGACGGGGTCCGCGCGTTCGTCGAGGGCTACCTGCTCGCCGCGTACGCCCAGCCCAAGCAGAGCGGGTCCTCGCCGTCCGCGGCAGAGACGGCCGCGGAGCAGCTCGTCCTGCTCACGCCCGAGGACCGGCCCGACGCCGCGACGCCGATCGAGGCCGCGCAGCGC